>JADJTL010000002.1:600000-900000 GCA_016711215.1 Pseudomonadota bacterium | reverse complement strand
TCGGCACCGCGGCGCTGCTGCTCGGGGTGGCGCTGCTGCTGCTCTTCGTCAGCGGCGCCCGCGTCAGCTACCTGCTGATCGCCGTGCTCAGCGCCGCGCCGGTCGCCTATCAGCAAATCGTCGGCACCCCCTGGCGACTGCGGCGCATGATCGCCTTCATCGACCCCTGGGCCTTTCGCAGCAACGTCGGCTATCAGATCAGCGAGTCGCTGATCAGCGTCGGTTCAGGCGGGATCTTCGGGCTCGGGCTGGGCAGCGGCAAGCAGAAGCTGCTCTTTCTCCCCGCGGCCCACACGGACTTCATCTTCGCGATCACGGGCGAGGAGCTCGGGCTGGTCGGATTGGGCGCCGTCGTGCTGCTCTTCGCGCTGCTGGTCGTACGCGGCATGCGCGCGGCGCTGGGGGCCCACGACCTCTTTGGCACCTATCTCGCCTTTGGCCTCAGCGCCACGATCGGGCTGCAGGCGGTGCTGCATATGACCGTGGTGCTCGGCATGGTGCCGACCAAGGGGATCGGCCTCCCCTTCTATTCCTACGGTGGCTCGGCCTTGGTCGTGCAGCTCTTCGCGATCGGCGTGCTGCTCAACATCGCGGCCCGGCATCCCCCGCCAAGCGCTCCGGCGCTGCGCTGGCGCGACCGCTGGGATACGCGCGGCAATCGCCGGCGTCTGCCACGGGTGATCATCGCGCGGGGCAGGCCAGGCGTCGACGCCGACACGGGCTGCTAGCGGGGGCCAGCGACCGGCCACCGCGCGTCGCCGCCGCCGGCCCGCGCCAGGATGCTCGGGCCAGGAGGACCTCGCGATGACCACGCCAGCCGCACCAGCCGCCCCAGCCACGCCAGCCGCGCCGCAGCTCCGCGTGCTGATCGCCGGCGGCGGCAGCGGGGGCCATGTCTTCCCGGCGCTCGCCGTTGCCCAGGCGCTGCGCGCCGCCGAACCGGCTGCCGGCATCCTCTTCGTCGGCGCCGAGGGCCTCGAGCGCGAGCTCGTCCCCGCGCATGGCTTCGAGCTGGTCCAGCTGCCCGCTGGCCGCCTCAAGGGTGCCACGACGATGGGCCGCCTGCGCACCCTCGCGCGCCTCCCGCCCGCGTTGCTGCGCGCCCGCGCGTTACTGCGCGACTTCGCGCCGCAGGTCGTCGTCGGTGTCGGCGGCTACGCCTCCGGCCCGCTGGTGGCGGCGGCGGCCCTCGCCCGCCTTCCCGTGCTGCTGCTCGAGCAAAACGCGATTCCCGGCCTGACCAACCGCCTGCTGGCGCGCTGCGCCACGCACGTCGTGGTGGCCTTCACCGAGGCCGCGCGGCGGCTGCCGGCGGGCCGGGCCGCCCTGCTCGGCAACCCGCTGCGCCCTGAGCTCGTCGCCGCCCTACAGCAGCCTCGCGAGCCGCCGGGTGCGGGAGTCGGACGTTCCCTGCTGGTGCTCGGCGGCAGCCAGGGTGCGCGGGCCCTCAACGAGGCGATCAGCGCGGCCGCGCCACGGCTCGCGGGGGCCCTGCCCGCCCTGTTGATCACGCACCAGACCGGCCCGGCCGATGCGTCCTGGGTCGCCGAGCGCTACCAACGCGCTGGCGTGGCCGCCCGCGTCGAGCCCTTCATTGAGGACATGGCCAAGGCCTATCGCGGCGCCGACCTGGTGCTCAGCCGCGCCGGGGCGACGACGATCGCCGAGCTTAGGGTCGCCGGCCTGCCCGCCGTGCTGGTGCCCTATCCACACGCGGCAGACGATCATCAGACCGCCAACGGCAGCGAGCTGGCCCAGACCGGCGCCGCCCTGCTGCTGCCGCAGGGCGCCCTCAACCCCGACGACCTCGCCGCCCTGCTCGCCGCGCTGCTCAACGACCCACCGCGCCTGGCCTCGATGAGCCAGGCGATGCGCGCCGCCGCCCGCCCGGAGGCCGCTGCCGCTGTCGTCCGCCTGATCCGCGCGCTCGCCGCCGAGCGCCGCTAGGAGCCGACGTGGGCGGCCGCGGCCGCCAGCGCCTCGGGCACGCTCGGGCAGAGGAGCAGACCCTCGCGGGCCTCGAGCTGCGCCCTCTGCAACAGCCCGAGGGGCTGCCCGTGGACCCCGCAGAGGATCGCCAGACAGCGCTGGGTGCGGAGCGAACCAAGCGCACTCTCGAGCGCCACGAGCCCGGTGGCGTCCATCGCGTTGACCCCTTCCATCAAGAGCACCACGACCTTGGTCTCACCCGCGACGATCTCCAGCGCGGCCATCGCCTTCTGCGCGGCCCCGAAGAAGAGCGGCCCCGAGATCTCGTAGACCGCCACCCCAGGCGGAATGGCGCCGCTGATCTGCGGGCTCCGCTCGCTGGCGAGATGAGCGTCGGTGACCTCGGCCATCCGGCGCATGAAGAGCAGCGCCGCCAAGACCATCCCCACCGCGACGCCGATCACCATGTCGAAGCCCACCGTCAGCCCGTAGCAGGTCAGCAGCACCGCGACGTCGCTCTTCGGCGCGACGCGGAAGGTGTGGAGGAAGTGCCGCACCTCCGACATGTTCCAGGCGACGAGGAGCAGCAGCGCGGCGAGCGACGCCATCGGCAGGTAGCCCAGCACGCGCGCGAAGAGCAGCACCGCGGCGAGGATCGTCAGCGCATGCACCATCGCGGCGATCGGTGAACGCGCGCCGGCCTTGATATTTGTCGCGGTGCGGGCGATCGCCCCGGTCGCCGCGATCCCGCCGAAGAAGGGCACGAGCAGGTTGCCGACGCCGAGGGCGATCAGCTCGGCATCGGGATCGTGCTTCGTCCGAGCCATCCCGTCGGCGACGACGGCGGAGAGCAGCGACTCGATGGCGCCCAGCATGGCGACGGCGAAGGCCCCCGCCAGCAGCGCCCGGAAGCCCTCGAAGCTCAGGCTGAAGACGGCGCCGCCAGGACCGCTGGCATGCCACGGGAGCTGCGGCAGCGGCGGGAGCTGCGGGATGCCGTGGAGCACGGCTCCGCCGACCGTCGTCTGAAAGCGGCTCGCGATCGTCGCCACGTGAAAGCCCGGCCACCAGCGGGCGAGCGCGGCGGCGCTGAGGGCCGCCACCGGCAGCGCCACCAGGGGCGCCGGCAGGCGCCGCGTAACGCGCGGGAAGAAGACGAGGATGGCGAGCGTGAGCAGCCCCAGGAGGAGCTCTGCCCAGGAGGCCGTCCCCCGCGCCCGCACCATCAGCAAGACCCGCTCGACGTAGGTCTCGGGCTGACCCGCCAGGGTCAGGCCGAAGAGGTCCTTGAGCTGCAGGGTGGCGATCACGGTGGCGATGCCCGCGGTGAAACCCGTCGTCACCGGATGCGGGATGAACTGAATCAGACGCCCCAGCCGAAAGACCCCCATCGCGATCAGAATCGCGCCGCCGAGCAGCCCCGCAAGCAGCAGGCCCGCCATCCCGAACTTGGCGTGCAGCGGCGCGAGGATCACGATGAAGGCCGCCGTCGGTCCCGAGACCTGCGTCCGCGAGCCGCCGAGCGCGGCGACGACGAAGCCAGCGATGATCGCGGTGTAGAGGCCGTGCTGCGGCGCCACCCCGACGCCGATCGCCAAGGCCATCGCGAGCGGCAAGGCCACGATGCCCACCACCAGGCCCGCGAGCACGTCCTGCTTCAGATGGGCAGCCGAGTAGCCTTCGCGCAGCGCGGCCCGCAGCGCCACCGCGGGGAAGGCGCCCAGCGGCAGCGCGAGGCCGGCGGCTTGGTAGCGTATGCGTTTCATCAGCCTTGGCTCCTGGGAGGAAGGTGCGCCGGACGGGCCCGCGCGACCGCCGCCCCGCGACTACGGGGCGGCGCCGAGGGCGGGTGTCGGTGCTGCGTGCGCCCCGCGGACTGGAGCAGGGCTTCGCGCCTCGAGCAACCACGCCGCGGGTGGGGTCTTCGTCTGGGCGAGATACTTCAGGACGTACTGCTCGAAGCTGCGACCGGACGCCGCATCACCCTCCCTCATGGCGCGCTCCAAGGCGCTCGAGTCCGCGGCCGCGGCCGCGAGCGTCGCCACGCGCTCGGCGGAGAGCGGCGCGCCGAGCAGCGCGGCCTGATGGGCGCGCGAGAGCTCGAGCGTGTGGTCGACGAAGGAGCGCTCACTCAGCGCCGCGATCACGCGCGCGGAGGGCGTCAGCGTCGGGTCTTCGAGCTTGGCCTGCTGGGCCGCCAGGGCGCGGCGATAGCGCCCGGCCCCCGGCTCGCCAGAACCAGCGTCGAGCAGCGCGCAGACGCCAACCAGCTCGTCGAGCAGCGCCAGCGCCCAGGCGCGCAGCTCCACCTCGCGCCCAGCGCGACGCAGCGGCAGGCCGGGTCTGCGGCCCTCGCAGGCCACGCGCTGAAGATTGGCCGCAAGCTCCCGCTCCTCCCGGCGGCTCAAGGGCGGGCTTTCATGCAGCGCGCTGGCGACCAGCAGGGCCTCGAGGAAGTCCATCGAGGCGGGATCGATCGCGGTCGCCAGGAAGGGATTGCGGTCGAGGTTGCGCAGCTCGACGTACTCGACGCCATTCGCGAGCGCGTGCATGACCCGCTGACCAGGCGCGGGCGTGTGCTTGGGGCGAGCGGGCCCGTAGAGCTCCGATTCCTGTTGGAGCTGAGCGTCGGTCAGCGGACCGGCGAGGGGCGCGAAGGCGGGGTTTGGCGTTCGTAGGGCGCGCTGGAGGTCGCGCAGATATTGCCGCGGGCTATTGACCGAGACCCGCGGGGCGCCCGCGCCCTTGAGGCCGTAGCCGAGGTCGCCGCTCTGCCGCAGCGAGGTCGCGAAGGGCGCGAGGAGCGTGTCGCCGACGCCCGGCTGGAGATAAGCGGGCGGCCTGGCGCCATCGAGGAAGCTGGCGTCGATCGCCGGCGAGGCGCCGAAAAGGTAGGTCGTGAGCCAGGCCACGCGGCGGTAGTTACGCAGCACGCCGAAGTATTGCTCGGAGATGAAAGGCGGATCGGCGACCTCCGCGCCGCGGAGCCGCGCCAGCGTCTGCCAGAACCCGCCCCGATCGTCGGCCTGGAGAGCACCCCGGCCCTCGGCCCCGAGCCGGCCCGTCGGGAAGGAGTAGTTGAAATGAACGCCGGAGATCGCCTGCATTAGATCCCCGTAACGTGCGACCAGGCCGGCGCGGTAGAGGCCCTTGAGGCGAGCAGCATAGGACGTACCGAGCTGCGCCAGCGGCAGACTGCCACGACCCATCAGGGGACCCGGCATGCTGTCAGCCCAGGGCAGCTCGCCCCCCTCAAGGTGCCGCGCGACAAAGCCATGGAGCACCTGGAGCTGCGCCAACACACCGTCGTTCGATGGGTGTGGCTTGGTGATCAGCTCGAGCTGCGATTCGGCGAAGTCGGTGGTAATCAGAGCATGAGTCAGTGGATGGCCCAGCCCGGAGGGGTGGGGCCTCGTCGAGAGCTGACCCGAGGGGTTGACGACGCGCTGCAGCTCGACCTCGACGCCGCGGGGCCCACCCTGGACGTCTGCTGGCCGAAGCCGGGCCAGGCGGCACGCGAATTGGGAGCGTCGCGCCGCGCCTGCGGAGCGCCCCTCGGCCACCGCCGGGCGCGGCTGCGTGGCCACCGCCACGAGCGACAATAGCGCCGCGACCCACCACCCGCCCAGGCGCCCGACCCCAGCCCGCTTGGCGAGCCCACGCCGCCACCTCGAAGCCCTCGCCATTGACCGCCCCCCTGCTCCGCCCGCGCTGCGCGGCCGGAAGCGGCGTCACTTATGACCTAAGGGCTTGCCGCGGGCAAGAGCGCCGCCCGAGGCAGCAGGGGCCCTCCGCGGCTGGCGGTCGCGGGCTTCAGTAGACGACGACGGGACCGGCACAGCCCTCGTCGATCGCGCCGTTGCAGTTGTTGTCGAGCCCGTCGCAAAGCTCCGGCGCGAGGGCGCAGACGGGCGGGCAGCCGCCCTTGCAGCTTTCGGTCGCCGTGCAGGTGCAGGCCGGCGCGCCGCCTGCTGGACAGTCCTCGTCGACCCGCCCGTCACAGTTGTCGTCGAGCAGGTTGCCGCAGAGCTCATGATCGGAGGCGCAGCTCGAGAGGCAAGCCACGCGCGCCGCGAGCTGGACCGTCTTGCCCGCCGCGGCGGCGGCGCGGAGCTGTTGGCAGGAGGCCCCCCCTAGCGTCACGACCGGCGGCGTGCCGGGCTGCAGCGTCCAGCCGTCGGGCGTCCCTCGCGGCACGACGCTGCGCTGGGCCTCTATCGTCGTCGCCACCGTGACGCGCGAATAATCCGGCTGCCCCGCGCCGGAGGCCAGCGCGAGCGTCGCCGAACAGCTAACGGTGGCGCTGGCGATCGCCTGTAGCGCCTGCGTCAGGCTGCTCTGGTCCGAGACCAGGAACCAATGCCGGCTGGGATCGCCCGGGTTGCTCGTGCCTCCCGCCTGGGCAAAGCGCTCCATCACGGCTTCGTTCGTCCCGGCGATGCCCAACACGTAGACCGGCACCCCAGCATCGGCGAGGGCCTCGATCGCGGCGACGGAGTTCTTGATGTCCGTCTCGCTTCCATTCGCATAGCAGGTCTCGTCCGAGCTGTTGGGCGCGCCATCGGTGATCAGCACCACGGCCTTGCCCCGCGAGGCCGCCAAGGGATCGGCGGCCAGCCCGTAGAGCTCCAGCGCCAGGACGCGACGCAGGGCCGGCGCCGTGGGCGTGTAGGTCTCCGCGTCGAGGCTCCCGTACGACTCAGTCAGCTCCCGCGCCGTATGCAGGCCCGTCGCGAGCAGCTGGCGCGGCAGGTTGGCCGCCTGGCAGGCGCCGTTGCTCGGCCTCGTCGCGTTGCCGAAGGCCCCCAGGCCGACGTTGAAGTCGGCGGTCAGGGCAGGTGCCAGCGCGTCCAGGCCGCGCTTGACGATGGTCAGGCGTGAGTCGCCGCGCGTCGCGCCGCCGGGTGGGTTGTCCATGCTGAGCGAGGCATCCAGCAGCAGGTAGAGGTTGGGCTTGATCCACTGCGCGGCCGCCGTGGCGTCGGCGCAGATCGGCGTCGCGGCCGGCAGATCGAGGGCCGGCTCGCAGGCGTCGCCAAGATCATTGCCGTCGGCGTTCTCCTGGAAGCGATTCGCCACCGCCACGCAGTTGTCGCAGGCGTCGCCGACGCCGTCCTGATCGCGATCCTCTTGGCCGAGGTTGGCCTGAGTCGGGCAATTGTCGTCGCCGTCTTCCCGACCGTCGCCGTCGGCATCGGCGCGCGGCCGCCCGCCCGTCGCCGGCGCGCAGGCGTCGCCGGTGCCGTCGCCGTCGCTGTCCGTTTGCTGGTAGTTCGCCACCCGCGGGCAGTTGTCGCAGGCGTCACCAATGCCATCACCGTCGCCGTCGAGCTGGACAGCCCCGGCCTGTGGGGCGTTGGCCTTCGAGCGACAGTTGTCGCAGGCATCGCCAACGCCGTCGCCGTCGCCGTCGCGCTGACTGGTATTGGCTACGCAGGGGCAGTTGTCCGCAGCGTAGCGCAAACCGTCGCCGTCGAGGTCGCTCTCGACGCCGGCGACCTCGCAGGAGAGGCGTACCGGTGCTTGGCTTGCGCCGGCGCCACCCAGGCCGCCATCCCGCGGCCCGGCCGAGTTCGCGTCGCTCCCCGCCCCAGGGCCCCCATCGCCGCCGCGTCGAACGGAGCTGCTACCGCACGCAACGACGAGCCCAAGACCGCCCGCGAGGGCCAATACCGCAAGCCCAGTGCGTTGCATGCGCGCTCCTTTGCGAGTTAAATAACAGAATAACCCGGGAGCGACGACACCGACAATGGCTGCCTGATCACGGCGCCATCAGAACCCCGTCACGGCTTAACCGTGAAGCGGTAGCGGGCCCAAACAGTGTAGCCCCCGCCGCCACCGTCGTACCAATTGAAATAGGCGCGCACCTCGTACTCGCCGGCGTCCGTGAGGCCTGCAAAGGTAAAGGTCCCCTGCACCGCGCCGTCGGAGTAGAAGTACTCGCCGTAGGTATCGTCGGCAGCGGAGGCTGGGACGATCGTGATCCAGTCGGTGGCGTTGCCCGGCAGACCGCTGAAGTCCACCTCAACCGCCTCGCCGACCTGGTAGGTCGTCCGCCGCGTGCTGACCGTCGGCGCAAGCGCGCCGTCCGTCACGCTTCCCGAATCGGTAGGACCACCGCCATCGACCCGAGCCGCGCCATCGCTCGTGCCCAGGGCAGCGTCGACGAGGCCGCTATCGCGCACGCCTCCGTCGCTGGCGCCCGCCGAGCTCCGATCGGCGAGGGCCCGATCGGCGAGGGCCCGATCGGCGAGGCCCCGATCCCTAAGGCCCCGATCCCTAAGGCCCCCGTCGCTGCGGCGCAGGTCCGCGAGGCTCCCGTCGCGCGCGCCCGATCCGGTCTCCCTGCGCGAGGCGTCGCCCGCTGCGCCTCCATTCAGGCTGCTGGAGCAGCCCGCGCCGCCGCCCACCATCGCTGCGCTGAGGGCGGCGAGCAAGAGCCGCCGCGCACAAGCACTACCCCTCAGGCGCCACCGCGCCGCTCCATGCCGCATGCCTCACCTCCGACCTCTCTAAACTGCCGGAAATGTGCGGCGCCGTCATCAGCTCGCGCCGCTGGCCCGCGAGGCGACCGCGATCCACCGTCCCTGCTCCACGTTCCATTCCTCGATCTGCCCGCTGAAGATGTCGAAGAACCAGGCGTGGAGCTTTAGCTGCCCCTCGTCGCTACGGTGCTGCACCACGCCGTAGCCCCGTAGGTTGTCGAGCTGGCTCCGAGCGTTGAGGCGCGCGATCTCGTCCTGCGCAGCACCCGAGGGCAGGGCCTGACAAAGCTCGGCGGCCTTGGTCGAGCCGACCCAGCGCCGCAGCGCGGGCAGGGTCTCGGCGATGCCCGCGGGATTGCTCAGCGCCGCGATCGCGCCGCAGCCGGAGTGCCCGCAGACGACGATCTGCGACACTCCGAGCACGCCCACCGCGTACTCGACGGCCGCGCCCGTCGAGCCGGCGTAGTCCGCGGTCGCCAGCGGCACGATGTTGCCGACGTTGCGGATCAGGAAGAGCTCCCCGGGGTCGGACGAGGTCATCAGGTTGGGCTGAATGCGGCTGTCGGCGCAGGTGATGAAGAGCGTATGGGGGCTCTGACCGGGCGCGAGCTGGCGAAAGAGCGCCGCATAGCGCGGCAGGTAATCGCGCCGGTAGTGGTCGACCCCGAACTGCAGCCGCTGACGCGCGGACATCGGCTTCTCCGAGGCCAGCACGGTCAAAACGTCACGGTCGGTCTGCGCCAGCACGTCCTGCACGAGCCCGGCGTGATCGACCGCGACGACGCGGCGCGCCAGCTCGGGGTGCAACCCGCGCAGCGCCATCCGCACGCCGCGCGCCCGCGCCGTGCCCGCGAGGTCGGCAAGCTGCTCGGCCGCCGAGGTGTCGATGGTGTTGACCTCCTCGAGCTCGATCACCAGACGCTGTCCAGGCTCGAGCTCTTCGACCTGCTTGCGCAGCGAGTGGAGCCCGAGCGACGAGAGGAAGGTCAGCGGTCCCGCGAGCTGCACGCGACAGGGGTCGTCGCCGGTGACCAGCGGTCCATGGGGCATCCGGCCGAGTCGAATCGCCGTGATCGCCAGCGCAGCCACGACGCCCCATTGCACGCCCTGGACGAGGTCGACGAAGAGCATGACCGCGAAGGTCGACAAATACACCACGCCCTCGCTGCGCGACTCGCGCCAGAGCGCGATGAAGCGGCGCACGGCCAGCATCCTCAGGGCTACCGCTGCCAGCAGCCCAGCCAACGCCGCCACCGGCACGCGCCCGAGCACCGGCGCAATCAGATAGACGACCAAGAGCACGACGACCGCATGGAGGAGCGCGGCGCGACGGGTGCGGCCGCCTGCCTGGACATTGAGCGTCGAGCGCACGATCACGCTGGTCACGGGAATGCCGCCGAAGAGCGCCGAGGCGACGTTCGCCAGGCCCTGCCCCACCAGCTCTTGATCCGGATCGTGCTTGCCCTGGCGTGAGAGCTTATCGACGGCCGTCGCGGAGAGCAGCGACTCGAGCGAGGCCAGCGCATAGACGATGAAGGTCAGCGCGAGAATCGAGGGAAGCTCGGAGAGCGCGGGCATCGCCGGTGCCGTCGGAAAGGGCAGCGACCGAGGAATCGCGCCGATCAGCTCGACGTCGAG
This sequence comes from Pseudomonadota bacterium, assembly GCA_016711215.1. Taxonomy (NCBI): domain Bacteria; kingdom Pseudomonadati; phylum Pseudomonadota; species Pseudomonadota bacterium. Next base: position 889,948 of record JADJTL010000002.1, on the reverse strand, counting down.
GCCCAGCGCCGCCACCACCACCGTTGGCAGCGCCACAGCCACCAGGGGGCCGGGGAAAAGCGGCCCGAGCCGCTTCAGGCCGAGCGTCAGGCCGAGGGCACCCGAGGCGATCACGAAGGGCACCAGTCGCGCGTGGGCGAGCACCTCGCCGATGTGCTTCAGGACCTCCAAGACCTGGGCGTTGCTCGGCGGCGGCAGGCCGAGCACGCGCGGGAGCTGACCGACGAGGATGATCGCGCCAATGCCCGCGGTGAAGCCCTCGACGACGGGGAGCGGCACCAGCCGCATGAACTGCCCCAGGCCCAAGGCGCCCGTCGCCACCTGGAGCAATCCGCAGGTGGCCGTCACCGCCAAGAGGCCACCGAGGCCATGCTGCTCGACGACCGAGGCCACCAACACCGCCATCGCCGCGGCCGGCCCACTGACCGCCAGGGGTGCACCACCGAAGAGCGCGCCGACGAGGCCGCCGACGATCGCGGTGATCAAACCAGTCTCCGGCTTGACCCCGGAGGCGAGGGCGATGGCCAGCGACAAGGGGATCGCGATGCACGCCACCGTCAGGGCGGCCAGGACATCGCCACGCAGGTGCTCGCGCGAGACCATCCGCCGCCACTTCGGCAGCAGCGCCCGGATGCCAAGGTCGTAGCGTGGATTGAAGATCGGCATGGTTTGAGCTCTCCCGCTTGCTGCTACGGTGCTGCTACGGTTGCTAAGGTGCTGCTACTAGAGGTCGGACGCGGAGGCTAGAGTCTGAACGCTAGACCAGCGACTTGATCACCGCGTCGATCGGCGTCTCCCCGGCCACCGACCGATCGCCACAGGGCCTGACGATGCCCTTGGCAAAGGCGCTGTACATTTCAGCGAAGGTCTCGGCCACCGGCCGCGGGAGCCCGCCTTGCGTCAGCGTCGAGACCCACGCCGTCTCCGGGATGTCGACGACCTCTAGCTGCCTGCCCAGCGCAGCCCCTAGCCGCTCGGCGAGCTGCCGCTGTGAGTAGGCGGGGCCGTGCAGATCGATCACCTCGCTGGTCCGCGGCGTGTTCAGCAGCGAGCGCGCCGCGAGGACGCCGATGTCCTTCGTGGCGATCATCGGCATCGGGTAGTCCGCGGACGGCGTGAAGTTGAGGAAGATGCCCTGCTCCTTCGCCGGGGTCAGCGCGCTGCCGAGGTTCTCCTGGAAAAATCCGGCGCGGATCGCCGTCAGCAGGGTGCCCGTCGCGCGCAGTTCATTCTCCAGGTAGTGCAGCCCCTTGATCGGCCCGGTGCCGGCTGGCAACTCAGCCCCCACGGAGGACAGCAAGACGACGTGCGGCACGGCGGCGTCCCGCACGGCGCCGGCGATCGCGTCGCTGGTCTGTCGCTGGTAGGCGAAGAAATCTGCTGCGGCGAAGTTCGGTGGCAGCAGCGTGAAGAGGCCGCTGGCGCCGCGCAGCGCGCCAGCGAGGAAGGCGCGATCATCGAGCGTGCCGACCGCGACCTCCGCTCCCCGCCGCGACCACGCGACGCCTTGCTTCGGGTCGCGCACCAGAACCTTGAGCTTCTGCTGCTTGGCCAACAGCTCCGTCGCCACGACGGATCCCACGTGACCGGTCACCCCGGCGATGACAAACATGATCCACCTCCTGCACAAAATCGCGCTGCACAAAATCGCGGCTCGAGCTCGGCCGCGGGCGAAGTATGGTGCGCGATGGTGGTCGCCGCAAACCGCCCTCGTCGATTGCCGCTGCTGAGGTGAGCGCTGCTGAGGCGAAGCGGCGCACGCCTCGGTGGAGGAAGCGCCCGCGACGCGTTAGTCTCGCGCGGCCTGCGCGCGGCGCTCCGGCCGGGCGCGGCACGCGGACGAGGTTGGCGACGATGATCGAACTTGCATGCGTGGCTTGCGGAGCGTTGGCGGGCGCGCTGGCGATTTATGCGCTGCTGCTGCGGCGCATCGCCGAGGCGCTGGCCAGCGGGCGCGAGGCCGGGCAGGTCGAGGCGCAGCGCGAGGCGGCCGTGCTGGCCGAGCGCCTTGGCGCCAGCCAGCGCGAGGGCGAGGGGCTGCGCAGCGAGCGCGATCAGGCCCGCATCGAGCTCGACCAACTTCGCCAGAGCGCCGCGGCGCTGGCCGTCGAAAATGCGCGCCTCGCGACCGGTCTCGCGGCGGCGACGAGCGAGCGTGATGCGCTGCTCGGGCCACTGCAGGCCGAGCTGGTGGCGCTCAAGACCCAGCGCGGCGCGTTGACCGCCGAGACCGCCGAGCAGCGAGCGCGACTCGCCGCGCTCGGCACGCGGCTCGCGGAGCAGCAGCGCCATCACGAGGAGCGCCTGGCGGAGCGCCAGCAGCATCACGCGGAGCGGCTGGTCGAGCTCGACCAGGCGCGCCCAGCGGATGGCCACGGAGTTCGAGAACCTCGCCAATCGCATCCTCACGGAGAAGGGCCGCGCGCTCGGCGAGGCGAGCCGCGCCGGCCTCGAGGCGCTGCTGAAGCCCCTGCGCGAGCAGCTCGACGGCTTTCGCACCAAGGTCGAACAGATCCACCACACGGAGACCCAGGAGCGCGCCTCGCTGCGCGAGCAGCTTCAGCTGCTCGCGCAGCTCAACCAGCAGATGAACGACGAGGCCCGCAACCTGACGCGGGCGCTGAAGGGCGACAAGAAGGTCCAGGGCAACTGGGGCGAGATGGTGCTCGAGCGCGTCCTCGAGCAGTCGGGTCTGCGCAAGGGCGTCGAGTACGACCTGCAGAGCTCCTATCGCGATCGCGAGGGCCAGCTCTTTCGCCCCGACGTGGTGATCCACCTACCCGAGGGCAAGGACATCGTCGTCGATGCCAAGGTCTCGCTGCTCGCCTATCAGGACTACCTCAATGCCGCCGACGATCCAGGGCGGCTCGCGGCGCTGGAGGCGCACGTGCAGGCGGTTCGCGACCACATCACCACGCTCGGCGCCAAGGACTACAGCGCGCTGCAAGGGCTGCGCTCGGTCGACTTCGTGCTGCTCTTCATGCCGATCGAGCCGGCCTTCATGCTGGCCTTCCAGCACGATGAGAAGCTGCTCGGCGCGGCCTTCGAGCAACGCATCGTGGTCGTGACGCCGACGACCTTGCTCGCCACCCTGCGCACGGTCAGCAGTGTCTGGCGCTTCGAGCGGCAGAGCGAGAACGCCCGCCTGATCGCCGAGCGCGCCGGGGCCGTCTATGACAAGCTGCGCGGCTTCGTCGAGGAGTTCGAGCGCCTGGGCAGCCAGCTCGAGCTGACCCAGCGCACCTATCAGGGCGCGCTGAACCGGCTGACCCAGGGTCGCGGCAACCTGATTCGCCAGGCCGAGGCCTTCGTCGAGCTCGGCGTGCGCGTGCGCCAGCCGCTCTCGCGCGCGATCATCGAGCGCGCGGGCGCAGAGGGCACCGTCCCGACGGGCAGCCAAGCGCCGCGGCTGCCGCGCGAGGGTGAGACCGGAGCCGGGAGCAGCGCTGAGCCGAGCAACGAGGCCACTAGCGCGGGCTGAGGCGCGCCCCGCGAGCGGGCGGCGCTGCCAGCGCGAGTGGTGGCGAGCGTGCGGCGCGGAAGGGCGCTGTGCTACACTTTGCGCGGCGCCGCGAGGGAGTCCACGCGAGAGGCGTGCTCAGGCTCGGTAGCGGTGGACGGGCGCGGGGTCTTGGCGATTCCGGCCAAACGACGAGCAAGGGCGGCATGCGCGGCGGCGCCGACTCCCCGTCAGCGGCGAAGATCGAGATCGCCTGCGGCGACTGTGGCGCACGTTACCTCGTGCCGATGGCGCGGGTCCGTGGCCGCGTCTTTCGTTTCACCTGCCGTCGCTGCGAGCAGCTCGTCGTCGCGCGTTGCGACGCGGGCGCCGTGACGATGCTACCCCAGAGCGCCCTCTCGACGGCGGCGGCCGCCGAGGCGGGCGCCGATCCCGACGACCAGACCGACTACGCCGAACCCCAAATCGACGGAACCGGGGCCGACGGGAGCGAGACCGACGGAAGCGGGGCCGACGCGACCGAGGCCTGGTACGTGATGCTGGGCGAGGCGCCGCACGGGCCGCTCGGGTTGTCCGCGCTGGTCGCGCTCGTGCATGAACACCAGCTCGACGGCGACGCGCAGATCTGGTCGCCCTCCGGCAGTGGCTGGCAACGTCTCGCGGCCCTGCCCGTGCTGGTGGAGCGGCTCGGCGAGGGCTTCGGCGAGGTGCTGGGCGAGAGCCAGAGCACGCGCTTCTACCAGACCGCCGATCGCAGCGTCTCGACGGTCTCGGACGGGGCGACGGCCTACTGGCGCGCCGACCTCGGGCAGGCGCTGCCGACCAGACCGCCCTCGACCGTCGAGCTCTCCGCCGCATCCGCCTCCGCTGCAGCGCGGCCCTTGACCCATACAATCGAGCTCGCTGAGAACGACGCGGCGCTGAGCGGGGTCGTCAGCCGCGGCCGAAGCTCGACCTCGGCGGTCGAGCGTGCGGGCACCGTCCCGGACCAGCCGGCGACCTCAGCCGTGGACCCGTTGCAGGTTACGCACGCCTATGAGCCCGAGGCGGAGGGCACGCGCCTGCCTATCAATGCGCCGCGGAGAAGCGCGGCGGACAGCCAGCCCGGCAACCTCGACTCCGCGTCCTATCGGCTGGCGCAGGCGGTGGAGAGCGCGCGTGAGTGGAGCCGCGAGATCGACCCACGCTGGGGCGTCTCACCTGGACGGGTCGGCACCCTTCGCGGCTCGCTCGCTCAGGCGCACCTGCGCGGCGCCGCGGGCGCAGCCGACCGCGCCTCCGATCCTCACACGGACCGGCGCGGCTGGTCGGCGGTCCGCGCCAAGCGGCCGCAGCCCGTCGACGACGATGCGCCGGTTTCCGGCCACGGCGCCACCATCGAAAGGCGACCGGCCGACGATGCGCTGGGACCCGCGCGCGCGAGTGGTCCGAGCGCTGCGCCACGCGAAGCAGCGCTCGGATGGGAGGGCGATACGGCCGATGACGCTGCCCGCTTCGACGACTTCGCCCGCGGCTTCCCACCCGATCATGGCATCGTCGCCTCCGCGCGCCTCCCGACCGGCTACCGCGGCGGCGTCGTGGCCAAGGTCCCGGCGGGAGGCCCCTCAGCGCTGGCGCTCGCGCCGCTCTATGCACCGCCGCTCCCCCCCGCGGGTCGCGTCACGCTAGCGCCGAACCTGCTCTTGCCACTGCGACCGCGCTTCTGGTCGGCGCGGCGAACGGCCGTCACGGTCGCCAGCGCGCTCGCGCTGCTGCTCGGCGTGGGGGGCCTCACGTTGGCCTACCTCCTGACGCGCGCCCCAGCGCCCGACACGCCACCCGCGCTCGGCAGCGCCACGCCCCCAGCGCGGCGGAGCGAAGCGCCGCTGGCCCCAGCGGCTGCGCCTTCGCCGCCCGCCGCTGACGCCAGCGCCCACCAGGCCGCGAGGTCGGAGGAGCGACCCAAGCCCGCTGCCGCGGCTGCCGTGGTTGGCGCAGGACCGACGCAGACACCCGTCCTGCCCAAGCCGAGCGCGGCCGGCCGCACCCAAGCGCCCGCACGCGCGCGGCCTGCGCCGGCGCGACGAAGGGCGGCGCGTCCCCAGCGCCAAAGCGCGCGCGCCGCGCCGCGGCCTTCGCGCACCAGCGCTCGGCCCGAAAGCGCTTCAGCCGCGCTCAGTCCAGAGCTCGATATCGGCCTGCCGCCGGCCGCGCCGCGGCGTCGCGCTGGGGAGTCGACGCGACGCGTCGACGTCGATGAGCTGCTCTCGGTCGGCGCCGGCGCGACCTCAGGGCGGGCCGACCCAGCGCGGAACGACCCAGCGCGAGACGACCCGGCGCCCCGGACGGCGCGCACCACGCGCGCGTCCGGGGACGACGACGACGCGGGAGAGCTGCCCCGCACGCTGAAGAAGGCGCAGGTGGCGGCCGTCATGCGGCAGCTCCGCACCCGTGTGCAGCGCTGTTTGGACCAGCACCACCAACCCGGCCGGCTTGGCCTGCGCGTGGCGATCCAGCCCTACGGCCGCGCCAGCGGCGAAGTGGTGGGCGCGCTGGCGGGCACCGCCACGGCGGGCTGCGCCGAGCGCGCGCTGACCACGGTGAGCTTCCCGCGCTTCAGCGGCGAGGTCATCCGCTTCAGCTACGCCTTCGATTTGCAGTAAGCCGCTACGAGCTGCAGATGCGCTTATCACCGCGATAGCGGCGAATCAGCTTGAGCAGCGTGTTGGCCTTCTCGGCGAAGGGGCTGGCCCGGTGATGCTTCAGCAGCTCGCCGAGGAAGCCCTCCGCGTCGGAGCAGTACTTGAGCTGATGAAAGGAGAGCCCGATCTGGTAGAGCGCCTCGGCTACGCTGGCGCTCTGCGCGTACTGCTCGACCACCTTGCGGTATTCCTGGATCGCCGCCGCATACTTCTGTTCGGCGAAGAGGCCATTTCCGAGCGTGCACTGCGCCCCAGCCGATCGCGCGTCGCGCGGGAAGCGGCTGATGAACTGGCGCAGCAGCTGGCGACCGAGCGTTGCCTCGCCGGCCACCAACTTCTCGTTCGCCAGCGCAAAGAGCGCGTCGGCACCCTCGGGCACTGCCGGCGAGGACGCTTCGCCGGCGGCGCTCGCCCCAGCTCCACCCTTCGGCCCGCTATCGAGCCGCTTCTGGATCTCGTCGAAGACGCGCTGCAGGTCATCGAGCTGCTTGCGCAGCTGCTCCATCGAGCCATCGAGCTGCGCCAGGCGCTGTTGCAGCGCCTCGACCTGCGCCCCGACATCCGCGCTATTGCGCGTCAGCAGCCCGGTCGCGCGTTCGATCACCTGCCGTAGCTGCTCGCGCGTCCGGCCCGCCCGATCGCGCTCCTGCTGCAGCGAGGCCTGCACGCGATCGATATCGCGCCGCAGGGCCGCACCATCCTGATGGCTCAGGCAGCCCGATCCGCCGACCAGCAGCGCGACGCAGGTGGCGGCGAGCCGGGCGCTCAGCCGCCGCGCGCCTGAGCCCCGCCGCGCGGGCGACGAAGGATCGATCGAGCCGGGGCGCGACATGCTGGCGGCTATTCCCAAACGAAGGTGGCCTTGCGGTCGCGGGCCCAGCTCTCCTCATCCGAGCCGACAGCCTCGAGCTTGCCCTTGGCGACGACGCGCAGGCGACTGGTGTCGACACCGAGCCGTCCGAGGTAGCTGACGACGGAGCGCCCGCGACGATCGCCAAGCGCCAGGTTGTACTCTTCCGTGCCGCGCGGGTCGCAGTGGCCCTCGACGCGCAGCCCATGATTCGTCACCGAGCGAATGCACTGCGCGTTGCGCTGGAGCGTGCCCGTGGCCTGTGAGGAGAGCACGTGCTGGTCAAAGCCGAAGAAGACCGTCTCCGGCTGGCAGCCCGGGACGCTGCGATCGGCCGAGGGACCGGCGCAGGTGCCGCCCTGGCACTCCTGCCCCTCGGGGCAGTCCTCATCGGCGACGCACTGCCCCGGCGAGAGGCAGCGACCCTCACGGCAACGCCGCCCGGCGCCGCACTCGGCGTCGCTATCGCAGGCGCCGCAGCGCTTGCCCTTGCAGCCCAGGCCGTCGGGGCAATCCTCGCCGCGCTCGCAGAAGCCCTCGATCGCATCGCAGCGTCCAGCGTTGCAGCGCTGTCCGGGGCCGCAGTCGTTGTCAGCGCGGCATTGCTGGCATTGGCCGTTGACGCAGAACTCGCCCTCCTTGCAGTTGGCGTCCTTGTCGCACTTCGGATAGGTGGGCTTGCAGCCGCCCAGCAGCCCGACCATGGCGAGTCCGGCCACGAGCGACCAAGCTGCGCCCCGACTCGTATCCCGCCGAATACCGCGCCCAAGCGCGCGCCAACCGATTCCCGTCGACATGATGCTTCCCCTCGCAAAAGAGCCCGTCGTAGCTACCTTGGCGCGCCGCCTCCGCGCCGACGGGCCCCGCTTACCACTGGCGCGCACGCAACACAAGAGCGGCCCGCGCTCGTCGGCGCGTCGCCACGTCGCCGGAGCGGCGGCCGCCCCCACCGGCCCTCGCGGCGGCACCCGAGTTCGCCGTCGACGCCGCCGCCGAGTTGCCGTAGCATCGGCCCCTTCTTCACAGTGAGGTCAAAGATGACGCGGACGATCAAGGCGTGGCGCCTGGCGACGGTCAGGCTCCGCTGGGTAACGCTCGTAGCACTCGTAGTGGTGGCGCTCGCGGCCGCGCCCGGCAGCGCGCGGGGCGAGCCGACGACCGCGCCGGCGGCGCCGCTCTATTTGGCGCTGAACGCCGACGGCGAGCCGACAGCGCCGGGGGAGAGCGCGGGGGCCAGCGAGGCGGCTGAGCCCACGGCACCCGCGGAGGCCGCCGGGGAGCCGCAGGCGCCGGCCGCCCCGGGCGAACCGCAGGCCCCGCCTCAGGCGCCCAAGGCCCGGGCGCAGGCGACGGCCGCCGCGCAATACGGGCTCGGCGTCGAGCTGCGCGCGACCTTCGTGCCGACCTGGATGCTCGGGGCCTTCCTCGACGCCAGCACCGCGCTTTATTCCTCGGGCTTCGGGATCGAGGGCGTGCGGCGCAAGGATGGGCTCGACCTGATCGCCTCGCTCGACTTCGCCTTCTACAGCCCCCCCGACGGCAACTACCTCGGCAGCGGCGACGACCCGGCACGCAAGACCGATTATATTCACTTCGACGGGCTCAGCACCCTGACGCTGGCGATGCACTTCATTCGCCACGAGGAGATACTGCCCTGGATGAGCTTCATCTGGGGCGCGGGCGTGGGGCTGAGCCTCGTGCTCGGCGACGTCTTCCGCGCGAGCAACGCCGGCTGCACTGCCGACAATGTCGGCGATCTCGGCCAATGTCATCCGATCGGGATGGATCCGACCCAACCGGAGCGCTGGGTCAACGACCCAGCCAACGGCGGTGTCAAGGCCGACGATTCGGTCGAGTCACCCAAGCTCTGGCGCGAGAGTCGCGTGCCGCCAGTCTTCCCGCTGCTCCACGCGCTCGTCGGGCTGAGCTTCAAGCTCAGCGACTCGTTCGCGCTGCGCGTCGACGGCGGGTTTCGCAACGCGCTCTACGCCGGCTCGGCCGTGCACTACTTCTTCTGAAGCGCGGGGCTCGGCGGCGGCGCCTCCTGCTCCGAGGGCGCGACCACGACGCCGAGCTCGCCGAGCGCCTTGATCGCCTCCTCGCGGCCACCGTCGCTTGCGCCCGCGAGCGCGAGGAAACGCTGCAGCGCCGCGATGGCCGGCTTCTTGAGCTGTAGCCTCATCGCCGCCAGGCCGAGCCGGTAGAAGGCCTCGGCGCGCCAGGGGTCGTCGTCCTTGGCCAGCCTCGCCGCCTCCTGCACGTGGCCATAGGCCGCCGGCACGCGCCCTCGATCGAGCAAGATTTGCCCCAGGCGCAGGTGGGCCTCGCCGAGCAGCGGGTCGAGCGCCAGCGTCTGTTCGTACTGGGCGAGGGCCTGCGCCTCCTCGCCGAGATCGGCGTGGGCGATGCCCATGAAGAGGCGCGCCAGGGCCAGCTTCGGCTGCGCCTGGAGCACCTGCTGCAGCTCCTTCAGGCCATCGCGCACCGTGCCCGCGCGGACCAACAAGCGCGCGCGCTCGAGACGCCAATCGATGCGCGCGCCGTCGAGCCGCAGCGCCTCGCTGTAGCTCTCGATCGCATCGAGGTAGCGTCTGAGCTGCTCCTGGATGCGCGCCTGGACCACGAGGTAGCTCGCTTGGCGCTCGCGACCGATCGCATTCTGGATCTCGACCAGCGCCTCCGCGGCCCGGCCGGCGCCCAAGTTCGCCTCGGCGCGCAGCGCCCGCGGCTCGGCCAAGGTCGGCTGGTCGCGCAAGAGCAGGTCGGCGCGGGTAATGGCGTCGCTGTAACGACCCGCGCCAATGAAGGCGCGCGTCGCCGCGAGCTGCACCTCGACGGGTGGGCTGTCGGCCCGCATCGCGACCTCGAAGGCGCGGGCCGCGTCCGCGTAGCGCCCCGCCCCGAGAAAGAGCTGGCCCATCCCGGCGCCGAGACCAGGATAGGCCTCGTCGCGCTGCTTCAGCCGCTCGTAGTGCTTGAGCGCCTCCTCCACGCGTCCCTCCCGCCGCAGCGTCTCGGCGAGGTTGAAGAGGGCGGCGTTGAGGCGGTCATCGAGCGCCAGCGCCTCCTCGAAGTACTTGTGGGCCTGCGCCAGGTCGCCGACCGCGAGGTAGGCCTCGCCCAGGGCATTGCGGGTCAGGGCGCCGGGCATCACGGTTACCGCTTGCTGCAGCGTCTCGAAGGCCAGCGTCTGCTGCTGGCGCCGCAGCTGCAAGCGGCTGAGGTGAAGGTAGGGGTCGAAAAACTTCGCGTCGAGCCCGATCGCCTCGCCGTAGAGCCTGGCCGCGACCTCGAGCGCGCCCGCCGACTCCTCGACGCGCCCGAGCATCGTGCGCACGGCCGCGTTCTTGGGCACCTTGCGCTGCAGCAGGACGAGCGCGTTACGCGCGTCTACCGGCCGCCCGAGCGCCAGCTCGGCCTCGGCCAAGAGCACGGCCGCAGGCACGCTGGTGGGCGCCAGCGCCAGCGCCTGCCGCAAGCGCTCTGCCGCCTGCTGGTGCTGGCCGGCGCGCAGCAGCACCCGGCCGCTCGCCAGCAGGGCCGCCGCGTCGGTAGGGCTGGCGCGCACCGCGCGGTCGTACTGCTCGCGCGCGGCATTGAGCTGGCCGCGGCGCTCGGCCAGCTCCCCGAGCAGCAGCAGGGCGGCGGCCTGCTCCGTGGCAGGACCCTTGGCGCTCAGCTTGAGCAGCCGACCCAGCAGCTTCTCGACCTCGCGATCGCTGCCGGCCGCGAGGAGGACGCGCGCCTTGAGCAGCAGGGCGCTGGTGTAGGCCGGCCGCGCGCTGAGCGCCTTATCGGCCCAGGCCAGCGCCGACTGCGGCTTGTTCATAGCGTATTGGACCGCACCCGCACCGTAGAGCGCGGCCGGAAGCTTCGGGTCGCGACCGAGGACGGCGGCGAAGGTCCGCTCGGCGTCCGCGAGCTTCTTCGCTTGGAGCTGCGCCCAGCCGCGGTAGACACCGCCGGCCGCGTCACCCTGCGCCTCCAAGCCCGCCAGCAGGTCGCTGGCAGCGTTGGCGTCACCCTTGGCCAGGGTCACGATGCCGCGCGCGCGCAGCACGTCCACCGAGGGCTCCTCGACCTGCGCCAGCGTGGCGAGCAGCTGCTCCGCGTCGGCGAGCACCGTAGGCGGCGCGCCAAAACGCACCACCTGCGCGGCCAGAAGCTGAGCCCGCAGCGCCGTCACCGCGGGCGTGACGTCGCCCTCCGGTATCGCGGCCAGCGCGTCACCCACGCTGCGCAGCTCTGGGTAGCCGTCGGCGAGGAGCTCCTGACGCGCCTCGACCAGCTTCGTGCGAATCGCCGCGAGCCGCGCACTCTTGCCCGTAAGCAGGTTGATCGCGAAGAACCCATGCTCGGTGACGAGCCCGATCGTCGTGCCAATGAGCAGCAGGACGAGCACTCCGGCAGCGGCACCCACCATCCAGAGCTTGGCGCCGAGGCGCTCGCGCAGCGGCGCGAGCAGCGTCCTGAGCGCCTGAAGCTTCGGAGCAAGCCAGCGCTCGCGCGCTGGCGCCACCTTGAGCGCGGCGCTCGACGGGTTGCGCCCCAGGCGCAGCGCGGCCGCCTCTGGCGACGGCGCATCGCGAATAACCTCGGGGCCGCCTGCGTGGGACCCCGGGTCCTGGGCGTCGGCGGGCGAGAACCCGTGATCCTGCGCCCCCGTCGCCGCCCTTCCCTCGGGGCTCCCGGTCCCCGGCGCGGCCGCATAGCGGTAGGACGACGGCGAACGTCCCGGGGTGGCGCCCGGCCCAGCCGACGCGCCCTCCGCGGGCGGACTGGGCAGATTGAGACTGGGCAGATTGAGACTGGGCAGATCGAGCAGCCCCGCCGGAAGTGCGAAACCGCCCGGCGCCAAAGCGGGCGGTGGCAGCGGCGGCGGCGGCGGCGGCGCTGCGGCCTGTCGCGGGGTCGGCGGGGGCCGCGAGGCGACGGGCGGCGGCGGCGGGGCGGCGCCTGGCCGGAAGGGCAGGTCCTCCAGGTCGATCGCCGAGGGCTCCTCCTGGCTCAGGTCGCCGAAGAGGGCGACGTTGCCGAAGTCCAAGCCCGTGCCGACCGGCGTGCGGACTGGCCGCGGCAGGTCGATATTGCGCGAGGGGGCCGGGAGATCTCGGACCTCTGCCGGGGCCGGCAAGTCGGTGAAGCCCGCCGGGGCCGGCAAATCGACGACGCCCGCTGGGGCCGGCAGATCGACGACGCCCGCTGGACCCGGCAGGTCGACGATGCCCGCTGGACCCGGCAGGTCGACGATGCCCGCTGGCGCCGGCAGATCGGCGATGGCACGCGCTGCGGCCGGCCGCGAGACGAGGCCGCGAGGCGCGGGCAGACTCGCCAGCGGATCAAACTCACCCGGGTTCGCCGACAGGTCGAAACCCGAGAGATCGATGCCCCCTCCACCGCGCGTCCCGGCGGCCGGCACCGCAACCTTGGGGGCCGGCAATTCAGCGCCGGGCGGCAACTCGTCGAGCAGCGGCGGAAGCGGGGCCGACGGACTGTAGGGGGCCGGCGGCGCCAGGGGCTCAGCCGCAGACGCACCCCACATGATGGTGGCGCCCCCCGCAGGCGGCATGACGAGCGCCGGACCCGGTGGTGGCTGCGCCGAAGCGCGCCCAGGCCGCAGCGCGGACGCGCGACCAGCCTCACTGCCGCGCTGCGGCAGGCCCGGCAAATCGGCACGGTTCGCCCCCGGGCGAGCCGCGGGTAGGCCCGGCAGGTCGACGATCCCCGGCGGCAGCGACGCCGCACCACGCGGCGCCGGCAGATCGACGACCTCGGCGGTCGGCTCCGGACCCGCACCGCGCGGCGCGGGCAGGTCAGCGAACTCGTCCAAGCCCTCCCCGGAGGCGCGGGGCGCCGGCGAATCGAGCTCGAGCGCGCCGGCACTGCCAGCCCAGCCCATCATCGTCGCGCCAGCGCCGCGCTCCAGCTCAAACGCGGGCAGGCCCTCGGAGGAAAACACGGTGAAGCTATGCATGCAGACGCTGCACTTCATCGGCAGCCCACCCGCGGGGATCCGCGCGTCCTCGACCACGTAGGCCGTGCCGCATTTCTCACAAGCGATGTTCATCGGCTACTCCGGGGGATTGGGCGCAAGCCCGTCCGGCAAGTCGAGCCAGGTGCCTAGGAGCCGGCAGGAGCAGGGCTGCGCCCTCCAAGCTCGCGCTCCCGGGATGGCTTGTCGGCCCGCCATTGTGCAATTCCGGGCCGACCAGAGCAAGCAACACGACGCCGGCGCGCAGACCGCACCTCCGCGCCGCGTTCGGTTCGCGATCGATCGCCGGGCTCCTAGGCGCGCGCGGGAATGACGCTGAGGCCACCGAGCCAGGGTCGCAGCGCGCTCGGAATCTCGACCGAGCCATCAGCCTGTTGGTAGTTCTCGTAGATCGCCAGCAGCGTACGGCTGACCGCCAGCGCCGTCCCGTTGAGCATGTGAACGAAGCGCGGGCTGCTTTGCGGGTCGGGGCGCCAGCGGATGTTCAGCCGCCGCGACTGGAAGTCGGTGCAATTGCTGCACGAGGTCACCTCGCCATAGCAGCCACGGCCAGGCATCCAGGCCTCCAGATCGTACTTCTTGGCGGCGGGGGCGCCGAGATCGCCGGCACAGACGTCGACCACGCGATAGGGGATCGCGAGGGCCTGCAGCAGCTGCTCCTCGAGCGCGCGAATCATCGCGTGCTCCTGCTCCGCCTGCTCGGGCGTGCAGAGCACGAACATCTCGGCCTTGGTGAACTGATGCACGCGATAGAGCCCACGCGACTCGCGGCCGTGCGCACCCGCCTCCCGGCGAAAGCAGTGCGAGAAGCCGAGGTAGCGCAGCGGAAGCTGGGCCGCCTCGAGCACCTCCTCGGCGTGATAGGCGCCGACGGTGATCTCCGCGGTGGCGATCAGGCAGAGGTCACCATCGTCGACCGTATAGATCTGCTGCTCGGGACCATTGGGTGCGAAGCCGATGCCCTCGAGCACGCGCGCACGCGCCAGGTCCGGCGTGCTGATCGGCACGAAGCCGGCGGGCATCAGGCTCGCCGCGGCAAAGGCGCAGAGGGCCTGCTCGAGGAGCGCCGCCTCGCGCTTGAGGTAATAGAAGCCGCTGCCCGCGAGCTTGGCGCCGCGCTCGAAGTCGATCGTGTCGGTCAGCTCGCCGAGGGCGAGATGGTCGCGCGGCGCGAACCCCAGCGCGCGCGGCTCGCCCCAGCGAGCGATCTCGACGTTGTCGGCGTCGCTGAGCCCAGCCGGAACCTCGGGGGCGATCAGGTTCGGCAGCGCGCGCAAGAGCGTATCGCGTTGCGCGTGGAGCGCGTCGACCTGCGCCTCCAGGCGCGCCAGGGCGTCCTTGAGCTGACGCATCTCGTCGATCGCTCGCTGGCGCTCGCCGGCGCCGAGCCGCTGGATCGACTGGGACACCTCGTTGCGACGGGCGCGCAGCTCGTCACAGCGGCCCTGCTGCGCGCGCCAGTCGGCGTCGATGGCGATCAGGCGTTCGAGGTCGGGCAGAGCCGCATGCAGGTTGCGCCGCTCCAGCGAGTGGCGCACGAGCTCCGGTGTTTCACGAATCAACTTGATGTCGAGCATGGCGCGATTGTGTCCGCCCCCAGCCCCGATCCGTCAAGCCGTCGTCCGCTGGCCCCCCGCCGTGCCCCCTCGAAGCCACGACCGGCCCCGCCTTTCGTCGCCCTGCGCCTCGCCCCCGCCCCAGGCCATCCAAGGGTTTGCGGCTTTACCCGCGGTGGGCGCATTCCTTCGTTGCCCTGACCGAGCGTGCTACATTCCGCCCCGTTTCGCCGCGCGCTGTCGCCCATCCCGCGCCTCGGCTGCTAGCCGCTGCCGGGGCCTGGTGCCGTCGCGCGCCGACCGGAGGTCGTCGTGTCCGTCGTCCATGCCCTCGGGCGCTGGCTCGTCTTCGCGGCAGTCGTGTCGAGTGCGCTGCCGGCCGAGGGCCGGGCGATCAAGCTCGGAATCGGCCTCTTCGCGCCCGAGCTCGGCCTCACGCCCTATGAGCAGTTCGACGAGGTCGATCGGCTGGCGCGCCACCTCGCGACGGCGCTCGGCCAGCCCGTCGTCGGCCGCAGCTACAAGGTGCCGCGCGACCTCGCCGCCGACCTGCGGGCCAACCGCGTCCAGCTCGCGCTGATCGGCGGCTTCCACCTGTCGTCGATGTCGGGGGTGGTCAAGCTGCTGGCCGTGGCCGACAGCGGACCGGCGGAGAGCAGCCGTTGGTCCTTGATGGCGGCCAAGGAAACGAGCCTTCGCGCCGTCAGCGGCCAGGTGCTCCAGCTCCCCAACGTCAGCCCAGCCGTCGCCGACTTCGTCGAGTTCGGGCTGCTCGAGGGCAATGCCAACCCGCGGAAGCTCTTCAAGGTCGTGAGCTCACCCGGTCTCTTCTCGGCGGTCGAGGCCGTTCGCGTCGGCGCGGCCGTCGCCGTCCTGGCGCCGGTGGACACGAAGGGGCTCGTGCCGCTGCTGCCCAAGACCTTGCGCGTGCCCCCCGCCGGGGTCGTGCTGCTCTCCTCCGATCTTGCGCCCGAGCTGGTCGCGTCCCTGACGCAGGCCGTGTTGAGCTTCAAGGGCGGCAAGCGGCTGGCCGCCGGCTTTGTCACGGGCGACCTACGGACCTATCAGGGCTTCGCGGCCAACCGGCGGCGCCAGCGCCTTCCCCTGCTGCCGATGGTCCCGGAGACCGTCCCGCTGCGCCAGGCTCAGTGGCTCGCACCCCACACGGTAGACTTCGAGCTGCCTGAGTTCGCGCTGTCGGATCTCTTCGTGGCGGTGCGCCCGCCATGAGCTGCACCATGCAATGCGCCGCCTCAGCGCGGGGCCGCGGGCGCTGCGCGCTGGCGCTGCAGCTTGGCCTGGCCGCCCTCCTCACCAGCCTGCTGGGGTGGGCGCCGACCGCGCTTGCCCAGCGCTCGCAGTATGCCGAGGAGGAATCGAATCGACGCCTCGCGCGCGCCGTAGAGCTCTTTCGCAAGGGCCGTGAGCACGACGCCGAGGAGCAGCTGAAGAAGGCGATCAGCGATTGGCCGAAGAACGTCGACGCAATCAAGAAGTACGCCGCGCTGCTGCTCAAGCGCCGCCGGCTGCCCGAAACGGCCGCGCTCTTGCAGCGCGGGCTCGAGCATAATCCCCGCGATCCGCAGCTCGAGGCCTACCTCGGGGTCTACTACTGCTGGATCGGCGACACGCGTACGGGCCTGGCCAAGTTCAAGCAAGTCGAGCCCTACATCAAGAAGCGGGGCGCGGTGCAATTCCTTGCTGCCGAATGCCTGCTCTACGACGGCAACTGGACGCTGGCCGCGCAGACCCTGCGCCAGTCGCTCGCGGCGCCCCAGGGACTCGGCGCGCTTGAGCTGCCGTTGCGGCTGCGTTACGCGGTCGCGCTGCTCAGGCAGCGCAACCTGCGTGCAGCCGCGACCCAGCTGGCGCGGCTGACCAAGCAGGCACCGAAGAACCGCCAGATCGCGGCCCTCCGCGCCGAGCTGGAGCTGCGCCGCGGTGACTGCCGGCGCGCGCTCAAGACCTACGAGGAGCTGAACCGCAGCAGCCGCGCCTACCGGGTCGAGCTCGGCGAGGCGCAGCTCTGCGCCGGGCAGAAGGCGCTGGCGGTAGCCACCCTCGACGGCTACCTGGCCGGCCAGCGGGAGCGCGTCGACGCGCAGCTCAGTGGGCGCGTGCGCTACCCCGACCGCCCGCTGCTCCGCCAGCTCACGCGGGCGGCGTTGGTCCGGGGCCGCGCGCTGCGGGCGTTGCACCGCGACGAACGCGCACTGGCCAGCTATGACCTCGCGCGGCGACTCGGCGGGGATCCCGCCGAGGTCGGTCTCGCCCTGGCCGAGCTGCACTTTGCGCATGGGCGCTACCGCGAGAGCCTGGCGCGCCTGGCCCCAGCGCTGCAAGACGCCGCCGCGCCGCACGCGCTGCTCCGGCTCGCGATTCGCTCCGCGCTTCGCGCCGGCGACAAGCCCGCCGCGCGGACCTATGCGGAGCGGCTGCTGGGCCGCAGCGAGCTCGATCCCGACGACCACTTCGTGGTCGGCGTCGCCTTCAAGTCGATGGGGAGCTTCGAGCGGGCTGCGCCGCTCCTCGAGCGTGCGTTCATGGCCCTGCCGCGGGCCCGCGCGATGGAGCGCGAGCTCGCGCACGTCTGGCTGATTCAAGCGCGCCAGGACGCCGGCGTCGGCGAGCTGGTGCTGGCGATCAGCCGCCTGGAGCGCCTGCAGGGCCTCCCCTCCTACGGCGGCTGGAGTGTTCTGGACGAGGACCTGGCCCTGCTCCAGCTCCGGCGCGGGGCGGCCGAGCCCGCGCTCAAGCACGCGCTCGCCGCGCTGCGACGCGACCGGCGCAATCGCCGCGCCCTCTGGCTCGCGGGCCGCGCCGAGCTCGCCCTCGGACGGCCAGCAAACGCCCTCAAGCTCTACGGCGAGTACAGCAAGCTCGCCACGGCCGGCAACCCGGCGATCGATGCACTGGTGCAGCAGGAAGCGGCCGTCGCGCTGGCCCGCGCCGGCGACCTCGTCAACGCCGCGGCGCGCCTGGCGCGCGTCGAGCTCGGCCCGGCGGAGACGCCAGCCGCGCTGCTCCTGCGCCGCAACCGAGTGCGCCTCGCCCTGATTTCGGGGGTCAAGCTCTTGGCCCAGAAGAAGTCCGCGCAGGCCTGGCCGCGGGTCGAGCGCGCCGTGGCCGAGAGCGGCGCGCTGCCGGAAGGCGAGCGCGCAGCGCTGCTCGGACGGGCTTTCTTCGCCGCGCTGCAAGCGCGCCGGCTGCCGGAGGCGCGGGCGCTGATCGCGAGCCACGGCGCCGTGATGGGCCAGGCACTGCTCGAGCCGCTGCGCGGCGCCGGAGGCGCGCTGCTGGCCGCCCTGCTCGACTGCCAGGCCACGGATCCCGCGCGGAAGGTCGAAGGCGGCCGCAAGCTCGTGGAGCTGGCCCCGCTGGTGCAGCCGCCCGAGGATCGACTGCCGCGCCAGACCGGGGCCGCGGCCTTGCAGCAGGCCGCCTACCTCGAGCTGGGCCAACACCGGGGCGGCGCCACCGCGATGCGCCTGCTGGCGGACGCCAGCCGCCTACAACCCACGGCGCCACCGGCCCTCAAGCATAACCTCGCGATCGCCAGCTATCAGCAGGGTCAGACCGGCGCCGCGCTGAAGGCGCTCGAGGCGCTGACCGAGCTCGTCCCGCTAGCGCTTTGCAATCTGGCGGCCCACGAGCAGAACACCGGCCAACCCGAGAAGGCCCACGATTTCTTCAAGGCCTGTCGGCGGCGCGGCGGCCAGTACCCCAAACTTGACGCGATCATCGCGCTACAGGACTATGTTTTTGGTTCCTGAGTTGGCAGCAGGTGCTCGACGGCGAGCGAGCGCGAGCGCGCCTCCGGCGCGTCCCGGGGTCGCGTTTCGGTGCCCTTGCGAAGGCGGGACGGGCGGCGCGGCGGCTCTGACCGGCGTCGGCGCCTTTGGCCCTCGCCACCAGCTTCAAAGACCTCCGAGAGAACAGAGAAGAGCATGCTAAAGCCAGGTGAGAAATCGGTCTTGGTGCTGCAGAGTTCGCCCAAGTCCCGCCGGCTCACGGCCCGCGCCATCGCCGCCACGGGTGCAAGCTGCGCCGCGCCCCCGACCGGTGAGCAGAGCACGCAAGCGCTGCTCAGCACGGCGCTCGATGTCCTGGTCGTCGACTGGGAGAACGCGCCGCTGGCCCAGCAGGCGGTCAAGCTCAATCCGCGCATCGAGGTCGTCCTGCTCACCGACCGGCCGGCGTTCGAGCGCTATGCCGAAGACATCATGGACCTGCCGATGTCGAGCATGATCGTCAGCAGCTTCGTCGCGGTGCCGGACGCCAACGACCCGGTAGCCACCCGCGAGCTGGTGACGACGGTCGCGAAGCTCTTCACCGGCGACATCTTCGGCCTCGAGAAGTACATGGGCTGGGGCGCGGCGATACGCGAGCAGGAGATCCGCGCGTCGTCGGAGGCCGAGGGGATCGTGCAGTCTGCCTGCGAGGATGCGGCGCGCGCCGGAATGCCCGAACGCGAGCTCTCGAGCCTCGGGCTGCTGGTCGACGAGCTCTGCACCAACGCGGTCTGGGACGCGCCGGTCGATGCCGGGGGTCAGCCGCGCTACGCCGACAAATCACGAGCTCAGCCGGTGACGCTGGCTGCCAACGAGCATGTCACCGTCCGCTACGGCAGCGATGGCAACCTCTTCGGCGTCAGCGTCGCCGATAACTTCGGCCGCCTCGATCAAGATCTGGCCGTGCGCTACATCCGCAAGTGCTTTCGCCGCAATGATCAGCAGGTGTCGAAGAACACGGGCGGCGCCGGCCTGGGGCTCTACATGGCCTTCAATTCGGTCTCCTCGTTCGTGATCAACGTCGACCCGGGCGTGCGCACCGAGGTGATCGGGCTGATTCGGCTGGGACGGCCGCCCAAGCCGGCGGCGGGCGAGAATCCGGGGACTTCGCGATCGCTGTGCTACTTCCGCACCAAGCGACCCAAGAAAGGCGAGTGACGCGCGATGCAGGCCAAACGCAACCTGACCTGGCGCTTCGTCGACGGCGTAGAGCTGCCGACCTGCGTGGTCGAGGGCATCGTCGGTGAAGACGCGGGCTTGGATGACCTGGTGCCGGACATCAAGGGGCCCGTGCGCTTCGATCTCTCGGGTGTGACGCGCATCAACTCCACGGGGGTCCGCGAATGGCTCCGCTTCGTCGAGGCCACGAACCCCAAGGGACCACACCACCTCTTTCGCTGCTCGGCGGCGATCGTGGCGCAGCTCAACATGATCGACAACTTCCGCGGCACCGCGCAGGTCGAGTCCGTGATCGCGCCCTACTACTGCGAGGCCTGCGGCCACGAGCTGTCGACGGAGGTGGCGATCGAGGGCAACACGCCCAAGCTGCCAACGCCGGCCTGCGGCGAGTGCGGTGAAACGATGGCGCTCGACGAGCTGCCGGCGCGCTACTTCTACTTCCTCTCCTATTAAGGCGGCTGATGAACCGCGACCGCCCCACGCGAGGCCGACGACGGGCGCGACGGGCGCTGGTGGAGCTCCGGCCGCCCGCCGCACGGGCCGCGCTCACGTTGCTGCTTGCGCTGGCAGCCTGCGAGACGGCCCCGCCGACGCCTCCGCTGCCCGAGGGGGCGGTCAAGGTGCTCGCCGCCAACCCGATCACCGGCAGCCTCAGCTTCATGGGCCCGGCGCTCGAGCATGCCATGCGCTTCGCGGCCAACGAGATCAACGCCAATGGCGGCCTCCTCGGGCGGCCCCTGCACTTGATCACGGCCGACAGCCACAGCGATGAGGAAGCGGGGCTGGCCGAGGTGCGGTTCTATTACCAGCAGAACCGCGACGTCGTCGGGATCCTCGGTGACGCCTCCGACAATGTCAGCAAGCGGCTGCTGGTCGAGCTCGCTCGCAACAACCTGACCTATGGCCAGCGGATTCCGATCATCTCCCCGGCCGCATCCTCGCGCGAGTTCGTCGGCCTGCTCGACGCGCAATACAACCTCTTCTACCGCACCGTCTGTTCGTCGCATCTCGAGGGCCGCATCCTCGCCGACAAGGCCCTCGCCCTCGGCTTTCGCGTCGGCGCCGCGGTCGGCGTGCGCGACATCAATACGCCCGCGATCTTCGCGGAGTTCCAGCAGCGCTTCCAGGCGGCCGGCGTCGACTACGTCGTGCGCCCGCACTACTACGAGACCAGCAGCGTGACGGACGTCAACGCGACGATCGACCGCGCCTTCACCGACGTCCGCGAGCGCACCGGCCAAGCGCCGGACTTCTTGCTCGTGCTCGCCTACGGCGCCGATGGCAGGATCGCGCTGACCGAATGGGCGCGCAAACACGCCACCACGCCCCTGCTGCTGACCGACGCTCTGATGTCGAACTACTTCCTCTCCAGCCTCGACCCGACGACGGTCAAGCAGCTCGAGGAGCAGCCGGTCAACGGCGTCTTCCCCGGCGGCAACGGCGTCGGCCGCGGGGCGAGCATCTTCACGGAGGCCTTCTGTCGCGCCCATGCACCCGACTGCCGCTGCGAACGGCCCGACGGCGACTGCAGCGCAGGCGACGGGGTCGAGCCCGGCATCTACACGGCCAACGCCTACGACGCGACCTTCGCCTTCGCCCTCGCGCTGGCGCAGGTGCTTCGCGATCGTCCGCAGGGCCTCGACAAGCAGGGCGGCAGCTGGAACGTCGATCGGCTGACGGAAGCGCTGCTCGACGTCACCAACAAGAACGGCGGCGACGACCTCACGATTCTACCGGGCGAGTGGGCCAAGGCGATGGCAGCGCTGGCGGCCGGGCGCGGGCTCAACTACGAGGGCGCGAGCTCGCTGGCGCTCGAGCTCGACCTCAACGGCGACCCGATCAACTGCAGCTTTTCGTTCTGGTCGGTAGAGAACGGGCAGGTGGTCTTCAAGAATAGCGAGGGCCAGAAGGAGTCGGTGGCGATCACGCTCTAGGGCCGCTCACCCCTTCTTGGTCGCGTCGTCCTCTGCCAGCGCCGGCACCGGCGCCAGGACCGCCTCCGGCCCCTCCTCCAGCGGCATCCCGATCAGGAAGCCCTGGATCAGGTGGCAACCGACCTCGCAGACCCGCGCACGCTCCGCCTCGGTCTCGACGCCCTCGGCCACGATCTTGACCCCCTCCTCATCGGCGAACTCGACCATCCGCCGGAGCAGGCGCGCCTTGATCGGCATGCGGTCGATATCACGGATGATCGTCATATCGACCTTGATGAAATCGGGGCTGAGCATCGCCACTGAGTTGAGCCCGGCATAGCCCGCGCCGAGATCGTCGATCGCGAAGCGAAAGCCCCGCTGGCGCAGCCGCCGCATCGCCGTGCGCATCCGGGTGAAGTCGCCGATCGCGGCCCGCTCGGTGATCTCGAAGACGACGCGTTGCGCGTGCCGATCGAGCTCCGTCTCGCGGTTGGTCAGCTCTGGATCGAGCAGCTCCGCTGGGTGGAGATTGAAGAAGAGCAGCGCGTCCGGGCGTTCGTCGAGCCGATGCGCGGCCTTGTGACGGATCTCCCGTCCGAGGTTCCAGATCTCGCCCTCGCGCAGCGCCCAATCGAAGAGATCGACGAGACCCACCGTCGATCCCGGCGCCACCCGGCAGAGCACCTCGTGCGCAAAGAGCGACGAGTCCGCGGCATGCACGATCGGCTGATAGGCCACGCTGAAGCGCTTCTCGCTGACGATGCGCGCCATCTCCTGGGCCTGGGCCAACCAGCGTGAAGGCTGCGGTCCGCGCGCCAGCGGATGCGTGCGGTAGGAGTCACGCCGCGCGCGGCAGCTCTCGATCGCCGAGGGCAGATGGTGCAGGTCGCGCCGCAGCAGCACGTAATCCAACATCGCCAGGTTCGTGCCCAGCAGCTGCTCGAAGGGTTGCTGGCTCTCGACGATCAGCACACGCACGGCGCCCGGCTGCTGACGCATCAGCTCGCCGAGGACGAAGAGGCCGCTGTCGTCGCCCTGCTCCATATCGGCCACGCAGATACCGTACTGGTCGCGGCGACAGAGCTCGAGCGCCTCGGCCAGGCCGCCGACCTGGGTCACCTCGAAGCCGTCGAGCAGCACCTCACGGTAGCGCTGCTGGCGCCCCGGGTCGGACTCGACGATCAGGACGCGCTCGACCGCCAGCGCGCGCGGGAGGGCCTCCGCGGGCGTGGGTCGGCGGGGACGGAGCCCGCGCCCGTCGGGCGGCGTCGGCGTCGGCGTCCTGATCGGCACGCCGGCCTCGACCGTCGGCCCCTGCGTGCCCGCCAGCACGACCCGATTGCGGCCCATCCGTTTGGCGGCGTAGAGGGCCCGATCGGCCGCGCCGACCAGCTCATCCAGGTTGCTGCCGTGCTGGGGGTAGACGGCGACACCGATGCTGACCGTCTGCACCAGCGGCAGCACCGTCTCACCGTCCTGAATCGGCGTGGCCTCGAGGGCGACCCTGAAGCGCCGGGCCGCCTCCAAGGCGCCCTCCAGCGTCGTATCGCTGAGGAAGGCGACGAACTCCTCACCGCCGAAGCGCCCCTCGGAGTCGATGCTGCGAAAGGAGCGCCGCAAGACCTGGGCACAGGTCGTCAAGACCAGATCGCCGATACCGTGGCCGTGCTGGTCGTTGACCCGCTTGAAGTTGTCGAGGTCGCACATCAGCAGGGCCGCGGAGCGCTGATGGCGTTCGGCGGCGGTCAGCCCGGCGATCGCCGCCTCACCGAAGGCGCGTCGATTGAGCAGACCCGTCAGCGGATCGGTCCGCGAGAGGCGCTGGACCTCTTCGAAGGCGGCGTGAAGCTCGCGGGTCCGCACCTCGACCAGGCGCTCGAGATCCTCGGCGCGCGCATGGGAAAGCGCGAGCAGCTCGCGGAAACGGGTCTGCATCCGCGCCTCGGCGCTGACGTCGCGATACTGCGCGATCGCCGCGACGACGCCGCCCTGTTCGTCGGTGACCGGGCTGACCGAGAGCCAGACGATGTACTGCTGAGCGTCGGCGCTTTCGACGGCGATCTCGGCCAGGCGAAAGACGCGGTTGCTCTCGAAGCAGCGCGCGATCGCCTCGCGATCGACCTGGGTGGGCGCGCCGAGCAGGGTGAAGACGTCCGTCCCCGCGCTCAACCGCTGAGCCAGCGCGCGCCGGCTGAGCCCGGTCATCGCCGCGAATGGGGGATTGTGGAAGACGATCCGCCCCTCGCGATTGACCACGACGGCGGCGTCGGTGAAGCCACGCAGCAGGGGCTCGACTATCTTTGATACTTGACCCATCGGCGATGCCACCCACGCCAACTATAACAGAGCGACGGCTATAACAGAGCCACGGCGCAACCCTCAGAAGCGCTGGCGCACCGAGGCCAGCGCCGTCAGCCCCAAGCCCGGCGTATCGATGCCGCCAAAGCCGGGCTCGACCAGGCCGCTGTTGAGCAGATTGTAGGCGCCGACCGAGAAAGCCGTGCGCCGCAGCGGACCCCAGCTCAGACTGGGGGTCGACAAGACGAGGTTGAGCAGCAGATACGAAGGCAAGCGGTAGGCCTTGCTGTCGAAGCCCCCGCCGCCCGCGAAGGGCACGTTCTCCGCGCGATTGGCCTGCGAAGCCCAGCGCCGGGCGACGTACGCGCCGTAGAGGGAGGCCCGCAGCTTCAGCGCCGGCAGTCGATAGGCGGCGCCGAAGCTGAGCAGGGTCGTCGGATAGAGTGGATTCATCTCCGCCTGGCGCTGGCAGAGCGAGACGTCGGCGAGCAAGCAAGCGCGGGTGGCGGTCTGCTGCCAGGAGAAGTTGAGATAGGCGCTGAGCTGCTCGCGCAGCCGGGCGCGCAGGCCCGACTCGACGCCGATCGTCCGCAGGTCGGAGGAGTTCTCGGCGCGCGTGAAGTTCCCCGCCTGGACGTACTCGACCTTGCCGTTGACGAGGTTGAGGAAGCCATTGACCAGCACGTCGAGGCGCAGCTCACGCTCGAAGAGCAGAATCCCGCTGCCCAGCGCGGCCTCGAAGGTGTGCGCGACCTCGGGATCGAGCCGCAGATTGCCGCTGATCCCCGAGAGCACGTAGGGCGTGCCGTAGAGCAACTCCGCCGGCGGCGCCTTGAACGAGCTGCCGTAGAGCAGCTTGCTGTAGAGCGAGAGCTCGCTGCGCCGAATCAGCGAATAGGAGGCGCCGAGCCGCGCGTTCAAGCCGGGACAGGAGCTGAAGGTGCAGCGCCCGTAGACGTTGTGTTGCTCGAAGCTGGTCCCCGCGATCAAGGAGAGCGACTCGACGGGCGTCCAGAGGACCTGACCGAAGGCGGCGAAGTTGACGAAGTCCACGTCGCCGAGCACGTAGGAGGGCAGCTTCACTGAAGCCGCTCCGGCGGCGCCGCCCTCGACGCTGTAGATCGAGGGGAGGTCGTGGAAGTCCTGCGTCAGGGTCGTCCCGGCGATCAGCGTCAGCGCCGGCGTCAGGTCGAAGGTCACCTCGCCGTTGAGGTCGTAGCCAAGATAGCCGCCGACCTTCTCTACCCAGAAGGGATTGCCTTGGGCGATCTGCAGGTGGTTCGCCCCCGTATGGCCCCCACCGGCGAGGCTGACCTGCAGGCGGTAGGTCAGCGGCAAGACGCGTAGGCGCCGGTCATGGCCCAGTCGGACGTACCAGTTGCGCATACCCACGCGGTTCTCGTGGGTCAGCACGCCCCAATCGGTGAATTCGCCGTTGCGCGCGAACTCGTTGTAGTGGCCCTCGAGGCGCAGCGTTCCCCAGCTCTCGTTGGTCAGGCTCAGTTGGCCGAAGGCGCTGCCCCAGAGATCGCGATCGTCCTTCGAGCTGACGCTCTCCGCGCTGCCATCGAAGTAGCGCGGCCCCGAGGTCGCGAAATGCGGCGAGGTCGACGGCAGCATCAGCCCTGAGCGATCGGCATAGCCGACTGCCGCACTGGCGAGGAAATCGAGCGTCGTGCGGCGGGTCAGCTCGAGGTGGTGGCCGATCGCCAGGTTGCTGGTGAGGGAGGGATTGAGCGGCGTCTTCGCCGTGGCGCAGAGGTCGGTCACCTGCTCCCCAGCGCGCGCACGGCGGTTGACGTCGGCGCAGGCCGCCGCGGCGACGCCCGACTCGACGGTAGCGGTGGCCCAGTTCCGTCGGTAGCCGCTGCGGGTGATCACGTTGACGACGCCGAGGAAGGCGTTGGCGCCATAGAGCGTGGAGCTCGGTCCGCGCACGACCTCGACGCGTGAGACCGCCTCCATCGGCAGCAACTCTGGGCCGAGCCAGTTCGCCGTGTCGCCCCGGTAGGCGATCGGCTGACCGTTGATCATCACCTTGATGCTGCGGCTCCAGGCGCGCAGGCCGGCGTCGATCCCGCGCATCGCGATGTTGGGATGAATCAGGTCGTCGCGGACGTAGATACCCGGCACCTGCCGCAGGGCATCGGCCAACGAGCGATAACCGTTCTCGCGCAACTCGCCCGCCTTGATCACGCTGACGATCGAGGGCGCCTGCTCGACCGACTGCTCCTTCTTCGTCGCCGTCACGACGACGTCGATGACATCGAGGAGGCTGCCCAGGCCGACCTCGCCGCTGTCGTCGGCCGGCAGCACGCCGAGATCCTCGAGGTCCTGGGCCCACGCGGACCTCGGCGCGGGCAGCAGCACGATCCAGCACAGGGCCGCGAGCAGGGGGGCAATGGTGCGCCGGCGCGTGCGGAGCGGGCGAGCCGGACCGCTCGTGGCTGCGGCCGCGGCCGGCCAGCGCCGCCGAAGGTGAAAATTCGCGGAGGAGGCTGCCGCGGCGAGCGTGGTGGTGACCGCCGCGGCGAGGAGGTAGGGGAGACTTTGCAAGAAGGGCCGCCCCCCGGCTGGTGGCGCGCCGACGACCGTCGCCGACCGCAGCGTACGGTGGCCCCGATCGTCGGCGATCGGAGAGGCGCGGCTACTTCGCGGAGACCGCCGCGACCGTCGCGTAGTTCATCAGGGTCGTGGGACCCGCGGGCGTCAGGGTGAAGCCCTTGCGCGCCACCGCCTGCTTGCTGCGCTGGGCCACCGGGATCGAGGAGATCGTCTCGGCCCAGAGCTTCTGCACCGCTTTGTACTTCTCGAGGCGAACCTGGTAGCTCTGATCGGTCTTCGCCTCGTCGAGCAGGGTGTCCATCTGCGCGGCCTTCTCGGGCTCCGCGCTGTAGAGCGAGCTGCCAACCAGATCCTGGCTCGAATGCCCAAAGGAGTAGAGGAAGTTATCCGGATCACCGAAGTCGGCGGCCCACCCGAGCCAGAAGGCCTCAAGGTCATGGTTCTTCTTGCCGTCGGCCCCAGTCCCGAGCAGGGTGGTCGCGTAGCCGTCGAAGCCACCGACGTCATGCTTCGTCACGCTGACGATGCCGGTCGACTCGAGGTCCGCCTTGATCTTATCGGTCATCGGTGCGTTCTCGGGGTAATCGCTGCTGAACGAGATCCCGAAGCTGAGCTTGTTGCTCTCGCTGTAGCCGGCCTCCGTCAGCAGGCGCTTGGTCTCGTTGAGGTTGGGCGGCGCCGGATTGAACTCCGTCTTGAACGACTCGGAGTAGGACCACAGGCCCTGCGGAACCATCGAGTAGAGTGGCTTGCCGGCGAGGCCGAAGATCGAGCTGACGATCGCCGGGCGGTCGACCGAAAGCGCGATCGCCTTGCGGATCTTCAGCGCCTTGGCCTTCTCCTCGGCGGTCGCGGTCGGCGCGACGCCGAAGGGCGGAACGCGCAGGTTCAGGAAGAGCACCTCGGTGATCAGGCCATCCGAGTCGAAGACGCTGTAGTTGGCGCTGTCGGCCGCGAGCGACTCGACGAAGGCCGACGAGAGCGTGTTCCAGGCGACCTGCACCGTGCCGTCCTTCAGCGCCTGCTCCAGCGCGGCGTTATTCTGGAAGTACTTGAGCACGATGCGCTCGGTGCGGGCGGTCACGCCGTTCGGCCCACCGTCGTACTTCGGGTTGGCGAGCAGAGTGATCTCCGTATAGTGGCCATAGTCACCCTTGGCCGGATCCTTCGTGTCGTCGAAGCTGATGGTCTCCAGCGTGTAGGGCCCGAGACCGAGCAGGTTGGCCGGCACGAAGAGGTTCTGGTCGAAGTAGAGCTCGTTCCACGACTTGCCATCGGTCGGCTTGGCGTCGGGCGTCTGCGCCTCGACGGTGAAGGGCGTATTGAGCGCCCGCGCGACCGGGTACATCGAGCGGTTCACCGGCGTGAAGGGCTGGGTCGCCAGCAGAGCCTTGAAGTACGCGTTCGGCGACGCGAGCGCGAAGCGCACCTTGTACTCGCTGACCTTGTCCACGCGCGTGACGTTGCCCGTGACGAGCGAGGCCCCCGAGTCCTCGAGGTTGAGGGAGGCGACGCGGTCGATGCTGTACTTGACGGCATCGGCGTTGAAGGGCGTACCGTCGGCGAAGGTCAGGCCCTCGCGCAAGGTGACGGTCCACGTCTGCTCGGTGGCATCGCCGTCCTCGGGATCGGGCGTCGGCTGCGTGGCGACCTCGGGCTCGCCGACGGCCAAGCCGGGCACGTGGTCGAGCTTCGCCGCATCCCAGACGTAGAGCGTCTGGTTGATGTTCATCAGCAGCTCGAAGGCCCCCGTCTGGTAGGCCAGCGCCGGGTCGAGCGAGGTGAGCTGCTCGGTCATGCCGATGGTGATCTTCTTCGTGGCCACGCCGCCGTCCGCACGGTCGACGCCGGCGTCCTTGGTGCCCGTGCCGCTGTCACTGCAGCCAGCGGCTAGCGCCAGGCTCAGCCCGGCAGCGAGGCCCAAACCAGCGAAGCGCCGAACGAGGCGCGAAGCGAACCGCCGAGCGAACCAGGTACTCGCGAGTCTCATGCTACACCTTTCCCCCGCCTGCCGGCGGACTAGACCACTGCGCACCGACTCCACGGCCATGCCGTCGTCGCCCCATAGGGGGTGACCCCGAGCCCGCGGAACACGCGTTCTGTTACTGCTGGACAAAAAGTCCTCGGGACTATAGCGGGCAGCCTACGCCTGGAGCAATTTTTTCTGCGGGGCCTGCGGCCGAGGAGTGATTGGTGCGGGGCCCCGAAAGCGGCGGCACCGCCCTCAAGTGGTGATACGGGCCACCAAGAGCGTGATGTCGTCCTGCTGGGGCTCACCGTCGGCGAAGCCGTAGACATCGCCGACGATCTGCTCCTTCAGCGACGAGAGCGGCAAGCGGGCGTGCTTCTTGACCAGGCGACGAAAGCGCGAATCGCCGTAGACCGCGCCCTTGGCGTTCTCCAGCTCGACGATGCCATCGGTGTAGCAAACGATGAGATCGCCGCGCTTCACCGGCGCATGGTTGAGCTCGAACTCCTGGGTCGGGTAGTAGCCGAGCCAGGTCCCACGGGCGAGCAGCGGCGTCAGCTCACCGCCCTGGGCGGCGACGACGTAGGGGCTGGTGTGGCCGGCGTTGGCGAAGGCGATCTCGTGGCGCTCAGCGTCGTAGAGCGCCGCGAAGAAGGTCATGAAGAACTGGCGGCCGCCGGCCTCGTAGACCACGGCGTTGAGCCGTTGCATGAAGGCCTGGAGGTCGAACCTACCGTCGGCCACCGAGACCATCGTGCTCGCGGCGCCCTTGACCAAGGCCGTGATCATCGCGGCGGGCACCCCGTGGCCCGTCACGTCGCCGATCACCAGCAGCGATTGCTGGCGACCGAGATCGTAGTAGCCCCACCAGTCACCGCCGCATTGCGAGGCCGAGCGGAAGAAGCCTGCCAGCTCGATGCCGCGCAGCGCGACGGTGTCCGCTTGCGGGACGAGCGAGTTCTGGATCGAGTTGGCGATCTCGAACTCACGCTCGAGCGCCGCCTTCTGCTGCGCGCCCTGCATCAGCGTGACGATCTGCCCCGACATGTGATTGATCATGTCGCCGAGCTGGCCGATCTCATCGTGCCCGGGAATCTGCACGCGGCCGCTGAAATCACCGTCGGCGATGTGCTTGGCCTGGGTCGCCAGCGCCCGGATCGGGCGCGAGATGCGCATGCCCTGCACGATCGTCAGCAGCGTGCCCATCAGCACGGCGACCAGGCCGACGAGGATGATGTTGCGCAGATTCGCCGCGGCGACCTGACTCTTGGTCTCCTCGGCCTTCGCCAACTCGGCCTCGAGCGAGCGGAGCGTGAAGGCGATCACGACGCTGCCCAGCGGCTCCGCGCGGTCCTTGTAGGTGATCGGCGTGACGAAGACCATCGAGCGCTGACCGCCCACCGGCAGCGCGCTATGCGTCGTCGGCCCCTTCAGGCCAGCAAGCGTGGCGAGCAGCGGCGAGGGCAGCGCGCCGCCGACCTCGGCCAGCACGCGCTGATCGGGGCCGCGAATCGAGACGTGCGTGATCCGCGCGTCCTGCCGTTGCACGTCGGCCACCATCGTCGTTAGCGAGCCGTAGTCGCTCTGCACGATCGCGATGCGCGCTGCGGTGCCCAGCAGCGAGAGCTGGGCGCGACCGGCCTGGTGCAGCGCCTCGGTGATCGTGCGCCGCAGGCGCTCCGAGTAGCGGTCGATGTTGAGCCGCGTCTGATGGGCGTTGACGGCGCCGAAGAGGCTGATCGCCGCGGCCAGCAAGAGCGTGCTCAGCAAGATCAGCTTGGAGCGGATGCTGACCCGCAACCGGCGCAGATCGGGCACCGCCAGCGCCTTGGGGCCCACCCGCGGCGTCGCGCCGCTGATTCGCGCCAACCTCGTGTCTGAGTCCATCGCGTCTAGGTATCACGAGCGCGCGGGTCGTGGCCAGCCGGCAGCGGGGCCGCGGGGCGCGGACCCGGCAGGAGCGGGGGGTGCGGTCAAGCGGCCTTGCGGCGATGCGATCGCGCCGCCAGCGCGCGCAGCCGCAGTCCCGCGAGCCAGAGCAACGCCAGCAAGGCCTCGCTCAGGCGCAGCGGTGGCGCCCCACCGAGGGCGCAGCCGCCCTCCTCGGCCGGCGAGCCGGCGACGTTGACGGGCCCGCCGATGCCGGCGCTCGCCGCCGCGACGGCCGCCGCAGGCGCGCCAATCGCGCCCACGACCTCGACCTGCACCACCGCCGAGGAGACGCGACCGTCGGGACCGAAGGCGCGCACCTCGAGGGTGGCCCTGCCGGGAGCCAGCGTCGCCGGAAAGGCGAAGGGGGGCGCGTTCAGCGCCTGCGCCGCCGCGCCGTTGACCAGCAGCTCCGCGCGGGTCGCGGCGAAGGCGTCGTCGATCCAGACCTGCACCTGGACCCGCCCGCCAGCCACGACGCTGCCGCTCGCCGGTGCGACGATCCTCACGGGCGCGCGCGCCGCAGTTGTTGCTGAACCGAGCGCGGCGCCAGCGCTCGTGCCGACGCTGGCCTGCTCCTCCGCCGGAGGCGCGGGTACGGCCTCGTCGATGCCCACGTCGCCCCCCGCGACCTGCCTGATCCAGGGGAGATAGGCGTCGGTGCGCACGTCGAAGCCAGCCGTGCTGCAGGAGCGCAGAATGCCGAGGTCCCGCGTCAGCGCGGTGTCGATCCCGTAGGTCGAGTGCACGCCGACGACGACGTCACGGTCGGCGAGATGGAGCAGCGCCGGCCCGCCCGAATCCCCGGGGCAGATCGTCCCCGATCCGCCCCAGGTGGTGAAGTAGCCGAAGGTGGTCGCGGTCTTCCAGAGCACGCGGTTGGTCGCCTGGCGCTTGATCCCCTGCGAATCGATCGCGCTCTCCTCGGTGCGCCCGAAACCCACCAGCACGACCTGGTCGAAGAGCGAGGGCGGCTGGCTCGACACCGCCAGGGGAGCCTCGGCGGGCGCCCGATCCAGCGTCAGGACCGCGAGGTCGTTGGCGCCGGTCGCGAAGTCGAAGTCGGGATGCATCGTCGCGGCGACCACCGCGTAGGACCCTCGCCCCAGTTGAAAGGCCGCCGCCTCGCGGCCGAAGAGCTGCACGCAATGCGCGGCGCTAAGGAGCGTGCGCCGGCCGACCAGGGTGGCGGTGCATAACGCACCAGCGGGCGTCCGCAAGGCCCCCACGCTCGGATGGCCCGCGTCGGCGCTGCCGTTGGCGATCGCCTGAGCGAGGCTAGCCGCTCGCTCCGGCGAGGTGTCCGCGGCGCAGCCGGCCAGCAAGCAAAGCAGCAACAGGGAGCCCGGCGTGGCGCTGTAGCCGCGGCGCGCCCCCCGTGGGGTCCGCGGGGAGCGCGGGGCGAAGCGGGAGCGTGGTGATGCAGAGGGTGACACGTCCGCAAACCTTGCAAGCAGCATGCC
The DNA here is from genome assembly GCA_016711215.1 of Pseudomonadota bacterium. NCBI lineage: Bacteria > Pseudomonadati > Pseudomonadota > Pseudomonadota bacterium. The sequence goes on along the minus strand of JADJTL010000002.1, from coordinate 858,302 downwards.
TATCGGATCGTAGCCCGTGCCGACCTAGAATAGCTGGGCAATACCTGCAGGCCCGGCCCGCTGTTGGCTGCCGGCGCCAGCGCTGGCGGGGACAGCCTACCCCAGCGCGGCCTACTCGACGGTGAGACCCGTGGGCCGCTCCCAATGACCCGAGCGGGGTCGCGCGGGCGCCAGCGGCGGGCTGGCGGGCGGAGGATCGTCGCCCGGCGGCAGGAAGGGCCGCAGCGACATGCGGCGCACCCGCACGCCATGCAGCGCGCGCCGCAGCACCGCGCCGAGCGGCCAGATCGCGCCGAGCCGAATGTCGAGGTTGAGCTGACTGTGTGCCATCCAGACCGCCACGCGCTGCACCTGAGGCCGCGTCCAGCGCGTATACCAGGCGTTGAGCAGGCGACGATTGGCCTGCACGGAAGGGTCGAGGCCGTGCGGGTCGAGATAGGCGAGCAAGCTATCGAGCGTGGCGAGCGAGAGGTCATCGAGGAGCAACTGGCCGGAGAGGCCCTGGCTCGAGAGCTGGTATTGCAGGGCGACGAGCGCCGAGAGGGGGTTGGGGCGTCCGCGCCGCGCCGCGAGCGCGTCGAGGCGGGCGAGGTCGACGTTGGTCAGGCGCGCGTCGGCGCGCAGCCGGAGGTCGAGCGGCTGCAAGCGCAGGAGCTGGAGCTGGAGGTCGCCTACCAGGTCCCCGCCGAGAGCCTGTAACGCCAGATGGTTGAGCCAGAGCGTGCCGTCGCGCAACGCCAGGTCGAGGACGGTCCGGCCGAGGCGCAGCTCGCTCTGCGAGCGGATGCGCGCCTGGCCCTGGGGGGCGTCGACGAGCTGACTGCGCAGCGTAAAGGCGTCGAACGAGAGGTTCGAGCGCCCACCGATGAAGGGCCGCACGAGACGGTAGGCCGCGCCGACCTCGGTCTGCTCGAAGGTCGAGTGCCGCGCCGGCGGCAGGGCCAGGGTGGGAAGGCCCTCGCCCGCGCGGAGCACGAGCACCTGCGATAGGGGCACCTCCGCGTCGAGGCCAGCGAGGTGCAGCCGCGAGCGTAGCCAGCCGGCGCCCTGCGGCCCGGCCGCGGCGATCGCCTGGGGTGGACCGTCGAGCCAGAGGCTGAAGCGGCGCGCGCGGAGCCATCCCTCGACCTGCAAGCGGGTGGGATCGATGGCCCGCAGGTGGAGCTGCAATCCGAGCGCACCGGCACTTCGCAGCCCATGGTGTAACGCGCGGGCGGCGGCGAACTCGCTCGCGCTGGGGTTGCTGAGGTCGCCGCGCAGCCTCAGGTCGAAGCCTGGGAGCTCCGCGTAGCGGCCGCCGGCAGCGAGGAGCTCCCACGGTCGCTCGAGGGTGCCCGACGCGGCGGCGCTCAGGCCGAGCGTAGGCAGCGCAAGCTCGAGCCGCTGCAGCTCGAAGGGCCCCTGCGAGACCAGTCGTGCCGCCAACCCGAGCCGCGTCGCCACCAGCGGGTGCAGCAGCGCACCATGCGCCAAGCGGCCGAGGGTGAGCTCGCCCTCCAGCCCTCCCCAAAGCTCGGCGGGCGTGACGACGGAGATTGGCAGGCGCGCCCGCCAACCGCCGGCTACCCCGCGCAGCTTGAGCGCCAGGGCAGCGAGGCGCGCACCCTGCACACGCTCGCGCAGCGCGCCCAGGTCCAGTCCTGCCTCCCAGCGCAGCGGCGCGGCGGCCCGGCGCGGATCGAGCTCGGCGTCGAGGCGACCCCGCAGGCGATCGAGGACGAGGTCGACGCCCTGCTGGGTGGCGGCCGTTTGGGCGGCCGCCAAGGTCAGGGCCAGGCTGGCGCGGCGCAGCGCCACCGTGCGGCCCGCCAGGAGCTGCTCGAGCGGCAGCGCAGCGCTGGCGCGCGCAGTCAGCGCCAGCTCACGCTGGCGCAGGGTCGCCCCGGCCTGCCGCTGCTCGAGACGTCCGACGGCCAGCTGCGCCTCGGCGTTGATGGCCCGCGGGGACAAGGTCAGGGCGAAGGGCAGCGCGAGCCCACGGAGCCGCAGCCCACGGCCAGGCTGCTGGAGGCTGGCCACGGCCAGGCGGCCGTCGAGCTTCGCGTGGCCGCGCGCGCTGGCGGCGTTGACCTCGCCGCTCAGGCCGGCGAGGCTCAGCGCCGCGTCCCCTGCCCGATCGGCAGCCGGCTCGGTACCCGACGCGCGCTGGGCGAGGCGCACCTCGCGCAAGCCAAGCCGCGCCCTCAGCTCCAGCGGCAGGCGCAGGGGCGAGGTGCCGGCCGCGGGGCGCGCCCCGCGGAGGGTGGCGGTCAGCGTTACCTCCCCGCCGAGGTCGCGCAGCGGCAGGGTCTGGCGCAACGGGCCGGGAAGCTCCTGCCAGAGGCCAGCCAGCGCCAAGGGCTCGAGCTCCAGGCGCGCCTCACCCGCGGCTGCGGCCCAATCGCGGGTCGAGGCCGAAAGAGCGACGCGCAGGTGCCGCCCCACTTGGAGGCGCAGGGCGGAGAGCTCCGCCCGCCGCTCCTCCGCCTGGCCGCTGAGGTGGGCGCTCAGGCGCGCGCTGGTCTGCAGCAAGCCGAAGCGCGGGTGTTGCTGCCGCAGGGAGCCGATGCGCAGCTCGGCGTCGGCGTCGAAGGCGGTCGGCCGCAGGTCTTGCAGGTCGAAGCCACCCCGCAGCTTCAGCGTGAGATCGCCGACGGCGGCAGGACCGGCGCGCAGCTCGCGCCAGCTGAGCCGCAGCCGGGCGGCGCCATCATGGGCGATCGAGCCCTTCAGCCCGCTGCGCCGCGTCAGCGCCGCACGGCCGGGCGCGACGTCGAAGTCGAGCCGGCCATCGAGCCCACGCAGCGCCACCCCCGCCGTCGGCAAGGCGCCACCCACGGCGTCCAATGAGACGGTACCCTTCAGCGTCTTGAGCCGCGCTTGCCCGCCCGAGGGCAGGGAGAACTCGGCGCGGAGCGCGTTGGCAGCCACGGTGCCCGTCGCGCGCAGCCCAGGCTGGAGGAGCCGCGCATAGGGCAGGAGCGCCGCCAAGGGCAGCAGGAGCCGTGAGAGCTCCGCCCGCACGCGCGTCAGACGATTGAGACCCTCTGCCCTCCCCTTGAGCTGCAAGAGGCGCGCGCCGTTGAGATCCAGGGTCAAGCGGCGCAAGCGAGCCTGGCCCTTGCGTTGGTCGGCCTCGGCATCGCAGCGCAGCGCCAGCGCGGTCGGGGGCAGGGCCCAGGGCGCCGCGAGCGTCTCGGTGCGCAGGTCGAGGCGCGCGCTCAACGCCGCCCGCAGCGGCGCGATGGCCTCAACGTCGAGCACCGCGCGCAAGCGGGTGTCGAGCGTCGCGCGCAGCGCCACCGGCGCGCGCAGCGCCAGACCCACGCTGCTGCGCTGCGTCGACGGTGGGGCGAGCGCCACCACCACGCGTGCCTGCCCCCCACCACCGACCAGCCGCGCCCGCGCGCGCAGCTCTAACCCATCGAGCACCAAGCGCCGGGCGCCGTCATCGAAGTAGATCGCGATGCCGTGCAGCCGCGCCGCTCGCAGGCGCAGGTCGAGACCCGCCGGCACCGGCGACGCTGCCGTGGGTGCAGGCTCGGCTGGCGCTGCGACGGGCGCCGGCGCCGCAGCCCCCGCCAAGGCCAGCCAGCTCGCGCGCTCGCCCCGCCGCTCCAGGCGCACGACCGGGCGCTCGACCTCGAAGCGGCTGATGATGATCACGCCCCGGGGCAGGCCCCGCAGGTCGTAGCGCAGCGTCAGGCGCTCGAGGGTCAGCGTCGACAGCGTGAAGCCACGCGGCGGGCCAACCACCAGACCACGCAGTCTGATCGCGCCGCGGAGACCGAGGTGCAGCTCCAGCGCCTCGAGGTCGAGCGCGGGAAGCGCGAGCGCCCGACGGGCGACAACGACGAGGGCGCGGCGCAGCAGATCGTCGGGGGCAAAGCGCAGCCAACAGGTCAGGGCGGCGCCAAGCGCCAGCAAGAGCACCAGGAGCAATCGCAGGGCGCGGAGGAGCAGTCGCATCATCCCAGCAGCGACCATGCCGGACCGGCGGTGAAGGGGTCAACTCTCGGGGGCGGGCGCGCCGCGACCCGTCCGCGGGGCGGGCGTCGCGGGGCCGGGTTGCGGGCCTTCGGGCGCATCGGCGATGCTTCCCTGATGAGCGATCTCGCCCTGCCGGCGGCGGCCTTTCTCGCGCTCAGCGACGCGGCCCTGCTCGCACAGTGCGAGCTTCAGACCTTTCGCGGCTCCGGACCAGGTGGTCAGAAGCGCAACAAGACCAGCAGCGCGGTGCGCCTACACCACCGCCCGACGGGGCTGGCGGCCGAGGCGACGCGGACGCGGTCTCAGCACGAGAATCGGCGTATGGCGTTGCGGGCGCTGCGGCTGCGGCTGGCGCTCGAATGGCGCGCCCCGGTCGCGCTTGCCGACTATCGCCCACCCGCAGCGTTGTCGACCTGGCTGGCCGCCGCACCACCGCCGGGGCCCCGCAGTGCCGGCTACGCCTCCGCCATCGCGGCGTTGCTCGACCTCTTCGTGGCCTGCGAGTGTTCGGTTCGCGCGGTCGCCGCACACGTCGGGCTGGGCAGCGCCGCGCTGGCTCGCCGCCTGCTTCGGGATGCTACGCTCGGCCAGAAGGTCAACGAGCTGAGGCTGGCACGCCAGCTCCGCCGGCTGCGCCCAGGCTGAGCTCTGCTGATCGGCGCGACGACGGGGGGGTCTGGGTGCTTAGCGGGTGCTTAGCGCTGCTTAGCGCTGCTTAGGTAACGTCGCCGAGACGCAGCCCCTGCTCGGCCAAGAAGCGATCGAGGCCCTGCCGGGTGACGGTACGCAGCGCCCGCGCCGAGAGGCGGACGCGCACGAAGCGCTGCTGCGACTCGAGCCACAAGCGCTTGTTGCGCAAATTGGGTAGCTGCAGCGACTTCGTCTTGATGTTGGAGTGAGAGACGGTGTTCGCCACGTTCGGACGTGCACCGGTCAAGCTACAGCGCCAGGCCATCAGATCACCTTCCCTCAACCGCGTCAGTCGCGCGGCGCGTCAGTCGCGCCGCGCCAGCCGAACTGGGGGCGTGGTGTAGATCATCGGCTCGGTGCTGTCAACGAATGTCCCGCCAGTGGTGTGGGCGTGTGGGCGTGGTTCGGGCGTGCGCAACGCCAAGCCGACGCTGACCGCGACCACGTGCGCTACTTCGGCTTCCTCGACCCGCTCGGCCTGCGGCCCGCGGCCTGCTTCGCGGACCGCTTCGGCGCCGCCTGCTTCGGCGCCTGCTTCGCGGCGGCCTGCTTCGCCGCCGGCTTCGGCGCCGCCTGCTTCGCGGACCGCTTCACTGCCGCCTGCTTCGCCGCCTGCTTCGGTGCCGCCTGCTTCGCGGACCGCTTCACTGCCGCCTGCTTCGCCGCCTGCTTCGGTGCCGCCTGCTTCGCGGACCGCTTCACTGCCGCCTGCTTCGCCGCCTGCTTCGGTGCCGCCTGCTTCGCGCTCTTGCTGACCGGGCTGGGCCGGGCCGGGCTCGGCTTGACCGCGTTGGTCCGGGCTGCCGCTCTCTTCGGCGAGCCGGTCCTCCGCGGCGGACCAGCAGAGGCGCGCGCCTGCGACCCGTGCGTGCGGATCAATGCCGTCGCTGCCGACTTGGGCGACCCGGGAGGCCTCGACGCGCTCGCGGGCTCTGACGCGCTGGCGGCCTTGGCGGTGGCCAGCGCGCTCCGCTGGGGACGTGCCTCGGCGCTGGTCTTTGGCACGGGCTCGAACTCAGGCTTGAACTCGACCCTGAACTCGGCCGTGACCTGCGCCGCGACCTCGGCCGCGACCTCCGCGGCAACCTGGACCGCGCCCCCGGGCTGAGCCCCGAGCTCGAGGGGAACCGCGCCCTCCGGCGCAACGCTCAAGGGCGCTGCCTCCACGGGCTTCGGCTTCCAGAGATCGCGGAACGCCTGCTCCGCTGCCGCACGGCGGTCGGAGACGGCCAGCGCCAGGGGCGGCTGCAGCGGCGCGCCGGCGACCGATCCGAGCGTGGCCGCCGGCGCGGCGCCCGCCCCACCCTCGCCTGCCGGCGGCGCACTCTCGGCCTGTACGGGTGCGGCCTTCGAGGTCGGCGCGGCCTCGGCCGGCGTCAGCGGCGGCCCGCCCTCGAGCTCGCGCACGCGCCGTCGGAGCTCGCGGATCTCGAGGTCGAGCTGCTTGGCCTCGGCCTTGAGGCCGCCACCGGAGAACTGCGCCTCCAGCAGACGCTGCTTGATCGTGTCCTCATGCTTCTTCTGCTTGACGAGCTGGTCGAGCAGCTCCTTGTTGCGCGTCTGGAGGTCGTCGCAGGCCTTCTGCTGCTGAGCGACGCGGCCCATCAGCTCCAGCTTGGCCTGCTCGAGCTCGCGCGAGCGCTGGACGGAGGCGCTGCCGGTCTGCGCCTCGACCGCCTTGCGCCAGCCCCGCAACGCGAGTTCGAAGGGCGCGTCCGCCTGCAGCAGGGGCAGCGGATCGTCCTGCTCCAACAGCTTCGCGACCTGCGCCAATACATGCCGCAAGGCGGCCGCCAGGCTCAAGCGCGTGGTCGACTCAAGCTTCTCACTCATGTCTCACTCATGATTGTCCATGGCGCCGCGATTGCTGATCTCTAACGCTGATCTCTATTGCGGATCTTAGGGACTGCCAAGCAGCGGCGACGACTGGGGCGCTCGAGACGAAAGGCCCCGACCAGCGTGGTCCCGCCAGCCCCGCCTCAGATTGGCCGCACGCCAGATTGGCCGCACGCCAGATTGGCCGCACGATCAGGAATCGCGACGCAGCGCCGTTGAGCGGCGCGCACAGCCGCTGAGCGGCGCGCGGCGAGATGAGCGCCAGCGCCCGGCCTTCCGGCCACAGCCACCGATGACGAGGCGGCCCGCGGCGCGCGCCGTCCACCCGCCCCACGCTGCTCTTGGCGTCGCTAGTTCTTGTTGGCCGAGAGGTCGCGCTCGGCCTCGGCCCAGTCCTCGTCGGCGTGGCCATCGGTGCAGCCGCGCTCGAGGTAGAGCTCGTAGGCTCGCGTCGCGATCTCTTCCTTTGACGGTGTGCGCCGCAGTCCGCCACGAGGCGCGCCAGCGGCGGCCTTGGGGGGCGCGCTGGCAGCAGCCCGGGCAGCGCCGAGCGCCGCGCTCGAGGTCTCCGCCTTGCTGTTGTTCTTCTTCGTGGTGGCCATGCTCATCGTCTTCCTCCGCTCTCCGCCGCCGCACCGTTACCCGAAGTCGACCCAAGGGGCCACAGGTCACCAACAGCGCGTCGGCAACAGCGCGTCGGCGCCCTCGGATCAGGTGTGCGTAGCAGTCAGCCGTGTTCTACAACAATTCGGTCGTGGTCGTCGAGTTACCGCAAGCGCCCGGCGGTCGCCCGCCGGCGTCGCCCGGGCACGCCGCCCACCGCGGCTCGGCCTGCCGACCCGCGGAAGAGGACCGTCCGCGGTGAGGGGCGGTGCGCGCCGGCCGCCGTGGACTCAGGACGCCCCGCGCGCGCGCTCGAGGCGACGCTCGGCCTGCCGACGCTCCTCCGCATCGACGAGCGCTCGCAGACGGGCAAGCTCCGCCTCCTGCCGGCTGCCGGCCAGGGTCCAGCCGATGAACGCGCCGACGATCAGGCACAGCGGGATGTAGATCACGTGCAACCAGCGAATGGGGCACCTCCAACGCGGCGGAACCTAAGGCGCGGCGCGGCGACGCAGCTCGCGCGCCGGATTGCCGGCCACGATCGCCAGCGGCGCCACGTCGCGCGTGACCACGGCACCCGCGCCGACCTGCGCCCGCGCTCCGATCGTCACGCCCGGCAGGACGATCGCGCCGACGCCGATATCCGCGCCCTCTTCGATCACGACCGGGGCGAAGTCAAGCGGCGCGCGCAGGATCGGCACCGCTGTGGAATCGAGGCGATGCGACGAGGTGACGATCTTGACGCCGGGTCCGATGCCGACGTCGCGGCCGATCGTGAGGTTGCCGCCGGCGTGCAGAAAGCAGAGCTGTCCGATCCAGGTCCCGGAGCCGATCGTCAGGCGCCCGCGATAGTAGCCCTTGAGGATCGTCTGATGCCCGACGTAAACATCGTCGCCGATCTCGATCTGCTCGGGATGAAAAACCAGGACGCCCGGCTCGAAGACCACGCCCTGGCCGAGGCGCGCAAACGAACCCAGGTCGAAGTGCCCGTCGCCATGACTGCGTGCCGGCATCGCTCTCCTCGCCCCTCGCCGCCCCACGGGCGCCGACGATAACACGGCCGTCCGCGGCGGGTTCTTGAGTTACACTGCGCGGCCCCCCGAGCGGAGTCGCGATGCCCGAGCCAGACGCCAGCGCCACCGCCCCCCTGGCCACGCACGCCCTCCCCGCCGGCGGGCCGCGGCGCCGGCGCCATCCGCGCGGCCTGAGGGTGCTCTTCATTACCGAGCTATGGGAGCGCTTCAGCTTCTACGGTATGCGCTCGCTCCTGACGCTCTACATGACCCGTGTCCTGCGCTACTCGGACCGCCGCGCCTACGGCGTCTACGGCGCCTACGGTGCGCTCGTCTACGCCTGTCCGCTCGCCGGCGGCGTGCTCGCCGACCGCCTGCTCGGCTATCGCGTGGCGGTGCTGCTCGGCGCCGTCTTGATGGCTCTTGGCCACTTCGTGATGGCGATCCGCCATGAGCTCGCGCTCTACGTCGCGCTGGCCTTGCTCTGTCTCGGCAACGGCTTCTTCAAACCCAACATCTCGAGCCTGGTCGGTCGCCTCTACGCCACGGGTGATCCGCGCCGCGATGCGGGCTTCACGATCTTTTACATGGGGATCAACGCCGGGGCCTTCCTCGCGCCCCTGATTTGCGGCAGCCTCGGCGAACGCGTCGACTGGCATTGGGGCTTCGGCCTGGCCGGCATCGGCATGCTCGTCGCCCTGCTGTGGTTCGGGCGCGGCCGCGCGGCGCTCGAGGGCCATGGCGAGCCGCCCAGCCTCGAGGCGCTGAGGGCAAGGCGCTGGCTCGGGCGCAGCGCCTTGCAGCTGATCGTGCTCGGCAGCCTCGCGGCCGTGCCGCTGCTGGCCTTCGCGCTGCGGCGGCCGGAGCTCGTCGCCTGGCTACTCTACGGCGCCGGCGCCGCGGTCTACGGCGGGTTGGTCTGGGTCGCGCTGCGCTCGGACGCCCAGACGCGCGGGCGGCTGCTGCTCGCCCTCGTGCTGATGGCCTGCTCGACGGTTTTTTGGGCGCTCTTCGAGCAGGCAGGCAGCTCGCTGACGCTCTTCGCCGCGCGCAACGTCGATCGCTCGCTCGCCCACGGCCCGATCGGCGCCCTGTTTCGCACCCTGGCGCCCGAAACCCCGCTCCCGGAGCTGCCCGCGTCGGTGCTGCAGGCGGCCAATCCGCTCTTCCTCCTCGCGCTCGGGCTCCCCGCCGCGGCGCTCTGGACGACGCTCAATCGGCGGGGCAGCGACCCCTCAGTACCGACGAAGTTTGGCGTGGCCCTGCTTCAACTGGGCCTCGGCTACCTCGTGCTGGTAGCCGGCACCGCTTGGGCCGACGCCCAAGGCCGCGTCGCGCTGCGTTGGTTGCTGGGGCTCTACCTGCTGCACACCTCTGGCGAGCTCTGCCTCTCGCCAATCGGGCTCTCGGCGATGACGCGCCTCGCGCCGCCCCATCTGGCCGGCACCTTGATGGGCGCCTGGTTCCTCGCCAGCTCCTACTCGCACCACTTCGGCGGGCTGATCGCCGCGATGACGGCGCTGCCCTCGAGCACCGGCACCGACGCCACAGCACCCGCGGCCGCTGCCGCGCTACAGCTCTATGTCTCGGTCTTCGCCCGCCTGGGCTACCTGGCGCTCGGCGTCGGCGCGCTGCTGCTCGTCAGCGCCCGCTGGCTGCAGCGACCGCTGCGCGGCATCGACTAGCGCGAGGGTCGACGCGCACGCGGGTCGACGCGTGCAGGGAGAGGGAGCAGGGATGCGTGCTTTGCCACGTCAGCTCCGCAGCACCGCGCAGGCGATCGCGGCCCAGCTGCGCTGGGATCCCGACTCGAACCAGACCCTCGCGCTGCAGCTCGAGCAATGGGCGCGCGCGCGCGCCGCCGATCCGCTGCTCTGGTTCGAGGGGCGCCGCTGGTCGGTAGCCGCGGTCAACGCGGCGGTCAACCAGCACGCGCACGCCTACCACGCGCTCGGTCTGCGGCCGGGCGACGTCGTCGCCTTGCTCTTTGACAACCGCCCGGCCTATCTCTTTCACTTCTACGCGCTGGCGAAGCTCGGTGTCGTCGCGTCACTGCTCGACCCCCAGCTCGTCGGGGCGCCGCTGGCCCAGGCGATCGATGCCTGCCACCCGCAGCTCCTCGTCGCTTCGGGGGCGCAGCGCGCGCCGCTCGAGGCGATCCGCGACGCCGTCGCGCTCGGCAGCGGCCAGATCCTGGTCGATGACGAGGCCGGCGCCGGGGCGGCGCAACATGCCTGGGCGCGCGTGCTCGCCGAGCGCGCGACGAGCGATCCACCGCAGACCCTCGCGCGGCGGCTCGGCGACGTCATGGCCTATGTCTACACCAGCGGCACGACAGGGCTGCCGCGACCGGCCGTGATCAAGCACCACCGCCTGTGGCGCGCCGGCATGGTCTTCGGGGCCGCCCTGCGCGTCGCCCCCGAGGACTGCGTCTACAACTGCCTACCCCTCTGCCATGGCACGGCGGTGATCATCGCCGTCCCCGTCGCGCTGACGCAGCGCTGCCGCCTCGCGCTCGGTCGCCGCTTTTCGGCGCGGCGCTTCTGGGACGAGTGCCACGCCAGCGGCGCGACGATCTTCAGCTACGTCGGCGAGCTCTGCCGCTATCTGGCCCAGCAGCCCGCGGGACCCGCCGAGCGCGACCACAAGGTCACGCGCGTCTTTGGTAACGGCCTGCGCGCCGAGCTCTGGCCGACGCTGCGCCAGCGCTTCGGCGTGCGCCAGGTGCTCGAGTTCTACGCCTCGACCGAGGGTAACGCCGAGACGCTCAATCTGCTCAACACACCGGGCAGCTGCGGCGTGCTGGTGCCCGGGCGGATGGCGCTCGCGCGCTATGACCTCGAGCGCGACGCCCTGGTGCGTGACGCGAAGGGCTTCGCGGTCGCAGCAGCGCCCGAGGAGCCAGCGCTGCTGCTGGGTGCCATCAGCACGCAGCATGGCTTTGACGGTTACGTCGACCCGACGGCCACTGAGCAGCGCGTGCTGACCGACGTCTTCGCCCGCGGCGACCGCTGGTTCGACAGCGGCGACCTGCTGCGACGCGATCGGCTGCATCGGCTCTACTTCGTCGATCGCCTCGGTGATTCGTTTCGCTGGCAGGGCCATAACGTCTCGGCGCAGCAGGTCGAGGAGGTGCTGCTCCAGGCCCCCGGCGTGAAGCAATGCGCGGTCTATGGCGTGGCCGTGCCCGGCGCCGAAGGCCGCGCCGGCATGGCCGCCCTCGTCAGCGACGCGGGCTTCCACGGCGAGAGCTGCTACGAGTATCTCAGCCGTGCGCTGCCGCCCTCAGCACAGCCGCGCTTCCTGCGGCTGGTGGCGCAGCTCCCGCTCACGGGCAGCCTCAAACCGCGCAAGCGCGAGCTCCGCGAGCGGAGCTTCGACCCGGCGAGACTCGGCGAGGGCGAGTCGCTCTACGCCCGCGACGCGGCCCAACAGAGCTATGTCCCGCTGACGGCCGAGCTGTGGGCTGAGATCAACAGGGGCAGCTGGGCCGGCTAGCAGCCCGCGTGCTGCTGGGGGCGACCTACTTGCTGCCGCGCTTTTTGGCCCGCTCGAGCTCCTGCATCACCTGCTGCATGAACTGCTGGCCCCACTTCTGGCTGATGGCGACGGAGTCCTGCATCACCTTCGGCTGCACGCCGACGAAGCGGGCACCCACCGGGCTGCTGAAGAACCCGATCAGCTGCCTGATGTCGTCGTGGCTGAGATGCCGCGCGTAGAGCCCCGCAAGCTCATCGAGCAGCGCGCTGAAGTCGAGCTTCTTCTCGATTGTGCGCCAGAAGTCCGCCGGCACGTCGGTCGCGTTCTGTCGCATCATGCCGAGCATCTGGCTGATCATCTGCTTGCCCATTTGCTGGGCGCCGCTCAGCTCGAGCAGCTTGCGTGCGTCGCGCTGGTGCGCGGACATCCCGCTCGCGGCGGCGCGGGGCTTGGCCAGGGTCGGCGTCGCGGCCGCCCCCACCAGCAACAGGGCCACCGCCAGGGTCGTCGTCGTTCGTCGAATCGTCAGCATCGCGGGCTCCTCAGGCTAAGGGCGCGCGCCCAATCGCGCGCGGCGCGCACGATACTCATAGCATCGCCGCGGTGCAAAGTCCGGCGAGGCTGGGGTCGAGGATCGGGTCTCGCGGAGGGCCAAACGGCGGACAGGGCCTTGGGCTCGCGGTCCGGCGCGGCCGACCGGCGAGCGCTCCCGTCGTCGGCCGGCGCTAGAAGCGTAGCTCGTAGCCCAGCTCGAGATCGAGGCCGAGGTCGACCCCCACGCTCCAGGGGGCGGCGGGCGCGTCCATTTCGAGCTCGAGCTCGAAGGGCACGCGGGCGCGCACATAGCGCGTGTGGTCGAAGTCGTCGTTGACCTGCAGCGTCAAGGCGCCGTCGGAGGCGGACGCGGGGCTGCGCTCGCGCGAAAACTCGGCCAGCAGCACGTCGGGGTTGCCGCCGGTCGCCAACAGGCGGATGCGCACCGCGTGCACGAAGTCGAGACTGCTGACGCCGCTCGCCGGCACGACCCGCAGATCGGTCAGCTTGGCGTGGACGACGTAGTCCATCAGCTCGCTACCCAGACTCGCGTCGAAGACGCGCGTCTCGCTGACCCTTTGCCCCGCCAGGGGTCCGGCACCCTCGAAGGTGAGCTGCTGGGTCTGGACACTGTGGCGGACCTGCTCGATGTCGGCGGATACGGCGACACAGCCCGGGGCAGCCAGGCAGGCCAGCGCCAGGCAGAGGCCGCGAAGGTCGGTCGTCCGAGCGCGTGAAGGGGATCTCATGACATCGCTCCTTGGCGCGCCCGCTGCACTCGCGAGCGCGCTCCGTCTAGCGTCAGAAGTAGGCCAGGAGGCCGAGCTTCGCCGAGGGCACGAGCGCCCAGACCTTGGGATCCGCAAACGAGAGCGAGGGCTGGTTCAGCTCCTCGCGCAGGACCGCGTCGGCCTCATGCAGCGTCGTGTGCAGCGCGCTGAAGCCGGCGTGGACGAAGAAGACGAAGCTATCGGGTGAGCCGAGCTCCAGGCCGGCGTGGGCATTGCCGTAGCCATAGCCGACCCGCTTGAGCATCGGCGAGGTGACGCCAAAGCGCTCGGTCAGGGTGTTGGCATCGCCCTCGAAGACGTACCCGCCCTCGACCGTCAGCGAGGGGCTGATCCAGGCGTGGAAGGGCACCCAGGTCGCGCCGCCGCGCAACCCGAAGCTGAAGAGGTTGGTGGTGCCGCCGCCGTGCAGCCGGAGCCACGACCAGGGGCGCAGCACCAGCGAGACGCCCACGAGGTCAGGCACGCCGACGTCGACCAGCGCGCCGATCTGGAGGCCGCGCGCGGCCGGGGCGCGCCGCACGGTCGCGATGGGCTCGGCGCTCGGCTCCCGCGCGGCAGCGGGGGCCCCGACGGTGAGCAGGGCCAGCGCCGCGGCGACGCCGCTGAGCCAGCGCATGGCGGCGCGGCCGAGCGGCCACGCACGAGAAGAAGTCGACATTGCGCCCCCGTTGGTAGCCGGACGGACTCGGAGAGTCTCCTGGCTTTGCGTCCCCCGGTCGCCCGGGGTTTGCCCTGTTTCAAGGAAGCCGAAAGCTGCGCGTTGCTAAGGCCCCAGTCTACGTGCGGCGCGGTCAATGAGTCAATGGATTTTTGAAATATAGATAACCAAACATTTACTTATCATCGGCGCCGAGGCTTGGCGCGTAACCGGGGCACTTCGTCGCCACGATCGTGCACGAGCCCGGGTTGAGATTGCCCAAGGTCTGGAGCTTGCTTGCGAGATCGGCGAGATTCGACGAGCAGCTGAGGCCGGAAAGCAACGGCTTGATGGCGTCGATCAGGTCGTCGTAGCACTTCTGCAGCTCCCCGACGCTCGCGCTGCAGGTCTCCGCCCCGCCATCGCCAGCGGCCGGCGCACGCTCGCAGTCGAAGGAGCTCGCGACGTCGGTCCGACAGGCGTCCCGGGCCGCCTCGCAGGTCCCGCGTCCGGCCTGCGCCGCGGCCAGCCCGGTGAACGTGCAGGTCGCCTGCAACATATCCCGGCGGAACGCCTCGGCGTTGGCCTCGCACCAACTCGTCCATTGCGCCGGCGTCAGCTCGCTGACCTTCGTGGTCGCGGGCACGCCCCCCTCATCGTCACCGCACGCGCCAAGACACCCACAACCCAGCGCTGCCAATGCCACGATCCCCGCTGCGAATCTCATCGCCCGTCCTCCTTGAAAGAGTCCTGCTTGCTTGAGTCCTGCTGGCTTGCCGAGCAGCCATACGGGCCGCATCTCGCGACCGCGGCGGATGCTACCACGGACCAGGCACGCAGCCGCCGCCTGGCCGACCCCTGGCCCCTGCCGTATGCTTGCCGGCCATCTTCCACCCGGGCTGGGCTGACCATGAAACCCGTCGCGAGCCAACCACAGTACCTCGACGCAATCACCGCCGTCTTCATCACGGCTCTCTTGGCGTCGAACATCGTCTCGGCCAAGACCACCGCGCTGGGCGGGCTGACCCTCGGCGCCGGGGTCTTCGTCTTTCCGCTGAGCTATATCTTCGGCGACGTGCTGACCGAGGTTTATGGCTATCGGCGCTCGAGGCGGGTGATCTGGCTCGGCTTCGGCAGCGCGGCGCTCGCCGCCCTGATCTTCGTCATCTGCGACCGGCTGCCGCCCGCGGGCGCCTTTCGCCACCAGGCGGCCTTTCACACGGTCCTCGGGCCGAGCCCGCTCGTGCTCGCGGCGTCGCTGACAGCCTACGCCTGCGGCGAGTTCTGCAACTCGTACGTCTTGGCGAAGCTGAAAATCTGGTCCGCGGGCCGCCACCTCTGGCTGCGCACGATCGGCTCGACGATCGTCGGCGAGGCCGTCGACTCCGCCGTGTTCTACCCCCTGGCCTTCCTCGTGCTCCCGCTGCTGGTCGGCATGGAGGAGGCGCGTTGGCCCTGGGCCCAAGTGCAGACGGTGATGCTGACGAACTACGTGATCAAGGTCCTGGTCGAGGTCGTCTTCACGCCGGCGACCTATCGCCTGGTCGCGCTGCTCAAGCGCGCCGAGGGGCTCGACGTCTACGACCACGACACCAACTTCAGCCCCTTCGCCCTCGAGCGCTGAGCAGCCGCGCTCGGCCACCGCCCACAGCGCGAGAAGGAACCTCGATGCCAGCCATTCCGCCGCAGACGCCCGACGCCCCGGGCCGCCCCGACGCTGCCGCCGGCAACCGCCTGCGCGACGAGCTCAGCCCCTACCTGCTGCAGCACGCGCATAACCCCGTCGACTGGTACCCCTGGGGCGAGGCCGCCTTCGCGCGCGCGCGCGCCGAGGACAAGCCGATCTTCCTCTCGATCGGCTACGCGACCTGTCATTGGTGCCATGTGATGGAGCGCGAGAGCTTCGAGGATCCGGCCCTCGCGGCGCTGCTCAACGCCGCGTTCATCAACGTCAAGGTCGACCGCGAGGAGCGCCCGGACGTCGACCGCATCTACATGAGCTTCGTGCAGGCCACGAGCGGCCACGGCGGCTGGCCGCTCTCGGTCTGGCTCACGCCGGCCCTCGAGCCCTTCGTCGGCGGCACTTACTTCCCGCCGGAAGCGCGGCACGGGCAGATCGGGCTGCGCCAGGCGATCGTGCAGGTGCAGCGCGCCTGGCGCGAGCAGCGCAGAGAGCTCGAGGCGAACGCCGCCTTCGTGCTTGGCGAGCTGACGCGCTACGCGCAGGTCGAGGCCGACGCGGGGCCCCTCAACGAGGCCCTCTTCGACGAGGGGATCCGGGCCCTGATCGAGAGCTATGACGTCCAGGCCGCAGGCTTCGGCCTCGGCCCGAAGTTTCCCCGCCCGGCGAACCTCGAGCTGCTGGCGCGCGGCTTCGCCCGCAGCGGCGATCGGCAGCTGGCGCAGATGCTGCTGGCGACGCTGCAGGCCATGGCCCGCGGCGGCATCTACGACCACCTGGCGGGCGGCTTTCACCGCTATGCGGTCGACCGCTTCTGGCACGTGCCGCACTTCGAGAAGATGCTCTACGATCAGGCGCAGCTCCTGCGCTGCTACCTGGTCGGCCACCAACTGAGCGGCGAGGCGGCGCTGGCGCAGATCGCCCGCGACACCGCTGGCTACGTCGCCGCCGCCCTGACAGACGGCGCGACCGGGGCCTTCTACTCGGCCGAGGATGCTGACAGCCTCCCGGCCGACGGAGGGCGCGCGCGTGAGGGCGCGTACTACGTCTGGCAGGCGGGCGAGCTGCGCCGCTTGCTCGGCGAGGACGCGGCGGCCTTCGCCGCGCATTACGGCGTGACGGAGGCCGGCAACGCGGACGATCCCCACGGCGAGCTGAGGGGCCACAATGTGCTCCATGAGCAGCGCGATTTGACGACCACGGCCGCGCGGCTCGGTCTGGCACCGGAGGCCTTGCTGGCCACGCTGGCCGAGGGGCGTCAGCGCCTGCGCGCCGCGCGCGCGCTACGCCCGCGACCGCAGCGCGACGACAAGGTGCTCTGCGGCTGGAACGGCCTGATGATTTCGGCCCTCGCTCGCGCCGCCGCGAGCCTCGGCGACGCCAACGCGCTGCGCGCCGCCCAGCGTGCCGCGACCTTCCTCGCAGAAACGCTCTGGCAGCCGGCGCAGGGCAGGCTCCTGCGCCGCTATCGGGCCGGCGTCGCGGGCTGCACGGCCCAGCTCGACGACTACGTCTTCGCGGCCGAGGGGCTGCTGGACCTCTACCAGAGCAGCCTCGAGCTGCGCTGGTTGCAGCTCGCCGACACGCTCTGCGCCCGCGCCGTCGCGCTCTTCTTCGACGAGGCGGCGGGCGGCTTCTTCTCCAGCGTCGAGGGTGCCCCCGATTTGTTGCTGCGCCTCAAGGATGATCATGATGGCGCCGAACCGGCGGGCAGCTCGGTGGCCTGCAGCCTACTGCTGCGGCTGCACGCGCTGCTCGACCGCCCAGCCTGGCACGCGCGTGCCGAGCGCAGCCTGCGCTATTTCTCCGGACACCTGCGCCAGGCGCCGAGCGCGCTGCCGCTGCTCCTGGTGGCGCTCGACACCCTGCTCCACCCTCCTTGCACTGTCGTCTTGGTGGGCGAGCGCGAGGAGCCCGAGCTGCAGGCGTTGCTGGCCGTGCTGCGCCGCGGTTGGCGGCCCAACACCGAGCTCCTGCTGGCGGACGAGGCGCTGCGCGAGGCCTATGGCGCCGCACGACCAGCGCTGGTGGCGATGCAGCGGCTCGGCGGGCGCGCCACGGCCTATGTCTGCCACGACCACCGCTGCGCCGCGCCAACGGCCGATCCGGAGCAGCTCGAGCGCCTGCTCCCGACGCCGCTAACAGCCCGTTGATCAGGCAATCCGATCGGGAAGCGCGTCGACCAGGCTGCGTACGGCCATGCCACTGCGTGGCTTGGGCTCGAACCAGGTCGACTTCGGCGGCATGACCTCGCCAGCGTCGGCCACGGCCATCACCTCGTCGATCGCGACCGGGAAAACGGTGAAGGCGACGCCGCCATTCTTGTCGGCCCGCCGGACGAGCTCGGCGCTCCCACGGATCCCGCCGACGAACTGCAGCCGAGCGTCGGTGCGCGGCTCGCTGATGCCGAGGATGGGCGCGAGGAGGTTATCCTGGAGAATCGAGACGTCGAGGCGACGGACGACGTCGTCGGTCGGAAAGCTGCCTGGCCGCGCCCTCAGCCGATACCAAGCGCCGTCGCAATACATGCCGAAGGTCGTCGCGCGCTCCGGCAGCGGCGTCGCGGCCGGCGCCACCTCGAAGCCCGCGGCCGCGATCGCGGCCACCAGCGCCGCCGCCGTGCGGCCACCGCGATCGGTGACGACGCGGTTGTAGGGCAGGATCTGCATCTGGTCGTGTGGGAAGAAGAGCCCCATGAAGAAGTCGCCGCCCTGCGGTCCGCTGGCCTTCCCCTGGGCCAGGCGCCGCTGCCGCACCGCCGCCGCCGCCGCCGTGCGATGGTGGCCATCGGCGATGTAACAGGCGGGCACGGCGTCGAAGGCGCGTTGCAGCCCGGCGACCGCAGCAGGGTCGGCGACGACCCAAAAGCGGTGCCGTACCCCGTCGTCGAGGACGTAGTCGTAGACCGGCGCGCCCTCGCGCAGCCGCGCGACCAGCGCGTCGATCGCCGGCTGCGCGCGGTAGGTGATGAAGATCGGCCCGCTGTTGACCTGCAGCGCCTCGATGTGCCGCGTACGGCCCTCGAGCTCGAGCGCGCGCGTCTTCTCGTGCCGCTTGATCTGGTTGTTCTCGTACTCGTCGAGCGAGCCGGCGGCGACGACGCCGATCTGGACGTGATGCCCAAACGTCAGCTCGTAGAGATAGAACGCGGGCGCGGCCTCCTTGATCAGCCAGCCCTCCTCGATCAGCGCCTGCAGGTTGCGCTGGCCCGCTTGGTCGATCCGCGGATCGAACCGGTCGAGCTCGGCCGGCAGCTCGACGTCGGGGCGCGCCACGCGCATGAAGCTGTGCGGATTGCGCGCCAGGACGTCCAGCGCCTCTTGGCGGGTCACGACGTCATAAGGCGGACACGCTACCTCGGCAGCGGCATCAGCGCGGGGCCGCAGCGCGGCGAAGGGACGAAGATCGGCCATGACAGCTCCTTTGCACCGCTCTGGCGTGATGGATACGACGGGTGCGACGATCCAGGCGGCCGTGCCGACCGCCTCGCGGGGGCGCTTCTAGCACAGCACCCGCCGCGGCAACAGACTGCCAGGCCGACCCTCCGACCCGCTCCGACCCGCTCCGACCCGCGCGCAAAAGGGCGCGCTTTGGATGCGGCCAAGGATGAGGTCGCGGCGCCGCGTCTGGCGCGCGCAGCAAGGAGCCGCGGGGCGCGCTAATCCAGCGGCGGAAGCTCGGCGGCCTCGACCTTGTCGCGCAGCCGCTGGCGATAGCGGTCGAGCTGCTCGGCGACGCCGGCGTCATGCACGGCGAAAATCGCCGCGGCGGTGAGCGCCGCGTTCTGTGCGCCCGCGATGCCGATCGCCATCGTCGCCACAGGAATACCCGCCGGCATCTGGACGATCGCCAGCAGGGCGTCGAGGCCCTTGAGGGCGGTCGCGTCGATCGGCACGCCGATCACCGGCAGCGTCGTCTTGGCGGCCAGCACCCCCGGGAGGTGCGCCGCGCCCCCGGCCCCGGCGATGATCGCGCCGAGCCCGCGCTGGCGCGCGTTCGCGGCAAACTCGAAGGCCCTGTCCGGGGTCCGGTGCGCCGAAATGACGTGCGCCTCGTAGTCCAGCCCGAGCTCGCCAAGCAGCCGCGCCGCGTGCTGCATTGTGGTCCAATCCGACGCGCTGCCCATAACGATCGCCACACGCACAACAGACCTCCGGGATAGATTCGCGGGCCGCCGACCCGCAGAATAGGGCGCTTCAGGGCGCTTCAGGGCACTTCAGGGCGCTGGCCCGGCGGCGCGCAAGGCGCAGAGGAAGGCCGGCGAGTCGCCCGCGTCGCGAGCGCGCGTTAGCTACCGCCGCCCGCCAAGTCAGACAACACCGTGCCTCGCGTGACACGTTTCATCACCCGATTGCCGCCCTTGAGCTGGGCGGCCTTGAGCGCGACCAGGGCACTCTTGACCAGCCGCGAAAAGGTCAGATCGTCGCCCGGCACCATTCCCGCCAGGCCGACGCTCGCCGTCAGCCGCACGGCCTCACCGCTGCCACGGTAGGTGATGGCCATGATGCGCCGTTTGATCCGCCGCCCGACCTCCTCGGCCCCGGCCAGATCCGTGTGTGGCAAGAAGACCAGGATGCGGTCGGCGGCGAAGTGGATCGGCATGTCGATG
Source organism: Pseudomonadota bacterium (assembly GCA_016711215.1). Classification (NCBI taxonomy): domain Bacteria; kingdom Pseudomonadati; phylum Pseudomonadota; species Pseudomonadota bacterium. The sequence goes on along the minus strand of JADJTL010000002.1, from coordinate 838,459 downwards.
GCCCGCACCGACTTGGCGATCGACGAGGCCAGCCCCGCGGTCACCTCGGCCGGGGGCGGCGCGGGCGCCACACCACCGACGGGCGTGGGCAGGGGATCAATCCCAACGACCATGATCGCCAGCGGATAGCCGTAGCGCTTGGCGCGCCGTACCTCCAGCGCCAGCTGCTCCTTCACCTCGTCGAAGCTATGAAAGCTGCCTGGGCGGCGTGGCCCGGCGCTGCGCTGCAAGCGCTGCTCGAGCTCGGCGACGGAGCTTCGCAGCTCCACGAGCTGGCGCCGCACGCGGCCAAGCTGGCGCGCCAGCGAAACAAAGCTCTCGAGGGCGGCCGCGCTGAAGGGACGGCGCAGGTAGCCATCGGCACCCATCTGCGCCAGGCCCTCAGCATCCGGCTCGTCGGCACTCGCGAGCAGCGCTGCGATCGGCAGGTGGGCCCCGCTGACCCCACGCAAAGCGCTGCAGAACTCGACGCCCGCCGGACCGGCCGCGACGAGCGCCGCGACCAACGACTCGTCGCCGAGCTCGCCTCTCGCCTGCTCGGCGCTGGTCGCCGCGATGGCCCGATAGCCCGTCTGCTTGACCAGCGCCAGCGTGCGCTTGAGCGCGCTCGCCTGCGGCTCGTAGACCAAGATCGAACGCTGTAGCTCACTCATCAGCAAAACCACGCTCAACGAGAGCAGTGTCGGCGACTATAGGGGCCCGCTTCCGCCGCGGTCAAGCGCGCCCGGTGCGCCGCGGGCTGCGCCCGCAGCACTGCCCTCGGCCTCGCTGCAGACACGCTCGATGCGGCAGACCAAGCCACCACGATGCAGCCGCGCCTCCACCCGCGCCCCGACCGCCACGCTTGCGGCGTCACGGATGAGGGTCCCTGAGTCGTCCTGGAGCAGGCAGTAGCCGCGCGCCAGCACCGCCAGCGGGCTGAGCGCGTCGAGCGTCGCCACGCTGCCCGCGAGCACGGCGCGATCGCGCTGCAGCCGCGCCTGTGCCGCCACGGTCAGCGCCGCCAAGAGCTGCTGCAAGCGCCCCGCGCCCCGCGCCAGGCGGGTCCGTGGGTGCGCCTGGCCCAGCCGCTGCCGCTGGTGGTCGAGGCGCTGGCGACCCCTGGCGAGCAGGCGCAGCTCGGCCGCCTGCAGCCGACTGCTGTGCTCGTCGAGGCGCATCCGGCCGCGGTCGAGCAAGCCCCGCGGCGAGATGACGCCGGCCTCCAAGCGCGTCAGCCGCAGGCGCTGGCGCTGCAGGCCCTGGTGGATGGCTCGCGCCAGGCGCCCTCCCCATTGGCCGAGCTGGTCGCGCAGCTCCCGCAGCACGGGGACCGCCAGCTCGGCCGCGGCCGACGGGGTGGCCGCCCGGCGATCGGCGACGAGGTCAGCAATCGTCACGTCGACCTCGTGGCCAACCGCGGAGATCACCGGAGTCCGCAGCGCGAAGATCGCGCGGGCGACGCGCTCGTCGTTGAAGGCCCACAGATCCTCGAGGCTGCCGCCGCCGCGGCCGACGATGATCAGGTCCGCGGCCAACGCGTCGGCGCGCGCCAGCGCGGCACAGATTTCCGCCGGTGCCTCGACCCCCTGCACCGCCGTCGGGCAGACGATCACGCGCACCGGACAGCGATCGTGGAGCACACGCACGATGTCGTGCAGCGCGGCCCCGGTCGGCGAGGTCACGACGGCGATCGTCCGCGGCAGGCGCGGGAGCGCGCGCTTATGCTGCGGGTCGAAGAGGCCCTCGGCCTCGAGCTTGCGTCGCAGCTGCTCGAAGGCGAGCTGCAAGGCGCCCAGCCCCACCGGTTCGGCGTGGTCGGCAGTCAGTTGAAAGCGACCGTAGCCCTCGTAGATCGTCAGCCGGCCGCGACAGCGCAGCTGCTGGCCGTCCTCGAGCCGGAACTTGAGCTGCTGCGCGGCGGAACGGAACATCACGAGCGCGAGCTGAGCCTGCGCGTCCTTGAGCGTGAAATAGCAATGGCCCGAGCTCGGTCGGCGCAGGTTGGAGACCTCGCCCTCGACCCACACCAGCGCGAAGCTGGCTTCGACGCAGCGCGCCGCCAACCGCACGAGCTGACTGACCGGATAGACGGTCGGCTCATCGAGCGCCGAGGCGTGAACCTCCGGCACGGGCTCGGGGCGCGCCTTCAGCAGAAGCTGCAGCGGACGCGCCGACGGCGGGTCCTCGGCGCTGGCGCCGCTCACGGCGCGCGGCCCTTCTCGCCCTCGACGCTCTCCCGCACCGTCTCCAGGTCCCGCGTGGCCTTGAGCTTCAGCCGCTCGAGGGACTCACGCAGGCCACAGAAGACCCACCGCGCACCGGCGCGGCAGAGCACCACCTCCTGCTCGCCGCTGCGCCAAACGACGCGGTCGCCCTGCGGCGCGCGCCCGGGCGCGGCGCCCAAGCGGGCCAAGCGCGCGAGGATCCCGCTGCGACGACTGTAGGCGGCGAAGTAACCGGCCACGTCCTTCGCCTCTGCCATCCACTGGGTCCGCCGCAGCTCGCGCGCCCGTCGCGCGAGCGGGTAATAGGCGAGCACATAATCGCGCTGCTGCCGCTGGGCCCGCAGCGCCGACATCAGCGACCATTGGCTCTCTTGGTCGAGCAGGCTCAGGAGCCTCGCGGCGTCGCCTCGGCGAGCCGCCTCGCCGAGGGCGACGAAGACCTCCTCGGCGCGCGTGGGCAACGCCGGTCGACAGCTCAGCAGCGGCAGCGCCAGGGCCAGCGCCCAACCAGCCGCCACACGAGAGCGAGAGCACCGAATCGGTCGCGCCATGCTGGGCAGGCTAGCCGCAAAGCGCGGCGTGAGGCAAACCTCGGCGGGCTCGCGGAGCGCACCCTCGGGCTGAGACTCCGCCTTGTCAGCCGCGGGGCCCTAGGCTACAAAGCCGCCCATGCATTGCTGTGGGTTGATCGTAGCTGGGGGACGTGGACGCCGCTTTGGCGGCCAGCGGCCAAAGCAGTACCGCCTCTTGCGCGATCGACCGTTGCTGGTCTGGGCGCTCGACGCATTTCAGCGCTGCGCGCGCATCGACTCGCTGCTGCTGGTGGTGCCCGCAGAGGAGCGCTCGCGCAGCGAGCAGCTGCTGGCGTCGCACGCCTTCAGCAAGCTCCAAGGGCTCTGCGACGGCGGGCCGGAGCGCAGTGACTCGGTGCGCAACGGCCTGCTGGCGCTACCCCCGGAGGCGACCCACGTCGCGATTCACGACGCCGCGCGGCCGCTGGTCAGCCCCGAGCTGATCGAGCGGGTGGTGCGCGTCGCCGGGGAGAGCGGCGCGGCGCTGGCGGCGCTGCCCGCCACCGACACGGTCAAGGTCGGTCGCGAGGGGCAGGTCGAACGCACGCTCGAGCGCGGTCTCGTGCACCTGGCGCAGACACCGCAGGTGTTCTCGGTGGCGCTGCTGCGCGAGGCCTACGCCCAGTGGGAAGCGGCTGGCCGCCCGCCATTGACGGATGATGCGCAGGTCGTCGAGCTCTACGGCGGCGGCGGCAGCGTGCGCCTGGTCAGCGGCGAGACGACCAACCTCAAGGTCACCGTCGAGGAGGACCTGACGCTCGCCGAGGCGATCCTCGCCAAGCAGCAGATCCGCGTGCGGCTGCCGCGCAGCGGCGTCGGCTACGATGTGCATCAGCTCGCGGCGGGGCAGCGGCTCGTGCTCGGTGGCGTGGAGATCCCCTTCGAGAAGGGCCTCGTCGGCCACTCCGACGCGGACGTCCTCGCCCACGCCATCGGCGATGCGCTGCTTGGCGCGGCGGCGCTCGGCGATCTGGGGCAGCACTTTCCCCCCAGCGACCCCCGCTTCAAGGGCGCTGACAGCCTCAAGCTGCTGGCGGAGATCCGCGATCTCGTCGAGCGCGCGGACTACCGCGTGGCCAATGTCGACAGCGTAATCGTGGCGCAAGCGCCGAAGCTGATGCCCTTCATCGGCAGCATGCGCGAGCGCCTGGCGGCTGCGCTGCGGATCGATCGCGATCGCGTCAGCGTCAAGGCGACGACGACCGAAGGTCTTGGCTTCGCTGGCCGTGGGGAGGGGATCGCCGCCTACGCGACGGTGAGCCTCGTACCGGCCTGAGGACCGAGCGGCGCCGCGAGATCCGACGCGGGGCCTCCCCTGAACCGCTAGAGCGTGAGATGTCTGCCGAACAGCAGCAACCCCCCTCTCCCCGCGCAGCGGCGCCGGTCGACCCGCCCCAGCGGGCGGGCGACGCGTCAGGCCAGCGCACGGTCGACGAGGCCGTCGAGCGGCTGAGCTTTGGGCGGCGGTCTGGTCGCCATCCCCTCGTCAGCGTGGCCGTGATCGCGCTCTCCCTCTACCTGACGGCCCATAACTGGCATGAACTGCGCTACTTCTTCGCGGCACGCACCGCCGTCGACCTCGGCGAGGCCCGCGCGGCGGCGCGCCGCCCGAGCGCCAACCTGATGGCGCTCGCTGATCACCACGTGCGGGTCGAGGGCGTCCCCGACCGCAAGCACGCGCTGCTGCTGGAGGGCAGGTTCGGCGGCCAAGAACACTTCTATCGGCTGATGGGCGCCGACGATCGGCTCTTCGCGCACTGGTCGCGGGCGCCAGCAAGCGCGACGGCGGGCGAGGCGAAGAGCCTGCCGGGGGTCCACGTCGGGCGCCTCGTGCCGCTCGACCGATTGGGCTACGCGAGCGCGGTCCGCGACTACCTGGCGCGCTCGATGTCGGTGGCGCACGACTTCGACTTTGGCCCGCTGCAGGCGGCGAGCACGGGCGGCAAGGCGGCCGCAGTCGATCGCCAGGGGCGCAGCGTCGCGCTCACGGCCGGCATGGTGTTTTGGATCAACGTGGCCTTCGCGGACGAGTGGATCGTGCAGCTCCCGCGGCGCAGCTATGCCCGCGTCGAGGAGGCCGACGCCTTGCTCGCGCGCCTGGCGCTGCCGCATGTGCGCGACACGGAGCCCTCGACGACCGCCTGGCGCTACGTCGTGGTGGCACGTGGCGCCGAGCTCCAGCGGCTGCTGCAGGGGCTCCATGGCATTCCCACGGCCGGGGCCCTGCTGCGGCGCCAGATCGGCTATACCGCGCGCTGGGATCAGCTCCGCTGGGACGCGACGACGCTGACGCTGGCGCTCGAGGACGCGACGGCACCGCCGCGCTACGCACGCCGGCCCGCGGTCGCGGTCGGAGGGCCAGCGGAGCTGGTGCCCGTGCGCGGCCAGCCGCTGCGCTTCAGCCGCGACGAGCTGCTCTACCTGAGCACGAGCACGCCCTTCAGCGTGCCGGCGCGGGCGATGGTGGTGCTTGCCGGGGAGACGCCCGGCAAGCAGTGGCCCTACGCCCTGCTGCAGTTGCTGCTGCTGAGCTTCATCGCTGCCAATGCCTGGGTTCTGCTGCGAACCTACCGAGCCTCACACCGCCGCGGAGCCTGATCCACGATGCGCCTCTACGACACAGCCACCCGCACCAAGGTCGCCCTCGAGCCCCTCGAACCCGGCAAGCTCGGCATCTACGTCTGTGGCCCGACGGTCTACGATCTGTGCCACATCGGTCATGCTCGCTGCTACGTCGCCTTCGACGTGATCGTGCGCCACCTCCGCCAGCTCGGCCTCGCGGTGACCTACGTGCGCAACGTCACGGATATCGACGACAAGATCATTCGGCGAGCCCAGGAGCTCGGCGAGGAGCCGCTGGCCCTCGCGGGACGCTTCACCGACGCCTTCCACGAGGATATGCAGCGCCTCGGCAACCTGGAGCCCGACGTCGAGCCGACGGTCAGCGGACACCTGCCGGAGATCATCGCGCTGGTCGAGCGGCTCGTCGCCAGCGGCCATGCCTATGCGGTCGAGGGCGATGTCTACTTCGCGGTCGGGCAGTTCGAGGCCTACGGCGCGCTCTCGGCCCGCCAGCTCGATACGCTGCAGGCGGGCGCGCGCGTCGAGGTCGATCAGCGCAAGCGCAACCCGCTCGATTTCGCCCTCTGGAAGGCCGCCAAGCCCCTGGAACCCTCCTGGCCGAGCCCTTGGGGGCCTGGTCGGCCGGGCTGGCACATCGAGTGCTCGGCGATGAGCCAGCGCTACCTGGGCACGACCTTCGATCTCCATGGCGGCGGCATGGACCTGGTCTTTCCTCATCACGAGAATGAGCTGGCCCAATCACGCGCCAGCGGCGGCGCGCAGAGCTTCGCGCGCTACTGGCTGCACAATGGCTTCATCAACGTCCGCACGGCCGATCACGGCGAGGAGAAGATGTCCAAGTCGCTGGGCAACTTCTTCACCATCCGCGAGGTCTGCGCCCATCACGAGCCGGAGGCGCTGCGCCTCTTTCTCCTCGGCACGCACTACCGCCACCCGATCGCCTTCGAGATCAGCCCGCAGGGCGAGCGCGCGACCTTCCCCGGGCTCGAGGAGGCCGAGCGGCGGCTGAGCTACGCCTACCGCACCGTCCTCCGCGTGCGCAGCGCGCTGAGCGCCGCCGCGGACCAGGCGCCGGCAGGCGAGGGCCAGGGCGCCGGCGCCGCGCTGCCGCCGGCAGATACCTTCGTCGAGCGCCTGCACGCCGCGCTGGACGATGACTTCAACACCGCCGTGGCGCTCGGCCTCTTGGCCGAGCTGCTGGCCCAGGCCAACAAGCTCCTCGATCAGTCCAAGGGAAAGGCGCGCGACGTCGTCAGGGCCACCCTGCGCGCCACCGACGCCGGACTCGTCGCGGTCGGCAACGCGCTCGGCCTGCTCGGCGACGACCCGCAGGCCTTCCTGCAGCGGCGACGCGACAAGCTCTGTCTGGCCCGTGGCCTCGATGCGGCGCAGGTGGAGGCGATGATCGCCGCGCGCGGCAGCGCGCGCCAGGCCAGGGAGTTTCAGCAAGCCGATGCGCTCCGCGCGGAGCTGAGCGCGTTGGGCGTCGAGCTGATGGACCGCCCGAACGGCACGACCGAGTGGGCCGTGCGCGAGGAGCTCGCGTCGACCACGCCCTGAGGGCATCCGCAGGGCGCCAGGCAGCCGCGGTGCAGAGCCCCCGAGGAGCTGCCCCGCGCCATACGGACCGAAGCGCCACGCCCCAGACAGCCCAAGCAGCCCAGACAGCCCAAGCAGTGCAGACAGCCCAAGCAGTGCAGACAGCCCAAACAGCCCAAACAACGAGTCGAGCATGAATCGCATCTTCCTCGCCCCACCGCGCAAGAGCGCCGGCATCGTCGCGCTGATCGGCATCGTCGGCATGTTGGTCGCCACCGCCTCCGCCTGCTCGAAGCGGCCGTCGCTGGAGGGCGGCGAAGCGCTTGCCGCGACGGCGAGCGGCGCCGCTCTCGCGGCCCGGCCCGCGCCGACGCGCCCCGCGGGGCCCTCGCATGACGTCTTCTCCCTGGCGGACAACCGCCTGCTCGCGCATCTGATCTGGCAGGATGGTCTGGCGGTCCTGGCCGGCCAGCCGGGCATCGCGAAGTACCTCGCCTTCGGCCGGCCCTGGCGCACCTGGACGATCAACGCGCGCCATGAGGGACACGCCGTGGCCGTGGCGACGCGCAGCACGAGCTGGCTGGTCCTGCCCTTGAGCGCTGAGCAGGCGAGCGGCGCGGGCGCGGCTCGTACCCTGAGCTTGCAGCTCTTCAGCCCCAGTGATCAGGGGCTGCGTGTCAAGCTCAACGAAAACGTGCTGCCGCTGACGGCGCTCAAGCGAGGCTGGCAGCGCCTCGCCCTCGCCCTGCCCGCTGGCGTGCTTCGCAGCGGCGAGAATCGCCTCGAGTTCGTCTGGGCCAAGCCCGGCCCGATCGCCGGCGAGGCGCGCGCCTACGCCGCGCTGGAATGGCTCCTGCTCGCGAAGGACGCGGCTCCCACGACTGGCGCTCCCGAGCTTTCGCGCAAGGGCGCGCTCTGGCTGCCGAGCGGCGGCGGCCTGGCGTATTACGTCTTTCCCTATGCCGGGACCCGGCTGCGCCTGCGCGTGGCCTCGACCGGTGCGGCGGACTGCGAGCTGCTCGTGCGCTACGCGGGCGAGCGCGGCAGCAGCGCCACGGGGCAACAGCGCTTCACGTTGCCCGGCGGGACTGCCCCGCAGAGCGAGCTCGAGGTCGCGCTGACGCCGATCAGCGAGCAGGTCGCGCGGCTCGAGCTGCGCGCCGGCGGCAGCGGCTGCGCCGGGCTGACCCTCGCCGATGCGGCGCTCGCGCGGGCCGAAGCGGCCCCCGTCGTCGCGCGCGGCCAGCCGCCGCGCAACGTCCTCTTTTGGATGATCGACAACGCCCGCTCGGATCGCTTCCGGCTCTACAACCCTCGCACGCGGGTCGAGACCCCGGTGATCGACGCGCTCGGCCGCGACGGCACCGTCTTCGAGCGCTCCTACATCGTCGGCACCGAGTCACGCGTCAGCCACGCCTCGCTCTGGACCGGCGTCTACCCCAAGCAGCACGATTTCATCGGCGCCAAGGCCCGGCTGAGCCTGGCCTGGAAGACGCTGCCCGAGCTCGTGCGAGCCACCGGGCGGCGTACCGTCGCCTGGACCGCCAATGGCAACATCAGCGAGTTCTGGGGCTTTGGCGAGGGTTGGGACTTCTTTCGCAACACGCTGCATAAGGGTGGCGGTCTGACGGCGGTGGACCTCGCCGACCACGCAATCGACTACATCCGCAAGCAGGGCGATCAGCCCTTCCTGCTCTATCTCGGCACGATCGACCCGCATGTCTCGTGGCGTGGTCGGCAGCCCTGGCTCGATCGCTACGATCCCCACCCCTACCAGGGCAAATACACCACCAACATGATGGGCCCCGAGTGGGATCGGCTGGCCGCCAATCCCGAGCGTGTCTCGGCCCGTGACCGCCAGCGCATCGCCGCGATCTACGACAGCACGATTTCGTACAACGACCAGCAGCTCGGCCGCGTGCTGCAGGCGCTGACCGAGCGCGGCATCGCCGAGCAGACGATGGTCGTGATCACCGCCGACCACGGCGAGGAGCTATGGGAGCTCGGCCGCATCGGTCACGGCGGCTCGCTTCGCGACACGGTCGTCCAGGTGCCGCTGATCGTGCACTACCCGCCGCTCTTCGGTCGCGGGGTGCGCGTGCGTGAGGGCGCCGAGGTTGCCGGCGCGCTGGCGACGATCGTCGACGCGCTGGACGGCAAGGTTCCCGAGGCCGTCCAGGTCGCCTCGCTGCTGCCGCTGAGCCAGGGGGTGGGTCGCGGATATCCGCGACCAGGTTTCGCGTCGCAGTACGAGCTGGCGCACGTGCTGCGCCTCGAAAACTATAAGGTCTGGGTTGGTGGCAAGGGCGAGCCGCGGCTCTTCGACCTCAGCCAACCGAGCGGCGAGCGCACCGACGTCGCGGCTGGCCACCCGCTGGCGACGCGTTGGCTCACCGACGCCCTGGGCACGCTGCTGACCTACCAGGATCGCTGGCGCCAGAGCCGCTGGGGCGTGGCCTCGAACCATCTAGCCGCCCTGCCGGACGATCTCGAGCAGGGTCGCGCCCCGGCGCCGGTCAGCTCGCGTTAGCAGGGGCGTCGCGGGTCGCGCGCCGCGTCGCGACGGGCGAGGGCGCTCAGCCCTGAGACGGCCGCTAGCGTCGAGCGCTCGCGCCATCGGATAGCGGCTCGGGCAGCCTCGCAGTCGGCTCATCGAGCAGCGTCACCCGCACGCGCCGCGGCTCGATCGCCACACTGTAGCGCTGGTCGCGCTTGGCGAAGAGGAAGCGGAGCTGCAGCCCCTGATCGTGGGGCCGCACCCAGAGCAAGCGAAACCCGTCGGCTGAGGGGAGCTGGTAGTCCGCGAAGGGCAAGGCCGGCCGCGCCCGCGGCAGCTTGACCACGACGCCCTCGGGCCGCGCAAGCGGGTAATGCGTGGCTCCGGCGATTGAGCCGGCGATGGCCACGCTGAGCACCGCGCCGGCGCGCGTCTGGATGACCTGCGGCCCAGCCGCGGCGACTGCGGTGGCGGCACGCGGGCGGGCGGCGGGGGGTTGGGTGGTAGCGGGTGCCCGATGCGCGACCGCGCGTGATGGCGGCGCCGGTGGCCGGCTTGGCGCGGCGGCAGCGGCGCGCACAGGCACGGCCGGCGTCGCCCCGACGGCCCGTGGCGGCGTGACGGCCTGCCGCGGCGCGGCCGGAGCGACCCGTGCCGGCGCCGCGACCGCGGCGCGTGCCGGCGCCGCTGGATCGAGCTCCATCGCTGGATCCGGCAGCTCCGGATCAGGCTGCATCACCACGACCGGCGCGGTGGCTGGGGCCTGGGCGAGGCGGGCCCAGAGGCCGGTGTAGAGCGTCGTCGCGACCGCGACCGCCGCCATCGCCAGCGCCGCCACCCAGAGCCAGGGACGGCCCCAACGCTGCGGTCGCTCGCCCCAGAACTGAGCGTTGGCCGCCAGCGCTTGACTGTCGAGCTGCGTGTCCGAGCCAGTGCCGCTGAGCGACCAATGCGAAGGGTCTTCCGTCAGCAGGTCGGGCCCCGCGCCCCACGATGACGACGCAACCTCCTCCGCCGGCATCCCCGCGTCCGGCCGCCCCGGCGCCGTGGGCTCGGCCGAAGCAAACTCGAGCTCGATCGGCGCGTCGAGCTCGGTCGCCCACGCGGAGGGAGGCGCGGTGTCGCGCGCGGGCGGCAGCGCCACGCGGATCTCCAAGCAAGGCGCAGCGTCGGACGCGCGCTGCAGCAGCGCGGCCTGCCGCACGAGGGCCTGGACCGGCTCCGTCCCGGCTCCGCCCAGCGCCAGACGCAGCTGCGCCTGCGGCCGCAGGAAGGGCAGCCAGGTGCGCAGCAGGCCGCCCTCCGCCTCGGGCACCCACTCGGCAGCCACGGGCTCGGCCATGCCTTCGAACCACACCTCGCTCAGCTCCGGCTTGACCAGGTCGCCCTGACCGAGTCCCAGCAGGGTGGCGCCGCGCACCGTGTAGCCCTCGAGAAAGGCGATCCCCATCCCCTGCTCGCTGCGCTTCGGGCTCTGTCGCTGCCAGGCCACCCGGCCGCGCACGCTGATGGGATCGTCGGCCTGGAAGGCCAGGTCGCAGGTCACTTCGGTGCCCACGTCGAAGAGCTCAGCGGCGGTGATAAAGACGCCGTGCGGGCTGATGTTGAGCGCCTGCCCCACCACTGCCTCGTCCAGCGCACCGGCCATCCGCGCGAGCGTGCCTGGGCAGGCCCGACGCGGGTGTGAACGTGCCTCGAGATACTCCACCATCACCTCCACGAGCGCTCGCCAGGGCGCAGAACCTCTTATCTAGGAGCAGGCGCCCTGCAGGGGCAAGTTTCGCCACAACCAGGTCTTGCGCTGCGGCGGGCGCCGACAGAATTGACAGCGTCCGGGCCGCTGTGATCGAATGCCGCGTGCGCTGCCGAGCAATAATGCGTTACGGCTGGATCGCGGGCTGCGGCCTGCTCACCATGGCCCTCGGCTGCGCGCCCAGCCTGCCGCGCCCGGCGACCGTGGCGCGCGGCGTCCGACCAAGGGCGACAGGCAGCGCGGCAGAGGCCATGCCCGTCGAGCCGGCGACCGCGGCAGACCAACGCGTTCCCGACGGGGCCTCGTCGCCGCCGCCACCAGCGGCGCTCGCGGCGGCGACGTCCCGACCCAGTGTGTTTTCGCCGCCGGCTGCCGACGATCCCTTCGCCGCGCTTCGGCCGGTCGCCCTGCCGGAGTCGCTGCCGCCGCCACCGAGCGTCCGGCCGCGCGAGGCCGCGGAAGGTGCGGCCCTGCGGCAGCGCATCGTCGTGCGCGTGATGACCGTGCCCAGAGGTGCCGAGGTGCATCATCACCGCCGGCTGCTCGGAACGACGCCGCTGACCCTCGAGCTGGCGCAACCGGGGACGCCGCTCGATCTCGTGCTGACGCGAGCGGGCTACATGCTGCTGCGCACCCGCATCGAGCAGCGCGAATCGCGCAACTACACCTTCGAGCTGACGCCGGGGAAGCTGCAGTGAGACCGTCTCTCCGCCCAGAGCAGGGGAGCATCCGACGCCGGAAGTCTGCGGCAAGAAGTGCCTAGATCACCCTCTAGATGCCAGAATTCGGCATCCTGCGGAGAAAAGCGCTTGACATGGTCGCGCTTATGCTCGAAAAGTTTTTGTTCATTGCACTGGTTTTACTGTTGCTGAAGCATGCGATTGGCTAATCGTTGCTGAGGCAGCTGACTACGCTGAGGAGGGCGTACCGATGGCAAAGGCGAAGAAGAAGGCAGCAGCGGCCCCCAAGAAGGCCAAGAAGACCGAGCGTGAAGTCCTAGTCGTGGCCAGCAAGGTCAAGGACTACATCAAGTCCCAGGAGCTGCAGAGCAGCTCGGAAGTCGTTCCCGCGCTGAGCGAGAAGATCTACTCGCTGCTCGACGCCGCGATGGAGCGCACGCGCACGAACAACCGCGCGACCGTCCGCCCGCACGATCTGTAGTCGCTGTACTCGGCCGCCATGCGGTGGTCCGGGACCACCGCATGGTCCGAGCCTTGCCCAGCGCAGTCCGCCCCCGACAAAACCAGCCTTTAGGCGGCGAGGAGCTCGCGCACGGCGCGCAGGAGCGTCTCCTGCGTGAAGGGCTTTTCGAGGAACTGCGCACCGGCCGGGAGACCCTCGATCGCCTCCAGTGGAGAGCCACAGAGGAAGAGCGTTCGCAGCGCCGGCTGCATCGCGGTCGCGCGCCGCGCGAGCTCGAGACCGTCCATCCCCGGCATGTTGATGTCACTGACCAGCAGCGAGATCCGCGACCCCGACTCAGCCAACAAGGCGAGGGCCTGCTCCGGCCCGGCCGCGACCACCACTCGGTAACCCGCGGCCCCGAGCAGGCGGCTCACCGCCGTACGAATCAGCGGCTCGTCGTCGACCAACATGATCGCCGGTGAGGTCTGCGGAGTGCTTGGCTGCATTTCAGTTTGGCGTCATCCACGACTCGGCGACGGCAGCAGCGCGGCGCCGTGCCACGCGCTCGTCGCTGGGCAACACCGACTCAGCCTAGCACCACCGCCGCGGTCGCCGAAGTATGTCGGTCAGCGCTGCGCGCCGCCGCCCGCAGGCCAGCGTCAGCTCGGGCAGGGCAGGTGCCGCCGAGCGACGGCCCAACCCGACCGACCCAGCGCGCGCTGGGTCGCCTGGCGCAGGGAGGGCTCGGCGCGTAGTAGGACCGCCGCCAGCAGCTCGGGGTCGATCCGCTCTCGCGTCAGGCTCGAGGGCGCCGCCTCTGGCTCGTTGCTCGCTCGCCGCTGGGACTTGCGCCGGCTCATGGCGGGATCATCGACGGTAGCCGCCCAGCGTTTAGCAGCCAGCGCCGCCGGGCATCGGGATGGGCACATGGACGGGAAGGCGCGGCCGGCGCCAAGGGCTCAGGCCGCGATCGCCGCCGCCTGCTCCCCCTCGACCTCGCGGCGCAGGCTCTCGACCGCCTCGGAGCGAATCTGGCAGACGCGCGAGGGCGTAACGCCGAGCATCGCCGCGATCTCGCGCAGGGGCAGCTCTTCGTAATAGTAGAGCCAGAGGACGAGCGCCTGGCGCTCGGGGAGCGCGCGGATACAGTCCGCCAAGAGCTGGCGCGATTGGGTCTCGCAGGCCTGCTCGTAGGGATTCGCGGCCTCATCGAGCAGCTCGAGCTGCTCCGCCGAGACCATGCGCGCCGACTTCAGCCGCAGCTGCAGCGCCCAATAGGCCTCGAGATCGAGGCCGAGATGGTCGGCGATCTCTTCGTCGGCGACCTCGCGACCGCGTGCTGCGCAAAGCTGCTCGACCGAGCGCTGGAGCTTCTTCGATTCGATGCGCGCATCGCGCGACATGATGTCGCGGTGGCGTAGCTCGTCCATGATCGCACCGCGAATGCGCGACTCCGCGTAACCACGGAAGGTTTCCGCGCGCTCCGGATCAAAGCGCGTCAGCGCGCCGGCCAGCCCGAGGGCACCGGCCGCCACGAGATCGTCGAGGCCGACGTGCATCGGTACGCGGCGGGCGATCTGCGTCGCGACGTCGTTCACCAGCGGCATCAGCTCGCGCGCCAGCTCGCTCCGTTGGACCGTCTGCATCGTCATCGTTGCCTCCGTCGGGGCCAAGTGGAGCAACGGACGTGCCATAATCCTGTTGTTTAGAAGTATCAGTGATTACATACGCCGTGATTGTCATTGCAGCGAGTTATGTGTCATAGATGACCCAGGCCGGGAACCGATAATTCAGTTCATTATCCTGTAACTATTGTTCATTTAAGACGTGTCGAAATTGACACCCTTTGTCAGATGAAGTGAAATAGTGGCTGGAGAGCTGGAACAAAGGCGCAAGCTCACGGAATACGTATGGTTTGCTGTGTCAGCGACCATACGCGCCAGACGGTCGTAGATGACAAAAAATGTTTTGGGCCACAGGACACTCATTGAACTCGACGCATCAGACCTCCGCGCTCGGCGCCCCGCCCGCGGGAGGGACGAGGGGAGCGCGCAAGCTCGATGGCTGAAGGCCCAACCCCAGGCGACCTACTGCCAGGCGCGGCCTCGCCAGGCGCGGTGTTGCCGGTCGATGTCTTGGTCGTCGACGACGATCCTGCGGTGCTGCGGGCCTGGCGCAGCATCCTGCGCGACCCGCACTACCGGCTGACGCTGCTCGCCGATCCGCTCGAGGCCGCTGCGCGACTGGCCGAGCTGCGGATCGACGTAGCCGTAATCGACCTGCGGATGCCGCGGCTTGATGGCCTGGAGCTGCTTGGCCGCATCAAGACGGAGCGGCCCGAGGTCGAGGTCGTGATGATGACTGGCGCCGGCACCGTGGCCGATGCCGTCCAGGCCATCAAGCGCGGTGCCTTCGACTTCCTCAGCAAGCCCTTCGCCGGCAACGAGGCCGCCGAGCTCACCGTGCGGCGCGCGGCCGAGCTGCACCGTCGCGAGCGCCGCCTGGCTCAGCTCGAGCGCGAGGTCCAGGGTGACGCGCTCCACCGCATCGTCGGCCAGAGCCCGCAGATCCTCCAGGTCGCGGCGCTGATACGCAGCGTGGCGGCGAGTCCTGCCACCGTGCTGATCACCGGCGAGAGCGGCACCGGCAAGCAGCTCGTTGCGCTGGCGATTCACGCGCTGAGCCCACGCGCCGCCAAGCCACTGGTCCAGCTCAACTGCGGGGCGCTGGCCGAAACCCTGCTCGAGAGCGAGCTCTTTGGGCATAGCAAGGGCGCCTTCACCGGCGCGACCGCCGACCATCCCGGCCTCTTCGTCGCCGCCGACCAGGGATCGATCTTTCTCGACGAAGTGGGCGACATCTCTCCCGCGATGCAGGCCAAGCTGTTGCGCACGCTGCAAGAGGGCGAAGTGCGGCCGGTGGGCGCGATCCGGACGCGCCTCGTCGATGTGCGGGTGATCGCGGCCACCAACCGCAACCTCGAGCGGGAGGCCCAGCAGGGCCGCTTCCGCGAGGACCTCTTCTACCGGCTCAACGTCGTGCGGATCGAGGTCCCACCGCTCCGCGAGCGCGGGGAGGATGTGCTGCTCCTCGCCGAGCACCTGCTGCGCAAGCACGCCCAGCGCATGGGCCGACGCCTCGAGGGCTTCGAGCCGCCGGCGATGCGGGCGCTGGAGCAGTACGCCTGGCCGGGCAACGTCCGTCAGCTCGAGAACGCCGTCGAGCGCGCCGTGGTGCTCGCGCGCGGCAGCAGCATCACGCTCGCTGACCTTCCGGCCCAGATCAGCGGCGCCGCGCCGAGCAAGGCGAGCGTCGCGCCCGAGCTGCTCGACCTACCCTTCCCCGCGGCCAAGCGGCAGGCGGTGGCGCACTTCGAGCGCAGCTACCTGACCCAGCTGCTGGCGCGTCATGACAGCGTCTCGGAGGCCGCGCGTAGCGCCGGTCTAAACCGCTCCAACCTCCGCCGGCTCCTGCGCCGCCATCAACTCGGCTGAGCGCCGAACCGGAGAAGCTCAGTCCGCGGCCTCGCTGGGTCGATCGGTGCGCCGCGCAGCAAGCGACCATGGACGCAACAGGGCGAGCCGCGGGGCCGAGAACGCCACCATGTCGGCAGAAGGAGCGGGGCGCCCTTGGCGCTCGAGGTGGGGAGGCTTCGGCAGGGGGCTCGGCGAGGCGCTGCTCGAGCTGCTGCTGCCCACGCGCTGCGTCGGCTGCGCCAGCATCGTCGGCGCGCGCGACCTGCTCTGCCCCGCCTGCGCTCCAGCGCTCGTCGCTGTCGAGCGGGCCTGCCGCTGCTGCGGTGCCCCCGAGACAGCAGGCGCCTTCTGCGGGCCCTGCCTGCGCTCCCGACCGCCCTACCGGCGCGCGCGGGCGCGGTGGCTCTACGGCGGACCGCTGGCGCGGGCAATCCGGCGGCTCAAGTATGGCGGGGCGGCCGAGCTGATTCGGCCGCTCGGGCTGCTGCTGCCGCCGCTCGAGCTTCCCGCGGGGAAGCGTGCGGCGCGCGGTTGCTCGTGCTCCCGGTGCCGCTACACCGCACCCAACTCGTGCGCCGCGGTTACAACCAGGCCGCGTTGCTGGCCGCCGAGTGGGTCCGTCGCTGCCCCGCGGAGCTCGACTACCGCGCGCTGTGGCGCTCGCGCGCCACGCGCCCGCAGGTGGGGCTGGGGCGCGCCGCGCGCGAGCGCAACGTCGCCGACGCCTTCAGCGCCCGGCCCGAGCGGGTCGGCGGGCGAAACGTGCTCTTGATCGACGACGTCATCACCACCGGGGCGACCGCGGCCGCCTGCGCCCGGGCAGTCAGCGCCGCCGGCGCCGCCTCGGTCGAGGTGCTGGCGCTGGCCCGCGCCGAGAGCCCGCGCTGAGCGGCGAGCGCGGCCCGACAGAACCATCGCGTGGTCCCAGGGCGCCGGGGTGCTACAGTCCGCCCCCGCAGGGGCACGGCCATGGCGAAAGCGAGCAGTGGGGGCAAGGCGGGCGCGGGACGTAAGGTCATCGTGCGCAACAAGAAGGCCTTTCACGAGTACCTGATCTTCGACCGCTACGAGGCGGGCCTGATGCTCGTCGGCAGCGAGGTCAAGTCGCTGCGTGACGGGCGCGTCAACCTCGGCGACGCCTACGCCGAGATCCGCAACAGCGAGGTCTGGCTGGTCAACGCGCACATCGGCCCCTATCCGCAGGCCACGCACTTCAATCACGAGCCCCTGCGGCCGCGTAAGCTACTGCTCCACGCCGCCGAGATCGCGCGCTTGGAGACCAAGGTCCAGGAGCGCGGGTTTACGCTCGTGCCGCTCGAGCTCTACTTCAGCGACGGCCGCGCGAAGGTCGAGGTGGCGCTGGCCAAGGGCAAACAGCAGCATGACAAGCGCCATGCGGCGCGCGAGCGCGACGTGGCGCGCGAGCTGGCGCAAAGCCTCGGTCGCCGTCGCTGAGCGAGGTAGAGCTGCCGATGGACCGCGCGCCGCAGCCGAGTGCTCCACCGCTCCCGAGCCGCACGCTCGGCGAGCTGCTGCCGGAGGCCGCCGCCGGCGAGGCCGCCTGGGCCTCCCTGCCGGTCGCGGGGTTGGCTGACGACTCGCGCCGCCTTCGCCCCGGCGAGGTGTTCTTCGCGCTCCCCGGCCTGCGTCACGATGGCCTCGCCTACGCCAAGCAAGCGGCGGGGGCCGGCGCGGTAGCCGTCGTCGCGGGCACGCCCGCGGCGCTGCGCGGCGCCCAGGGCCAACTCGTGCCCTGCGTCGTCGTCGACGATCCAGCGCGCGCGCTCGGCCAGGCCGCCAGCCGCTGGCATCACCGACCCAGCACGCGCCTGGCGCTGGTTGGGATTACCGGCACCAACGGCAAGACGACGACGGCCTTCCTGCTCGAGGCGCTGCTGCGCCAGGCGGGCCACCGCCCCGGGCTGCTCGGCACCGTCTACTACCGCTGGGACGGCCATAGCGAGCCGGCGCCCTTGACCACGCCGACCGCCCCGGTGCTGCAGGAGGCGCTCGGCCGGATGGCAAGGGCCGGTTGCGACCACGCCGTGCTCGAGGTCTCCTCCCATGGCCTGGCGCAGGGGCGCCTCTGGGGGCGCTGCCTTCGCCGTGGCCGCCTTCACGCAGCTGACCCAGGATCATCTCGACCTGCACGGCACGATGCAGCGCTACTTCGAGGCCAAGCGGCAGCTCTTTCAGCAGCACCTGCGCCCGGGCGGCGCCGCCGTCATCCACCTCGACGGTCCCTGGGGCCAGACGATGGCCGACGCCGTGCGCGAGCGCGACGATCTGCGGCTGATCCGCTGCTCGCGCCACGACCGCCACGCCGAGGTCCGGCTGAGCGCGCTGAAGCTCGAGCTCAGCGGGCTGAGCGGCGTGCTGCACTTCGGCCCCGACGAGCAGCCCTTCCGCGTCCCGCTCCTCGGCGACTTCAACGCCGAGAATGTGCTGCTGGCCGCCGGCTGTGCGCACGCCCTCGGCCTCAGCCTGGCGCAGACCACGGCGGGACTCGGCGCGCTCGGCGGCGTGCCCGGTCGCCTCGAGCGCGTCGACGACGGCAGCGAGGAGCACGCGGTGCTCGTCGACTATGCCCACACGCCCGATGCCCTGGCGCGCGCGCTGGCCACGCTGCGCCTGCTCAAGCCGCGGCGACTGCTGCTGCTCTTCGGCTGCGGCGGCGAACGCGACCGTGGCAAGCGCCGGTTGATGGGTGAGGCGGCCGCTCGAGGGGCCGACCTGGTGATCGTCAGCACCGACAACCCGCGCGGCGAGGCGCCGGCGGCGATCGTCGAGGGCATCGTCGAGGGCTTGGCCAGCGCGGGCGCGACCGCCCTGACGCACCTCGCGCGCGCCGAGGGTCTCGGGCCGGTCTACTGGCTCGAACCCGATCGCGCGCGGGCGATCGCGGCGGCGACGGCGCTCCTCGGCCCCGGCGAGCTCCTGCTGATCGCCGGCAAGGGCCACGAGGATTACCAGCTGATCGGCGACCAGCGCCTGCCCTTCGATGATCGCCAGCACGCGCGGCTCGGCCTCGCCGCGCGCCAGCAGCGCAAGACCGGGGGCGCGTCGTGCGGATGACGATCGCGCAGGCTCTGGCGGCGACCGGTGGCGCGCTGATCGGGCCACAAAGGGCAACCACGGGCCTCTGCACCGCCGTCTCTACCGACAGTCGTAACGTCCCCAGGGGCGCGGCCTTCGTCGCGCTGCGCGGGGAGCAGGTCGACGGTCACAGCTTCTGGCCGCAGGCCGCGGCGGCGGGGGCGCCGCTGGTGCTGCTCGAGCGCCCACCCGCGGCCGAGCTGCTCGCCACGGCGCCCTGCGCGGTGCTGCTGGTCCCCGACACGCTGCGCGCGCTCGGCGCGTTGGCGCTGGCCTGGCGCCTGACCGTCGCCCCGCGCGTGATCGGGATCACCGGCTCGGTCGGCAAGACGACGACCAAGGAGCTAACGCAACAGATACTCGCGCTCGCCGGCCCGACGCACTACAACCGCGGCAACCTCAATAACCAGCTCGGCCTGCCCCTGACGCTGCTGGCGCTGCCCGAGGCCACCCGCTATCTGGTGGTCGAGATGGGGATGAGCACGCGCGGCGAGATCGCCTACCTCGCCAGCCTCGCGCGTCCCGACCTGGGCCTGATCACGGCGCTCGCGCCCGTCCACCTCGAGGGCCTCGGAACGATCGAGGCCATCGCCGCCGAGAAGGCTGCATTGCTCGACGCGCTCGGCCCCGAGGGCTGCGCGATCGTCCCCGACGACGAGCCGCTGCTCGACCCGCCGCTGCGCCGCTCGCTGGCCCGCCAGCGGCTTCGCTTTGGCAGCAGTCCCGGCGCCGACGCGCGCCTGCTGGCCACCGAGCCCGCGGGCGCCGCGGGGCAGAGGCTGACGCTCACGCTGCGCGGGGAGAGGCTCGAGCTGATGCTGCCCTTGGTTGGGCGCCACAACGCGCAGAACGCCAGCGCGGCGGCCTGCATCGCGCTCGCCCTCGGCATCGAGCACCGCCATATCATCGCCGGCTTGTCGCGGCCACCGGAGCTCGGCCACCGCAGTCGCGTGCGACGATTGGGGCCCCTGACGCTGCTGGACGACTGCTACAATGCCAGCCCGCTGGCGGTCCGAGCCGCGCTGACGGCGCTCGTCGAGCTGGCCCAGACGCAGCCGGCGGTGGCCGTGCTCGGGGAGATGCGCGAGCTCGGCGCCCAGGCCGAGGCGCTGCACGAGGAGGTGGGTCGAGCGGCAGCGCAGCTACCGCTCGCCGGGTTGGTCGTCGTCGGCGCTGCCGCCCGGGCGATCGCGGACGGGGCGCGCGCGGGGGGCCTGGCGCCGCAGCGCATCGTCGAGACCGACGATCCGGCGGCGGCTGCGCGGCGCGCGCTCGAGCTGCTGCCGCGAGCGGGCTGGATCTTGGTCAAGGCCTCGCGCGGCGCGCGGCTGGAGCGCGTCGTCGAGACGCTGCTCGAGCTGGCGCCAGCGACGGGCAGAGACGCGGCAGCGGATCGTCCGGCGCCGCAGCGCTGAAGCAGCTACGAAAAAGGGAGCGCGGATGCTCTTTCACTTGCTCTATCCCCTGCGACACCACTTCGGCCTACGCTGGCTCAACGTCGTCCGTTATCCGTCGACGCGCATCATCGCCTCGACCTTGACGGCGATGCTGATCAGCTTTTTTCTCGGCCCGTGGTTCATCCGCCAGCTGCAGTCGCGGCAAATCGGTCAGCAGGTGCGCGACGACGGGCCGCAGAGCCACCTCGCCAAGGCGGGCACGCCGACGATGGGTGGCAGCCTGATTCTGCTCGCCCTGGTGCTGCCGACCTTGCTGTGGTCTGACCTGAGCAACAAGCTCGTCTGGTTGGTGCTCTCGGTCACGGTCGGCTATGGCGCGATCGGCTTCGGCGACGACATGCTGAAGCTGGGGCGCCGCAGCAGCCGCGGCCTTCCGGGCAAGCTCAAGCTCCTCGGTCAGGGCGGGGTCGCCGCCGTCGCGCTGGCGATCGTCTTCTGGGGTCAAGGCGTGTTCTCGCCCTCGATCGCCCTGCGCCTGGCCCTCCCCTTCGTCGGCTTCGATCGCCGCCCGCTGCGCCTTCCCGCGCCCCTCTATTTCGTCCTCGCCTGGTTCGTCGTCGTCGGCAGCTCCAACGCCGTCAACCTCACCGATGGGCTCGACGGCCTGGCGATCGGTCCGGTGATCGTCAGCGCCGGCACCTTCCTCTTCCTCTCCTACGCCGGTGGGACGGTGCTCGGCCGCAACAAGTTCAATGTCGCCCAGTACCTCAACATCCCCTTCATCGCGGGCGCCGCCGAGCTGGCCGTCTACTGCGGCGCGATGGCCGGCGCCGGTGTCGGCTTCCTCTGGTACAACACCTACCCGGCCTCGGTCTTCATGGGCGACGTCGGCTCGCTGGCCCTCGGCGGCGGCCTCGGCATGCTCGCGGTGCTGACCAAGAACGAGCTCGTCTGGCTGCTGCTCGGCGGGGTCTTTGTCGTCGAGGCCGTGTCGGTGATGGTGCAGGTGCTCTCGTTCAAGCTGACCGGTAAGCGCGTCTTCCGCATGGCGCCGATTCACCACCACTTCGAGCTCAAGGGCTGGGCCGAGCCGAAGATCATCGTTCGCTTCTGGATTATCTCGATCATGCTGGCGCTGCTCGCGCTGGCTACCCTCAAGCTGCGCTAGCGCCGGGCCTGCGGCCGCGCGTCGGGCGGGCGCCGCGGACTGAGCAAGGGCCGCGCAAGAGCGGGACGCAAGCAGCGGGACGCAAGCGGCGCGACGCAACCAGCGGGAGAGGGTGATGCAGCTCGAAGGAAAGCGCGTGGTGGTCGTGGGTGCGGGACGGTCGGGGCGAGCGGCTGCCGCGCTCTGTCTGGCGCGCGGTGCGCACGTCACCCTCAGTGACGCTCGCACCGCCGCCGCCGTGCAGCCGGCGCTCGGCGAGCTGGCCACGCGCTGCACGCTCGAGCTCGGCGCCCATCGCGCCGAGACGCTGCGATCGGCGGACTTGGTCGTCGTCAGCCCGGGCGTGCCGCCGCTTCCCCAGCTCGAGGCGGCCGAGGCGGCCGGCGTACCGCTGATCGGCGAGCTCGAGCTGGCCTATCGCTGCGTACGCGCGCCGATCATCGGCATCACCGGGACCAACGGCAAGTCGACGACGACCAAGCTGGTGGGCGAAATCCTGCGCGTGACGGGCCGGCCGGTGTTCTGGGGCGGCAACTTCGGCCAACCGCTGAGCGAGGTCGTGGACCAGCCGGTCGCCGGACCCGAGGGTCTGCTGGTGCTCGAGCTCTCGAGCTTCCAGCTCGAGCGCATCGAACAGTTCAGCGCGCATATCGCCGTGCTGCTGAACCTCAGCGAGGATCATCTCGATCGCTATCCGAGCTACCTGGCCTACCAACGGGCGAAGGCGCGGCTCTTCGAACGCCAGCGGCCCGAGGACTTCGCCCTGCTCAGCGACGAGCCCGACCAACCCGAGGTTCGGGCGCTCGCTGCCGCGGGCCGGGCCCAGCGCCTCGGCTTTGCGCTCGCACCCGGGGCCGAAAGGGCCGCCTGGCAAGCAGAGGGCGCCCTCTGCTTGCGGCTGCCCGGCGGTGAGGTCGAGCGTTATCCACGACGCGCGCTGCGCCTGCCCGGACGCCACAACACCCTCAACGCCCTGGCCGCGCTCCTGACGGCGCGCCTCGCCGGTGCCTCGGTGGCGGCCTGCGAGCAGGGCCTACGCCAGTTCGTCGGCTTGCCTCATCGCATGGAGCTGGTCGGCGAGCGCGCGAGCGTGCGCTTCTACGACGATTCGAAGGCGACCAACGTTGGCGCCGTGGCCGGATCGCTGGCTGGCTTTGAGCAGCCGGTCGTGCTGCTGGCCGGGGGCAAGGATAAGGGCGGCGACTACGCGCCGCTGCGGGCGGTCGTCGAGGAGGTCTGCCGCCACGTCGTGTTGATCGGCGCCGCCGCCGACCGCATCGCCAGCGCCCTCGCCGGCACCGTGCCGCTGCACCGCGCGCCAACCCTCGAGCAGGCGGTGGCCGACGCCGCCGCGCTCGCGCAGCCCGGCGACGCGGTCGTGCTCTCACCGGCGTGCAGCAGCTACGACATGTTTCGCGACTTCGAGCACCGCGGTCGCGTCTTTCGCGCGGCCGTCGCGGCGCTCTGAACGACGCAGGGCGCTAGCCGGCGTCGGCCCGTACCTCGCAAACGCCGACGGTTGCCGGACAGCGGTCGACGCCGAGGGCCTCGCCCTGGCGCGCCGTGTTGCAAACGTTGCCGCTGTTGCAGGAGGGCGCCGCGCCATCCTTGCCCCAGCAACCATTCCCCGAAAACCCACACTCGTAGCGCGAACGGTCGCCGCCGTACTTATGATAGAGGCCGTCGTCGCCGCAGCCCGCGCTCACGCCCAGGCCCACCAGGACCCCTGCCACGAGCAAGAGCCGTCGCAACACGCTCGGAAACACGCTCGGAAACACGCTCGGAAACACGCTCGGAAACACGCTCGGAAACATGGTCAGTCCACCTTTCCCAGAGGTCGGAGTTGCCGGGGATCGAATCCCAGCCTTCGGGCCCCCACAACCAGCGGCCGCGCAGCTCAGCCTGGCACCCTGCTCAGGTACCACGGCGCGCGCGCCGCGGTCCACCGCAGCCGCAGGCACGCCTCTGCCCGGTGGCGGCCCTCCGGGGGCGCGCCCAGCGCCCGGCCGCGGGGCTTGCTGCGACGGGTGGCGTCGACCATCATCGTCGCATGCACCCGTCGCTCGACCCGCTCAGGCCGCGCCGCCAGCCTCGCCTGGGCTGCCGCCGGGCCGCGCTCGCGCTCAGCGCCCCGCTCGCCCTCAGCGCCCTGCTCACCCTCAGCGCCGGCTGCGGTGGCGGCACGCCGGGCCTCTCCTCGGGCCCGACACGGGGCTCGGTCGATGCCGGCGGCCGAGGCGCGCAGGCAGCCAGCGACAGCCGAGCGCAGTCTCGGCGCGACGGCCTCGTCGCCCTTGGTCCGGATAGCGCGGCCTACTGGCGGCCCGAGGGCCCCGCGGCGGCCGATGCCGGCGCCGATCGCGCCGTCACCCAGCGACCACCCGATGCCAGCCCGAGCGCTGACGCGGGGACGACCCCGCCACCCGCCGCGAGCTGCAGCAGCCCGGCCCCCGTCGGGGCGACACGCGCCCCCAGCGCTCGGCGCTACAGCCGTGGTAGCTGCCCGACCTGGCACGCGGGGCGGAATGAAATGGAGACCGGACCGAGCAAGCGCAACTTCCTGCTGGTGCTGCCAGCGACGCCGGCGCGGCCCAACGAGCGCTTCCCGCTGGTCTTCGCCTGGCATTGGCTCGGGGGCTCGGCCGCGGCGATGGTCGAGCGCGGCCGCCTGCAGCAGACGGCCAACCAGTACCGCGTGGTCTTCATCGCGCCCGAGGCCAAGGGCGACGTGACGATCCTCGGCGGCGGCGTCGGCCTCCTTGGCTTCGCGTCCGTACCCTGGCCCTTCATGGCGACGGCGGAGAACCGCAGGGTCGAGGAGGAGCTGGTCTTCTTCGACGACCTGCTCTCCTGCGCCGCGGCCCAGCTGCCGATCGACCAGGACTGCGTCAGCACGATCGGTCTCAGCGCCGGGGCGCTCTTCTCGGCGCAGCTCGCGGCGGCCCGCGGCGACTACCTGGCCTCGCTCGTCTCGCTCTCGGGCGGCGTGCAGAGCACCAAGCCACTGAGCAACCTGCTGCTACGCCCCTGGTCCAACCCAGGCGCCAGCGCCACGCACCGGCTGCCCGCGCTCGTGCTCTGGGGCGGCAGGGGCGACGAATGCCTGACGATCGATTTCGCCAGCGCCTCGCGAGCGCTGGAGACCGTGCTCATCGCCAACGGTCACTTCCTCGTCGAGTGCGTCCACGACTGCAGCCATGGCCTGTGGTTCGACGACGAGCTCTCGCCCGCGGCCGGCGAGCCCCTGCCCTTCGCCAGCCTCGTCGCCTTCGTGCTCGCCCACCCCTATTGGCTGGCCCCGGGCGCCTCGCCCTACCGCGTCGGCGGCCTGCCCCCGGGCTTCTTGCCCTTCTGCGGCGTCGGCGCCGGCCGCGCGATTCAGCGCTACGGCCTCTGCCCACCCTCCAAGTGCAACCTGCTCTGAGCGCAGCCCGTGCGCTCGGGGCAACCCGCGCGGGCCGAGCGGAGGTGCTCGCCAGCCACCCGCCCGGGGCGCGGCGCTGCTGCCACCTGCTGCTGCTGGCGGGCGCCGGAGGTAGCCGTCAGAAACCGGCTAGCACCCTGCTCACCGCTTCGGGTGCCAGACCTGGCACGACGCCGCCTGCGCTCCGCTCGCGACGCCCGCCACCGGCTGAAGAAGCCCGCGGCCCTCGTTCCTCGGCCTGATGCGCCGGCACGGTCACGCCGAAGCCGCTGGCGGGGAGCGGCACGAGCAACCCGCTGCCCGCGGCGTCAGGCTGCAACACGAAGCGCCAGTCCGCCACGGTCGGGGCGAGCGCCGCCTGCTGCCTGGCCCCGCCCTCGGCCTCCTGAAGCGCGAAGAGCCTCGTGCGCAGCTCGACCCACCCCTCGGGCAGCGCGATCGCGCGCTCGGCGCCATCCAACCCCTGGAAGCGCAGCCTTTGCGTCTTCCTCGGCGAGCCCGCGCTCGCCCCCTTGCCAGCCGCCGCGCGGCCCCGCGTCTCCGTGCTTACGCCCCACCGCTGCCCCTCGCGATCGACCCAGGTCGTCGGTTCCTGCTGGCGCGAGAACCAATGCTCCGCCGGCAGCGCGGCCGCCGGGAAGTGCGTCCGCTCGACCAGCGCGGCGAAATCGCCGGACGTGCCCGCGATCACCACGGTATCGTGCTCGCGTAGGGCCTCACGATAGCGGGCCGGGGTCAGCGGATGGACGCCCCCCGCGCCGTCGATCCAGAAGGCCTCGCTCTCGACGAGCTCTGGGCTGGTGAAGAGGGTCCGGCCGAAGACCCCGAGCAGGTTGCCGGCGGAACCCCGGACCTCGCTGAGACCGGTCCACAGCGATCCCTGCGAGGTCCCGAGCCTCGTTGGTACCCGCAGCGGCGTCGAGAACTCGAGCTCGGGCCTGCCGGGAAAGCCGGGCTCGAAGAAGGCCCGCTGCGTCACCGTCGGCGCTGACGCGCGCTCCGCCGTGATCCGCTCGAGGCGCACCACGCGCCGCAGCGCCGGGCTGAGGAAGTGGCCGAGCTGCGGCCCGGCGGCAAAGGTCCCGCTGAGGTCGACCCGATGCTCCTCGATGAGAGCGGGGATTTCACCGCCAGAGGACCGAAGCGGCGCCCTGCCGCTAGCGGCGAAGAGGTGCGGAACCGACCGCCCCATCGCGGGCCGCTCGGAGGCCCGCGCGCGCGCAGCGCCGCCCGCGGCGAAGGCCGCCAGCACCAGCGCCCCGAGCATCGCCGGCCCGCCCCTTCGCCCGCGCGTCTGGCCACTCGGCTGCGTCGTTACAATCCTCTTCGTCACAATTTTCTTCGCCACCATCTGCTTCGCCACGAGCTTCGCCATGCGTCCCATACCCGCCCTCCCCTTGCGTGGGCCTATCGCACGGCGCCAGCCGCCGATCAAGCGTCAGTCGGGCGCGTCAGTCGGGCGCGCTCTGGATGGGCCCCGCGACATTTGCATTCGTCGCCCAAGTCGGGTATGTCCCGCCTCCCCGCGCCAGCCCTTGGGCCCCGCGCGCGGCTTGGCGTGGCAGGAAAGGCTCGTGCACCAGGCAGTACGCCCACTCGGCTTGAGCGACGCGGTGGTTCTCGGCGTCGTCGAGGGCTTGACCGAGTTCTTGCCGATCTCGTCGACCGGCCATCTGATCATCGCCGGCCACCTGCTCGGCCAAGAGGGCGAGCTGGCCGCGACCTTCGAGATCGTGATCCAGCTCGGCGCGATCCTCGCCGTCGTCTGGCTCTACCGCAGCCGCCTCTGGCAGCTCGCGCGCGGCCTCGACCAGGCCGGCCCTCGCCTGCTCGTCGCCAAGCTGCTGCTGGCCTTCCTGCCGGCCGCCGTCGCCGGCTTGCTCTTGCACCGCCCGATCAAGCTGCACCTCTTCGATCCGGCGGTGGTGGCCTGGGCCTTGGTCGCCGGGGGCCTGGCGATCTTGCTGATCGAGCGCCGCGATCATAGCCGCGGGGTCGCCGAGCTCGAGCAGGTCAGCCTGCGGCAGGCCTTGGTCATCGGCCTGGCGCAGACGCTGGCGCTGATCCCCGGCGTTTCGCGCGCCGGCGCGACGATCATGGGCGGCCTGCTCGTCGGCCTACGCCGCACCACCGCGACCGAGTTTTCGTTCTTCCTCGCCATCCCGACGATCGGCGCCGCTACGCTCTACGACCTGGCGCGGCACTACACGCTCTTCGCCGACCAGGGCGCGGCGCCGCTCGGCGTGGGGCTGGTGACGGCCCTCGTTACAGCAATGCTGGTTATTCGCTGGCTCTTGTCGTATGTCAGCCGACGCGATTTCAGCGCCTTCGGCTACTATCGCGTGGCCCTCGGCGCCCTGGCGCTGCTTCTCCTCAAGCGCGGAGTTCGATGATGTTATTGGACCGGTCTCTCGTCAGAAACATTGGCATCTCAGCCCACGTGGACAGCGGCAAGACGACGCTGACCGAGCGGGTGCTCTTCTACACCAAGCGGATCCATCAGATTCACGACGTCAAGGGCAAGGACGGCGTCGGCGCGAAGATGGACTCGATGGACCTCGAGCGCGAGCGGGGCATCACGATCTGCAGCGCGGCGACCCACTGCGAGTGGCTCGGACACCACATCAGCATCATCGACACGCCGGGACACGTCGACTTCACGATCGAGGTCGAGCGCTCCCTGCGCGTGCTCGACGGCGCGATTCTGGTGCTCTGCGCCGTCGCCGGCGTGCAGAGCCAGTCCTTCACCGTCGACCGGCAGATGCGCCGCTACGGCGTGCCGCGGCTCGCCTTCGTCAACAAATGCGACCGCGCCGGCGCCAACCCGGTGCGCGTACGCAATCAGCTGCGCGAGACGCTCGCGCTCAACCCCGTGCTCTTGCAGCTGCCGATTGGCCTTGCAGACGCCTTCGAGGGGCTGATCGACCTGATCGAGATGAAGGCCTACAGCTTCTCCGGCCCCAACGGTGAGACGATCGAGGAGCGCCCGATCCCCGCCGACCAGGTCAGCGAGGCCGCCACGGCCCGTGAGGAGATGCTCGACGCCCTGTCGATGTTCTCCGATGCGTTGACCGAGGCGATGCTCGAGGACCGCGTCACGATCGAGCTGATCCGCGCCGCGGTGCGCCGCGCGACGATCGACCTCAAAATCGTGCCGGTGTTGCTCGGCTCGGCCTACAAGAACAAGGGCGTCCAGCGGCTGCTCGACGCGGTGATCCAATACCTGCCCGATCCGAGCGAGGTGCCGAACGAGGCGATCGACCTCGACAATGATGGGGCCAAGATCGCCGTGCGCAGCGATCCCGCGCTGCCGATGATCGCGCTGGCCTTCAAGCTCGAGGATGGCCGCTACGGCCAGCTGACCTATCTGCGCATCTACCAGGGCACGATGGCGCGCGACGACAGCGTGATCAACGTCCGCACCGGCAAGAAGCATAAGGTCGGGCGCCTGGTCCGGATGCACGCCGATGAGATGGAGGATATCCAGGAGGCCGGCCCCGGCGAGATCGTCGCCATGTTCGGCATCGACTGCAACTCGGGCGACAGCTTCACCGACGGCAAGATCAACGTCTCGATGACAGCGATGCACGTGCCCGATCCGGTCGTCTCGCTCTCCGTGCGTGCCACCGACACCGCCTCGGAGACGCGCCTCTCCAAGGCCCTGCGACGCTTCACCAAGGAGGACCCCACCTTCCGCGTGACCACCGACGCCGAATCCGCCGAGACGTTGGTCAGCGGGATGGGCGAGCTGCACCTCGAGATCTACCTCGAGCGGATGAAGCGCGAGTACAACGTCTCCGTCGAGGTCTCGCCGCCGCAGGTGGCCTACCGCGAGACGGTCTCGCGCCGCGCCGACTTCGACTACCTGCACAAGAAGCAGACGGGCGGCTCCGGGCAATACGGTCGGGTGGTCGGCTTCATCGAGCCGCAGCCCGGCGGGGGCTTCACCTTCGACGATGAGACGCGCGGCGGCGTGATCCCGAAGCAGTTCATCAGCTCGGTGGAGAAGGGCTTCCGCTCGATGCAGGCCAAGGGCCGGTTGATCGGCGTGCCCGTGGTCGACGTCCGCGTGGTCGTCAACGACGGCGCCGCGCATGCGGTCGACTCCTCGGATATCGCCTTCCAGGAGGCCTCGCGCGGTGCCTGGCGCAGCTGTTACGAGAAGGCGTCGCCGCGCATCCTCGAGCCGATCATGCGCGTCGTGGTCGAGACCCCCGCCGACTTCGGCGGCGCGGTGCTGACCACCTTGGTGCAGCGGCGCGGCATGATCATCGGCTCGCAGGAGGTCGATCAGATGGCCCGCATCGAGGCCGAGGTGCCGCTGGCGGAGATGTTCGGCTATGTCACGGCGCTGCGCTCGGCCACCCAGGGCAAGGCCGAGTTCACGATGGAGTTCGGCCGCTACCTCGAGGTGCCGGTCAACATTGGCGAGGAGCTGGTGGCGAAGGCGCGCCGCGAACAGCAGGGCTGAGCAACGGCTTACCGCGCTGAGGAGGCAACATGGACAGTCAGAAACCGCCCGCGCTGGCGAGCTCGGCAACGCTACAGGACTCAGTCACGCTGCAGAATCCGCTGCACCTCTTGGCGCAGTCGATGCACGGCTGGCCGGGCGCCGGCCGCCTCGGGGTGGTGATGGCGCGCGCCGGCGAGGGCAAGACCGCGTGCCTGGTGCAGATCAGTCTCAGCCACCTGCTGCGCGGCCAGACGGTGCTGCACGTCTCGCTGGAGCACACCCTCGACCATGTGCAGTCTTGGTATGACGCGCTCTTCGACCACGTCGCCGGCGACGAGGAAGAGCGCCGGCTCGAGGCGACGCAGGCGTTGGTCACGCACCGCCGCATCATTCTGACCTTCGGGGACCGCCGGCTGCGCCCGGAGAAGCTGGCGGAGTCGCTGGCGGCGCTGCGCGCGACGACCCGCTTTCAACCCGAGGTGCTGATCATCGACGGCTACGACTTCGATGGCCTGAGCACCGAAGAACAGCACAGCGCGATCGATGGCTTCCTCGCCCAGGCCGCCGAGCTCGGCGCCGAGCTGTGGATGGCGGTGCAGACGCACCGCGAGCATACGGGACAGCATCCCCTGCGGATGCCGCCGCCCACCGACGCCTGGGGTGAGCGGATCGAGGTGGCGCTCTTCCTCGAGCCGCATGACGGCGCCGTGGCCGTGCGCCTGCTCAAACGCCACAACGAGAGCTCCCCGGCAGAGACGGCGCTGCGGCTGCAGCCGCGCACGCATCGGCTCGTGACGCAGGAGTTCAAGGTCGTCGGCGACGGTCTCAGCGCGCAAACGACGGCCAGCGGGGTTACGCTGCTCTCCGGCGGTGCCGCGGGCACCGAGAGCGAGTTCGGCGCCTGCGCCGAGCGCTGGGGTCTGCGCGAGCTGAACTTCACCTTCGCCGGGCGCACGCCGGCCCGCGCGCGCAACCTCCTCTGGCTCAGCGAGCAGGAGCTGGCCCAGGGTGCCGTCAGCCCGATCTACCTGCAGGCCCACATGCATCGCACCTTTCCGGATAGCGACCAGCTCCGGCGCACGCTGCAGAGCATCTGGCATCAGGTCAACACGGCGAGCGAGGTCTTCGCGGTCGGGATCATCCAACCCGACGAGACCGTCAAGGGCGGCACCGGCTGGGCCGTGGAGCTGGGCCGGTCGTGGAAGAAGGCCGTCCACGTCTACGACCAGGAGCGCCGCGCTTGGTACGCCTGGGAGGGGACGCGCTGGGTCGCCGAGGAGCCGCCGCTGATCCGCGCCCGCCGCTGGTGTGGCACCGGCACGCGCAGCCTCGCCGAGCACGGCCGCAACGCGATTCACGAGCTCTTCGAGCGCTCCTTCGGCCCCGCCCGGCAAAGCTGAACGCGCGGCCGCGGGCCCGGGCCCCGCAAGCAGCCCGCAGCCAAGAACCTGCGCGTAAGAACCTTCGCGCGTCCGTCCCGCTGGCTACGCGCTGGCCCTTGGGCGCGAGCGCGCTCCTCCGGGTCGTCAGCGCGACTCGGTGGCGCTCGTCACCGTCTGAGGCTTCGGCGGCGGATCGCCGGCGCCGGAGGCACTCCGCTGACCACGCGCCCGCAGGTACTCGATCACGATCGGGAGCACCGAGAGGACGATGATCGCCATGATCACGATGGTGAAGTTGCGGCGTACGACCGGGATATTGCCGAAGAAGTACCCGGCATAGCTGAAGAGCGCGACCCAGACCACCCCACCCACGATGTTGAAGAGGAGGAAGCGCCGGTAGCTCATCGCGCCGACGCCGGCGACGAAGGGGGCGAAGGTGCGAATGATCGGCACGAAGCGGGCGAGGATGATCGTCTTACCGCCATGCTTCTCGTAGAAGCGGTGGGTCCGCTCGAGGTAGTCCTGGCGCAGCCAGCGCACGCGACCGTTCAACACGCGCGGCCCAGCCCAGGCGCCGATCCAGTAGTTCAGGGTGTCGCCGGCGATCGCGGCGACGGTGAGCAAGAGCACCAGCAGGTGGACGTCGAGCGAGCCGATCGCCGCGAAGGTGCCAGCCGCGAAGAGCAACGAGTCGCCCGGAAGAAAGGGCGTCACCACCAGCCCCGTCTCGCAGAAGACGATCAGAAAGAGCAGCAGGTGGGTCCAGACGCCGTACTGCGCGATGATCGCACCCAGGTGCCGATCGAGGTGCAGCACGAGATCCACGAGCATCGTCAGCAGCTCCGTCATGTGCCATCGACTCCTTTCGCCGCCCAGCTCCAGCGCGGGCGGCGCAGTGTGCCCCAGCCTCGCTCCCGCGGCAACCGGTTCCAGGCGCCGGCGGAGGCGTGCGGCCGCGGCGCGATCCCGTGTATGATCGCCGCGCTCGACTCAAGCCGCGCCAGCAGCACGTTCGCCGCGCGATCGCCCTGATCGGCCGCGGCCGGGAGGGCTCCGATGCAAGACAGCACGCTCTTTCAGCGCTGGGAAACGTTCAACAAGGGGATGGACAGCGAGAGCATCCTGCGCTCCTTCGCCAGCCACCTCGAGTACTCGTTATCCAAGGATAAGTTCACCGCCACGCCGCACGACCTCTACCTCGCGCTGGCCCTGGCGGCGCGCGACCGCATGGTCGAGCGCTGGATCCACACGCAGCAGACCTACTACCGCAAGGACGTCAAGCGCGTGTACTACCTCTCGGCCGAGTACCTGATCGGCCGCGCCCTGGTCAACAGCCTGATCAACCTCGGCATCTATGATGAGACGCGGACGGCGCTCAAGCAGGTCGGCCTCGACCTGGCCGACCTCGTCGAACAGGAGCCCGACGCGGGCCTGGGCAACGGGGGCCTGGGTCGCCTCGCGGCCTGCTTCCTCGACTCGATGGCGGCGCTCGAGCTGCCGGCCTACGGCTACGGCATTCGCTACGAGTTCGGCATCTTCGAGCAGGTGATCCGCCACAATCGCCAGCTCGAGCGGCCCGAGCTCTGGCTCAAGGCTGGCAACCCCTGGGAGGTCGCGCGCCCGGAGCGCGCCTACGTCGTGCATTTCTACGGGCAGACCCGTCACCTCAAGCTGCCGGATGGGCAGCTCAGGGTCGAGTGGGTCGACACGCAGCGCGTGATCGGCATGGCCTACGACTACCCGATCGACGGCTATGGCAACGAATCGGTCAACACCTTGCGGCTGTGGGCGGCACGCGCCTCCAAGGAGTTCGACCTCGACTACTTCCACCACGGCAACTACCTCAAGGCCGTCGAGGAGAAGAACCTCTCCGAGAACATCTCCAAGGTCCTCTACCCGAACGACACCTTCTTCGAGGGCCAGGAGCTGCGGCTCAAGCAACAGTACTTCTTCGTCTCCTGCTCGATTCGCGACATCGTCCGCCGCTATCTCGTCAGCCACAGCGACTTCACGGCCTTCCCCGACAAGGCGGCGATTCAGCTCAACGACACCCACCCCTCGCTGGCGATCGCCGAGCTGATGCGCCTGCTGATCGATGAGCACGAGCTGCAGTGGGAGGTGGCCTGGGACCTGACCGTCCGCACCTTCGCCTATACCAACCACACCTTGCTGGCCGAGGCGCTCGAGCGCTGGCCGGTATCGATGCTCGGTAACCTGCTGCCCCGCCACCTCGAGATCATCTACGAGATCAACCGGCGCTTCCTCCGCGAGGTCGCCGTGCTCCACCCCGGCGACGACGACCGCCTGCGCCGCGTCTCGCTGATCGAGGAGCAAGGCGACAAGCACGTGCGGATGGCGCACCTGGCGATCGTCGGCTCGCACTCCGTCAACGGGGTCTCCAAGCTGCACACGCGGCTGCTGATGGAGCGTGAGCTGCGCGAGTTCCATGAGCTGCTGCCCACGCGCTTCAACAACAAGACCAACGGCGTGACGCAGCGCCGTTGGCTGCTGGCCGCCAATCCCGCGCTCGCGGCGCTGATCAGCGCGCGCATCGGCACGCGCTGGCCCCTCGAGCTCGACCAGCTCCGCCAGCTCGAGCCGCTGGCGGAGGACCCGGAGCTGCAGCAGGCCTTCGCCACGATCAAAGATCAGAACAAGCGAGCGCTGGCCGAGCTGACGCGCGCGCTGACGGGCTTGACGATCGATCCGCGGTCGATCTTCGACGTGCAGGTCAAGCGCATCCACGAGTACAAGCGGCAGCTGCTCAACGCGCTGCACTTCATCGCCACCTGGCTCAGGCTCAAGCACGACGGTCCGGGGGACTTCCACCCGCGCACGGTGATCATCGGCGGCAAGGCCGCACCCGACTACAAGACGGCCAAGCTGATCATCCGCTTGATCTGCAGCGCCGCCGATCGCATCAACAACGATGCCACCACGAGCGAGCTGCTGCGCGTGGTCTTCCTGCCCAACTACCGGGTCTCTCTGGCCGAGCGCATCATCCCGGCCGCAGACCTGGCCGAGCAGATCTCGACGGCGGGCTTCGAGGCCTCTGGCACCAGCAACATGAAGTTCATGCTCAACGGCGCGCTGACGATCGGCACGCTCGACGGCGCCAACATCGAGATGCTGGAGGAGGTCGGCGAGGACAACATCTTCATCTTCGGTCACACCACAGAGGCGTTGACGGCGCTGCGGCCGCACTACCAGCCCCGCACCCACCTCGAGGGCCAGCCCTGGCTGCGCGAGGCGATCGACATGATCCGCGACGGCTTCTTCTCGCCCGAGGAGCGCGGGCTCTTCGAGCCCCTGATGCGTGACCTGCTTGACGACGATCGCTTCTTCGTCCTCGCCGACTTCGCGGCCTACGCGGAAGCCCAGCAGCGGGTGACGGCGGCCTACGCCAACTCAGCGGGGTGGCTGCGACGGGCCATCCTCAACGTCGCCCGCAGCGGACGCTTCTCCTCGGATCGCGCCATTCGTGAATACAACCGTGACATCTGGCATGCCGAGCCGATCTCGGTCACGCGCGAGGCGATGGTCCCGCGGGTCCGTCGGGGCCTGCGGCGCAGCGCCACGGGAGAGTTCATTCCGGAGAAGTGAGAGGGACGGGAGCGGCGGGCGCTACGCGAATATAGCTAACCCGCTCGGACTAGGACCTGGGCACGCAGATGCGGCCGGTGATCGGTGCGGGCTTGCCCAGGGAGTCGCCGAGGATCACCAGCGCGCCGGTCGCACCAGCGTAGGCGCCGTCGCCGCCGGTGATCATGATCTGCTCGGTGATCGTGCCGGTGGCCGTATCGATCAGATTCGTGTCCCGCGTCTGAATCGAGCCGCCGGAAAACTTCAGGGCCGAGCGCGCCGTCAGCACGAGTCGCGTTGGGAGCGTCGGCGGCGCCGGCCACTCATGCAAGGTCGCCGGGGTCGCGGTGCCGCCGAACTGCAGGGCCTCGGCCGTCAGCCCGGCGTAGCCCGAACCGTTCAGGGAGCCGAAGACGAACACCCTGAAGCAGGCCGGATTTCCGGTCGGATCAGGATTGCCGACGTAGGTCGGGCCAGGCAGCTTGGTGCTGATGGTGCA
The DNA here is from genome assembly GCA_016711215.1 of Pseudomonadota bacterium. Lineage (NCBI taxonomy): Bacteria > Pseudomonadati > Pseudomonadota > Pseudomonadota bacterium. The sequence goes on along the minus strand of JADJTL010000002.1, from coordinate 803,706 downwards.
CTTCCCGGCCGGCTCGGGCAGCAGCATCACCACCCCGCCGACGTGCTTACAGGAGGTGTCGCCGCTCAGCGCGGCGGCGCTTTCGGTGGCGCTCTCCGTCGGCAATGGTGCACCACTGTCGGCGGCTTCGGCTCCACAGCCCGCCGCGAGACCGACCCCCAGAAGAGCGGCCAAACCGGCGCCTGCGCGCGCGTGGGGACCCCAGGAACGATGCGACATGATGTCTCCTTCTGCTGCGGACTGCTGCGGACTGCTGCGGAAAAGCGAGCCGTCATGGCTCGGGCCGCCCAGTGACAGCACGAAATGCGCCAGCGTCCGGACGTCCGATGCGAGGGAGCGATCGGCCCTCCTGCCGCGGAGGGTCGCGGCCCCGCTACGCCGGCCCCAGAGGCGGCTGCAAGGCGCTCTGCGCCACGGCAGGGGCCAAGGGCGCCCTGGGCTGAGGGGCGGGGAAGGGCAGGAGCGATGTCGCTCGCTGGCACTCGGAGCAGCACTCGGAGCAGGAACCGGTGGCCGAAGCGGGGGCGCGCGCCCCCTAGGCGCAGCGCCGCGGGGGCGCGCGCAGCGCTGGCTCAAACGACCGCTAGGCCCCCCGGTGGGCCAGGCGGCTGCCTTAGGTCGGTGACGGGGCGCTGCGGCCCCGGGGCGGGGGCCAGCAACCCCTGCCAGCAACCCCGACCTGTCGGTCGACCTGCTCAGCGTGAACGTCAGGAACGAATGGAGCCGCTGGGAGCAGGCGTTTCCGGCCTACGCCGCGGCCCATGGTCGCCGCTACCTCGACCCAGAGGAACTCGGCGATAGCGGGTGGCTGTGTTGGACCGCCGCGGCGTCACCGCCTGCCTCGAGGTCGACTTTGGCGGGATCGAGGCTCGGGCCGCGGCCGTCGGCGACTCCTCGATGCCCGACACGCTCTGCGGCGATACCTGCTCAGGCTCCTATTGCGGCACGAATCCCGGCGCCTTGGTCTTCGCGAGCGCGGACCAGCGCAGCTGGAAACGGCTGGGGGATCTCGCGCTTTCGACCACGCCGACGGCGGCGACGCTGCCGTCGCGCGAGCCGTGGCGCTAGCTGCGCGGCTGTCGCGGCGGCGGCGGCGGCGGCGGCGGGCGCGCGAACCTCGCGATCGATGCTGTCCGCGCCTTGGGCGCGCGGACCCTGCCCCACGATCAATACCTCGCCTTTGGCCGCTTCGTCGCCCTGCTCTTCGAGCTCACGGGCAACACGCTCTACAGGACCCGCGCCGAACAGCTGGGGCGGGCGTTCAAGGCCGCCCTCGTCGCTGCGCCCGAGGCTCAGCGCTACGTCTGGCGCTACGCCGACGCCCTGCTCGCTGAGGACCCCGCGCGACCAGCGACGATCGAGGATACCTCCCACGCCAACATCGACATCGGCTTCGTGACGACGCTACACCGGCTCGGCCTGGTCTTCACGGCCGCGGACCTTCAGCGCTTCCCCAACACCTTCCTCGACAAAATCTGGGACCCCGCTGCGCTGGCAGGCCGCCCCCTGAGGCTCGGCGGCGTGGCCCTGAGCCGCCTGCTGCCCGGAGCGCAAGGCCGCCTCCGCCGCCCCTTCGCGGGCTGCGCCGCTGCCGGTGATCAGCGTGTAGGGCAGCCCGGCGACCTCCAGCGCCCGCGTCAGCAGCGCGTGGAAGCGCGCCCGTACCGCCGGGCCATCACGCTGGATGCCGTCCGCCACCCAGGGCAGATCCGGCGCCAGCAGCAGCGTCGTGTGGTAGCGGGCGTGGTGCGCCAGGGCAGCCGCGTGCAGCGAGACCTCGGCGAACAACAGCTCGCTATAGGCCGCGGTCACCAGCGGCACCGAGTCGACGAAGAGCCAGCCGAGCCCGGCTGCGCGCGCGGCGGCCTCGCCAGCCTGCTCGCGGCGAAGCTGCTCGGCGACGATCTCGGCCTGTTCGTTGGGCCGCGGCGTGCGCCCGAGCAGGTCGCAGAACTCCCGCAGATACTCCCCAACCCACAGCCCGCCCAGGCGCTGCGCCAAGGCGCGCGCCAGCGTGGTCTTGCCGACGCATTCGGCGCCGACGATCGCGACACGATGCACCGCTGCGCTCATGGGAGCTTCCGCTGCCAGCGGCGCCAGCCCGTCAGCGCCAGGCCAGCGAAGATCACGTAGAGCAGGCTGGTGAGCCAGAGCTGCTTGCTCGCATAGAGCACCGTGCTGACCACGTTGACCACGACCCAGACCGGCCAGGTCTCGACATACTTGAGCGCGAGCAGCACCTGGGCGATGCCGCTGCCCACGGTCGGCAGCGCGTTGAAGTAGGGCACGTCCGAGTCGGTGAAGCGTGCCAGCAGGGCGCCGAAGGCGGGCCAGAGCGCGAGCCAGCCCAGGGCGACCGCGGCGCGCTGCAGCCCGCTCAGCCGGGCCACGCGCAAACGCGTGGGAGCGCTCTCCGTGCCGCCCCCGAGCAACCAGCGATGCCAACCCCAGATCGACGAGCCGAAGAAGAAGGCCTGGACGGCGACGTCACCATAGAGCCGACTGCTGAAGAAGAGCCACGCATAGAGCACGCTGGCGACGATGGCCAGCGGCCAGCCCCAATGCAGCTCGATCACGTTGCAGCTGACACAGCCGAGCGCGAAGACGAAGGCCACGAGCTCGAGCCAGCTGACGTCGGCGCCGAAGAGCGTGAAGGCCAAGCTGAGCATCGCGCGGCAGTGTACGCGACGGGCTGCGCTCCCGCCCGGCGTTTATCGCAGCGGACGCGCGCGCCGAGGGCAGCGCCTCAGTCGCGCAGGAAGTGGCAAGTGTAACCGTCGGGGTGCTTGACCAGGTAGTCCTGGTGGTAGTCCTCCGCCGGATAGAAGCTGCTGGCTGCGACGATCGCGGTGACCACCGGACGCGACCACTTGCCGGAGCGGTCGACCTGCTGCTTTGCGCGCTCGGCGACGCGGCGCTGCTCCTCGGAGTGAAAGAAGATCACGGAGCGGTACTGCGTGCCGACATCGTTGCCCTGGCGGTTCAGCGTCGTCGGATCGTGCAAGCGAAAGAAGAAGCCGAGCAGCCGCTCGTAGCTCAGCCGCTGCGGGTCGAAGCGCACCTGCACGGCCTCGGCGTGCCCCGTGCGCCCCTGCTTGACGTCCTCGTAGCGCGGCGCCGCCGTCGTCCCGCCGCTGTAGCCGACCTCTGTCTGCAGCACGCCGGGGAGCTGGCGCACGAGCTCCTCGACGCCCCAGAAGCAGCCACCGGCGAAGGTGGCCACCTCGACCGCGGGCTCGCGTCTTGTCGCCACCGGGGCCACTGGGGCCGCCGGAACCACCGGCGCCACCGGGGCCACCGGGGCCGCAGCAGCCGCGAAGAGCGACGCATAGCGACCGTAGCCTTCCGCCTCCAGCCGCTCGGCTGGGATGAAGCGCAGCGCGGCCGAGTTGATGCAGTAGCGCTGCCCGCCGGGGCCGGGCCCATCCTCGAAGAGGTGGCCGAGGTGGCTCTCGCCCGCGCGCGATCGCACCTCGACGCGACGCATGCCGAGCTTGCGATCCTCCCGCTGCGCGACGCGCGCGGCCTCGATCGGCTTGCTGAAGCTCGGCCAGCCCGTTCCCGAATCAAACTTATCGAGCGAGCTGAAGAGCGGCTCCCCCGTCACCACGTCGACGTAGATGCCAGGCGCGTGCGCGTCCCAATAGGCATTCTGGAACGGGGGCTCGGTGCCCTCCTGCTGCGTCACGCGATACTGCTCCGCGCTGAGGGTGCGCTGCAGCTCTGCAGCGCTCGGTTTCGTGTAGCGTTCATCGGCTCCCATCTTGCGTTCTCCTCCCGCCGCGGGAAGCGCCCGCGGCGCCGGCCGCACCGGCCACAGCAGCAGGGCTAGCGTGGCCACCAAGGCGGCCGCGGCCAAGCCCAGCGGCAGCCGCTTGCGCGACCACCGGGCGCGACGCTCACTGGTCCACATTCCGTTGGCTCCGTCTTCAGGGCTGGATAAGCATGGCCGCAGGTCGAGCATTGGGCAAAGGGGAAGGTCAGCTTCGCGTGCAGGACGGTCGACGGTCTGCCGCCAAGCCGGCGGCGTCCGGCGTTGAGGACCTCGAGGCGATCGGGCTGCAGATCGAGGAAGCGCGCGCCGCGTTGGCTGTAGGGGCGCGGACTGGGAGAGGCGGACTGGGGGCGTTACTTCGCGGCGCCGGGCTTGCCCTTGGCCGCCGCCGGCGGCTCCGGCGGCTTCGCCAGCAGGTCTGCGCGCTTCTTGTTGAAGAAGAGGTCCCCGCTCCAGGAGGCGATCTTGATCACGAAGGGCGACTGCTCGCTCTTGGCGTAGTAGCGGTCGCCATCCTTGGCGCCGAGCCCCAGCACGAACGTCTTCTCCAGCGCTGCAACCGCCGCCGGGGCGGGCGAGGGCTGAGCAGCGGCCGCGGGCGTCGCTGCCGGCGTCGCTGCCGGCGTCGCTGCCGGCGTAGAGGTGACGAGCGTCAGCAGCGCCTTGGGCGGGTTGAGGCCGAAGGCCGGCTCGACCTTCTGGCCGACGGGCTGGTCGATGTTGACGGCGCTGGCCGAACCGAGCAGCGACTCGACCTCGCCCTCGTTGACCGTCTCGCCCTTCGCCATATCGGCGAGCGTCCACTTGCCGTCGGGGCCCTTGTGCAGCTCGATCTTGCCGTTGGCGTTGATCAGCGTCAGCGCGACCACGTCCTTGCGCTCGACCTTGAAGTACTCGGGCGCGATCCAGTCGCTCGGCTGCGCACCGATCTCCCAGCTCGAGAGCTCGCTCGCGGCGTAGGTCTGCGGCTCCGTCGCGAAGCGGAAGTGAGCCTTCTTCACGCCCGGCGAGGTGCCAAGAAAGAAGGTCGTCGGCTTCGCGCCCGCGGCGCTCGGCGTCACGGTGACCCGCCGCGTGAACTTATCGGCGGCCACCTCCAGCGCGTGCTGATGCTCTGGCTGGGTCGAGACCGGCTCGGCTGCCGTCAGCGCGCTCAGCTTGCCGATCAACTCGGTGACCTTGCTCTGGGTCACCGGATAGCCGCCACCGCTCGCCAGCACCCACTGCCCGCCCTCGCGAGCCAGCTCCACACGATGCGCTTCCCCATCGGCGATCTCGAGCCGCTCGAGCGTCGCGGCGCTGAGGTCCGGCAGGAGCTTGCGCGGCGCCACGGTAGCCGCAGGTCCACCGAGCAGCCGCGTCCCCGCGATGATCGCCAGCTGCACGGCAAAAAGCCCGATCAAGATGCGATTGGCCTTGCTCATCTCAAGCCTCCTTCGCACCGGCATCACCGGCGCCCGCGCTGCTCCGACCCGCCCCGCCGCCAGGCAGGACCATCGGCTTGAGCGTGCGCCGCCGCAGCAGGGTCAGCGCGACGATCGCTCCGAGCGCCAGCGCGACAAACGCGTAGTTGCCGCCCTCCCAGGTCGACTGCGCCCCCGACTCCAGCGGTCGCAGCGTGCGGGCATAGGCGCCGCGCGAGCGGATGCTCAGCAGGTCGACGTCCTCGACCGCCCAGTCCAGCAGGTTCTGCACCAGCTGCAGATTGCCGGTGAAGCGATCCGAGCCGGTCTGGCGCGAGAGGTTGAGCACGGGATCGCGGACGAAGTCGGCGCTGCCGACCACCGCGAGGCGCGCGCTCGGCAGGGATTGCTCGATCACCCCGGCGCTCTTATCACCGCTCGCCACCGCGCTCGGGGCAGCCTCGGCCTCCTTTGGCTCAGCGCCGGCCAGCAGCGGGTTCGTCTGCCCCTTGAAGCTGCTGACGAAGGCGCCCTTGGCCGTGACGGCCAGCACCTGCCGGCCGACCCCCGAGGAGGCCTCTTGGCCGAAGCCCCCTTGCGGGTAGCGGGCGAAGTCGGGCTGGATCGCGGCCGTCTCCTGGGTCCAGGCCTCGGCGCTCGAGCTGAGCAGCTCCGTGACCTCGATCCCCTCGCGCTTGCTTAGCTTGAGCGGCGAGACCCACTGCAAGGTGACCCCCTGCAGACCGCCGACCACCGGGCTACCCTCGGCCATGCCGTTCGAGCGCACATCGACCCAAAAGGGATAGCGGAGGAGCTGCACGTCGCGGATCGTCAGCCCCATCACGTTGCGCTCCACGGGGACAGGGAGCGCCTCGTTCTGCGGATCGAGCACCAGCTTCTTCTGCAGCTCGATACCCCAAGCTGCGAGCATCGGCTCGAGCTTGGTCTCGATCGCCCGAGCGGTCAGGCCCTCGACGTACTGGCCCAGCTGCAGCCCATAGGCCCCCGCGCAGATGATCACCGCGCCGCCGCGCATCAGATACTGGTCGATCGCGAAGCGCTGTTTGTCGTCGAGGTTCTCGGCGCCGACCACCAGCAGCGCGTCGACGTCGCCAGGCACGCGCCCATCGGTGAGGGGCGTGTTCTTGACGGTGAAGCCCTCGCCGAGGCGCTGCTGCAGCAGCTGATACTGCGGCTGCTGCGGCGGCTCCTGCTGCTGCATCATCGGGTTGCGCGGCTGGGGGCTCGCCGGCGCCGTCGTCACCAGGCCGATGGTCTTGAGGAAGCCGGGCGCGACGCGCTTGAGCGCCGCCTCGAGTTCGCGCCGCAGCTCGGCCTCTCCCAGCTCGGGCGCGAAGAACAGGGGTTCCTCGCGCGTGCCGGCCCGCAGCACGGAGTGCAGGTAGAAGGACTCGCCGGAGAGCAGCGAGGCCGCCAGCGGCCGAATGCCGTACTTCTGGAGCAGCTCGCGCCGCAGCGCCCGCTGATCGCTGCCGCTGGGGTCCACCTGCTCGAAGATCAGCTTGCCGCCGGCGCGTTTGCCGAGCTCGCCGGCCACCTTGGCCAGGCGCTCGGGCAGCGCGCGCAGGTTCTCGGGCAGCGTCTTCGGCGTGGCATAGAAGGTCAGCCGCGCCGGCTCGGCCAGCCGCGCGAAGAGCTCCTCGAGCGGCTTGAAGCCGTAGACGGCCTTCTTGATCGCGCGCGTCAGGTCGTACTCGAGGTTGCGGAGCTTGACCTCGATGTCGCGCATTCCCGTGACCTTGACCTCGATCAGATCCTCGAAGCCCAGCGTCTCGTACTTGTCGCCGTACTTGACGAGGATGCTGAAGTAGGAGTTGACGATGCCGGCCTCGTGGCGGCTCGAGAACTGAAAGGGCATGCTCTTGATGCCGAAGTCCTCGTTGGCCTCCTTCTCGGCGGCGGGGCTCTCCTGGGGGTCGATGAACTCGGCCCGCACCTGCTTGCCACCAAGCGCCGCATACTCGGCGAGGATGTCGCGAATTCGCGGCACCAGCGGCGCCAGCAGCGGATGCGTCTTGGCGGAGAAGTAGCCGCGGATGACCAGCGGCGCGGTCAGCCCCCTCAGCATCCCGCGCGTCACCGGCGAGATGCTGTACTCCCCGCGCTCGGTCAGGTCGAGTCGAGCGCCACCGACCGCGGCGACCGCCACGTTGAGGGCCAGGAGGTTGGCCACGACCAAGGCCGCGCTCAGCTTGAGCGCCCGCCGCCGCGGCCGGGTGCTCTCCCCGCGGCTCCAGCGCTTGCTCTCGAGCAGCACGACGTTGAGGAAGAGGAAGCCCGCGATCAGCGTCACGTAATAGAGGATGTCGCGCAGATCGAGCACGCCGCGGCCGATGCTCTCGAAGCGGCTACCGGTGCCGATCAGCCGCAGCAGCTCGGCCAGGCGATTGCCCGCGTAGTTGGCCACCAGATCGGAGCCGACGAGGTAGAGCCCGCCGCAGGCGCCGATCGTCAGGAAGAGCGCGACGATCGGGTTGCCGGTCGCCGACGACATGCAGAGCCCGATCGCGAGGTAGGCCCCCGCGAGCAGCAGCGCCGCGAGGTAGCCGCCAAAGACCGGCCCCCAGTCGATATCGCCGAGCCACGACACGCTGAGCGGCAGGCCGATCGTCAGCGCCAGCGCCACGCCGACGAGCGCCAGGCCGGCGAGGAACTTGCCGAGCACCAGGCGGCTGGTGCGAACGGGCAAGGTGAGCAGCAGCTCGAGCGTGCCGCTGCGCTGCTCGTCGCTCCAGAGCCGCATCGTCAGCGCCCCGACGAGGAAGACCAGCAACACCGGCAGCCACTCGAAGAGCGGCCGCACGTCGGCCAGGTTGCGCTGGAAGAAGGGCTTGACCCAAAAGAAGACGAAGAGCACGACGAAGAGGAACGTCGCCAGAAAGATCAACGCCACCGGTGAGAGGAAGTACGCGCGCAGCTCCTTGCGCGCTATCGAGAGCATCTGTCTCATGCTGCTGCTCCTGCTTCGCCCGACGCGCCGGCGGGCGCGCGTCCTTCGACGATGCTGCGGAAGACTGACTCGAGCGTCTGAGGATCGTCGCGCAGCTCGGCGAGACGCCAGCCCTGCTGGCGCGCGACGTCATAGATGGCGGGGCAGAGGGCGCCATGCTCGCCGGAGCCGGTCACGCGGAAGCTGGTGAAGCCGTTGGCGCGAGCGCCCGAGCGCACCTCGCTGACGCCGGCGATCCGCTCGAGCGCGGGTCGCGCCTGATCGGGTTGGGCGTCGATGCGGGCGACGGCCACGTCCCGGGCGCGCAGCGCATCGAGGCGGGCGTCGGCGCAGACGCGGCCCTCGTTGATCACCAGCACGCGCTCGCAGGTCAGCTCGACCTCGGGCAGGATGTGCGTGGAGAGCAGCACCGTCGCCTGCTTGGCGAGGTTCTTGATGAGCGCGCGGATCTCGACGATCTGGTTCGGGTCGAGTCCGCTGGTCGCCTCATCGAGCACCAGCACGCGCGGTCGATGCAGGATCGCCTGCGCCAACCCGACCCGCTGCCGGTAGCCCTTGCTGAGCTGGCCGATCGGCCGCACGAGGTGATGCTCGAGGCCCGTGCGCCGCACGGCCTCGCCGATCAACGCGCCGCGCTCGTCGGCGCCGAGCTGGCGCAGGTCGGCCACGAACTGCAGGTACTCCTGGACCACCATATCCGGGTAGACCGGCGCGTTCTCCGGCAGGTAGCCGATGCTCCGCTGCACCGCCAGCGGGTCGGCCAGCACGTCGATGCCCTCGACGACCGCCGAACCCCCGCTGGGATGGAGGTAGCCGGTGAGGATCTTCATCAGCGTCGATTTCCCGGCGCCGTTGGGGCCAAGCAGGCCCACCACCTCACCGGAGCCGATACTGAAGCTGGCGTCTTGCAGGGCCGGTACCTGCTCGTAGCTCTTGCTCAGGCTCTTTGCTTCGATCATTGGCGTCCTCTCTAGGCCCTATGCCGCCCTGGGCGTGGCGTGCTACTCAACACGCCGCGCGCGGGTTCATTCCCGGGGACGAGCGGCGCTCCCGAACTTTGGCCCAAACTAACCCGTGGCCAAACTAACCCGTGGCCGAACGCGCGAGCGCTCAGGCGCTGCTCGCGCGCCCCCGCCCGCGCCGGCGGGCTCGTTTACCATCGGGTGGCCGGTGGATTCAACCTCCCTTCGATCGAGCCTTCGATCGAGAGCGGCGGCCACTCGGGGCGCTCAGGGCCGCACGGGGCCGCGCGCGGCGTAGACGAAGCGCCCCCCAGGGAGCGACGGAGACCCAAGTGCTGCCCAATCTCTTCATCCCGAGCTACAAGCTCTTCGGCGTGCTGCCGATCGAGCCCTTCGGCGTGCTCGTCGCGCTGGCGGTGACCGTCGGCTATTGGCTCGGACGGCGGCGCGCGCGGCTCGTCGGGCTCGATCCAGAGCTCTGCGCCGACGGCATGGTCTGGATGGCGGTGATCGGCTTCGTCGTCGCTCACGTCGTCTCGGTCGTCTTCTACTTCCCGGAGAAGATCCTCGAGGACCCGCTCGTGCTGATCGCCGTCTGGAGCGGCATCTCCTCCTTCGGCGGCATCCTCGGCGGGGTGGCCACAGCCTGGTGGTTCTTTCACCGGCACGGCGTCTCGGCGCTGCGCTACGCCGACGCGATCGTCTTCGGCTTCGTGCCCGCGTGGATCCTCGGGCGCCTTGGCTGCACGATCGTCTTCGACCATAAGGGCCTGCCCACCGACTTCTGGCTCGGCATGGCCGACCGCGCCGGCGTCGTCCACCACAACCTCGGGCTCTACGAGCTGTTCGTCGCCCTGCTCTTGACCGCCCTGCTCTACGCCCTGCGCCGCGTGCAGCGCGGGCCGGGTTTCTTCTGCGCCCTGATGCTGCTGGTCTATTCGCCCCTGCGCTTCGGCCTCGACTGGCTACGCACCGCCGACCGCCTCTACTGGGGCCTGACGCCCGGTCAGTACTTCGCCGTCCTCAGCTTCTTCCTCGGCGCGGGCCTGCTCGTGCGTGCGCTGCGCCCGCCCGCACCGGGGCCCGCAGCGCCACCCACTGGGGGGACACCGCACGAGGGTGCTCGACCCGGCGACAGCGGCCCTCGCTAGCGCCAACCGCTACGCCCCGCGAAGCACCACCCGGGCCCCCCAGCGACGGCGCGCAGCGGGAGGAAGGCAACCAGACCGCGCTACCGTCGAAAACGAAGTGCTGTCATGATGCCCACCGTGCAGGCAAAGGTGCCCAGCTTCGAGGACCGGCTTCGCGGGGCTGTTGCGTCTTATTGGCGCTGCCTCGACTGGCAGGCCGCCAAACAGGGGACCGGACCCTCATCGGATCGCGGCCGGCGCTCTGGGGTCACGGGTGGCAAGCAGATGGACGGTTTCTGCGATCTCGCACGCTGGGTGCTGGTGGAGAACGGTCTCCCGGACGCGAGCATCTTCGCGCAGCAGAACCGCGAGCTCCCGGGCTTCTTTAGGGCCACCAAGACCTGGGATCTCATCGTCGTCCACGAGGGCCATCTGATCGCCGCCCTGGAGCTCAAGTCGCAGCGCGGGCCGTCCTTCGGCAACAACTTCAACAACCGCACTGAGGAGGCGCTGGGGAACGCCAGCGACCTGTGGACCGCCTACCGCGAGGGTGCCTTCGGGGCGGACCGACCGCGCCCATGGGTCGGCCTGGCGCTCCTCCTCGAGGACTGCCCGGCCTCCCGAAGGCCGGTTGCGGTGACCGAACCGCACTTCAGCGTCTTTCCGGACTTCCGCGACGCATCCTACGCCAAGCGCTATGAGTTGCTCTTGCGCAAGCTCCTGCTCGAGAAACACTACGACGGCGGCGCTCTGGTCCTGGCGACCGAGGCGGGCGGTCGGGGCGGTGACTTCACGGAACCAAGCCCCCTGCTCTCGATGCGTAGCCTCCTCGTCGGGCTCGCTGGCCACGCTGCGACCTATCTGGCGCGGCTCTAGCGCATGCAACTCACCATCGATCTGCCGGCCTCACTGCCCAGCGAGGCTTATCGCGTCGGCCTTCGCGCGTCGGGAGAGACGCATGGCGTGGTGCTGACGAAGCCCCATGTTGTCGACCTGATTCTGGAGCTAGCAGGCTACACCAGCGACCGCGACCTAGCGCAGCTGCGCCTCCTCGAGCCGGCATCCGGACAGGGCGCCTTCCTGTTGCCGGCCGCAGAGCGCCTGCTGCAGGCCGCAGGCCGCCACGGACGCGATCCCTCCGAGCTCAGCACCGCCATCCGAGCCTACGATATCGATCCGGAGCAGGTCGCGATCGCGCGTCGCGCCGTGAGCGCGTTGCTGATTGCACACGGGGTCAAGCGTGGCGTCGCGCAGCGGCTCGCCGCAGCCTGGGTCATCGAGGGTGACTTCCTGCTCGCCCGGGAGCAACCGGCCTACGATGTGATCGTCGGCAACCCCCCCTACGTCCGCATCGAGCAGCTCGCCCCGGTGCTCCAACAGGAGTACCGGCGGCGCTTCTCGTCGATCTACGATCGCGCCGACCTCTACGTTGCCTTCATCGAGCGCGCGCTGAAGCTCCTTAGCCCTGAGGGCGTCCTCTCCTTCGTCTGTGCCGATCGCTGGACCCTCAACAAGTACGGCGCACCCTTGCGGCGTCTGGTGACGGAGGCCTTCGGGGTGCGCTGTTACCTTGACCTGCACCAGGCGTCCCCCTTCGAGTCCGCCGTCATTGCCTATCCAGCCATCTTCTCGATCGGGCGGGGCAAGGTCGCCCGCGTCAAGGTTGCCGCGCTCAAGACCGCAACGCCCGACGAGTGCCAGGCAACGCTCGAGGCGTTGAAGACCCTGGATCAAGGCTGCTCCGACGGGGCAGCGGTCGCGTACGAATCGTGGTTCCGCGGCGACGAGCCATGGGTCCTCAGCTCACCGGAGCACCTGGCGACGCTGCGCCAGCTTGAGGCTCGCCTCGCCCCACTCGAAACGGGTGACACGCGGGTGCGCATCGGCGTCGCGACCGGAAACGACAGGGTCTATATCGTCGGGTCGGAGGCGGACGTTGAGGCCGATCGCCTGGTGCCGCTGGTGCTGCGCGAGGACCTCGTGGCGGGTGGCATCCGCGATGCCAAGCGCTTCGTGATCAACACCTTTCGGCCGGGGTCCGGGCTGATCGACCTCGCGGATTACCCCCGGCTCGGGCGCTATCTCGCCCGCCACAGCGAGGCAGTGCGAGCGCGGCACGTCGCTCGAAGCAACCCTCAGCGCTGGTTCCGCACCATTGATCGCGTCTATCCCGAGCTCGTGCCGGTGCCCAAGCTGCTGATCCCTGACATCGCCGGCTCGAACCAGGTGGTGCTCGACGAGGGGCGCTTTCATCCGCACCACAACCTGTACTTCGTCACCTCCACCGCCTGGGACCTGCGGGTGCTCGGGGCGCTCCTCAGCTCGACCGTGGCGCTCTTCTTCGTCTGGTCGTACGCCGTGAAGATGCGCGGCGGGTACCTGCGCTTTCAAGCGCAATACCTGCGGCGCATTCGCCTGCCAGCGCCGAGCGCCATCGAGCCACGGCTAGCCCAGGCCTTGGCGACTGCGTTCGAGCGCCGCGACTTCGTGCGCATCGACGCGCTGGCCTTGCGAGCCTATCAGCTCGACGTCCTTCCACCCTTCGAGTTCGTCGACACTCGCGCGTAGGCCGCCCGAGCGCAGTGCCGAGCTCGGCCCTCGCGCGGGCTCCCCGCGGTTGACATCATGGCTGACCGACTTACCGAAGGGGGCGTGATGTGGTCGCTGGCACGGGTGCCCGGGATTGGCTCCCGGCGCCCGCGCGGCCGAAATAAAGGAGGTGGGTCATGTGGACGCGTTGGAATGAGTTCGACCGGACGTTCTCCGCTTTGGACGACTACCGGCGACGAATGGACCGCCTGTTCGAGGACTACAATCGTCCGACCGAGGAGCGGGGCTTCTATGGCGGTGATTGGCCCGCGCTCAACCTCTACGATAACGGCAGCAAGCTCGTGCTCGAGGCCGAGGTGCCGGGCTTAGCCGAGGATGCGATCGGGCTGACGCTGAATCAGGACGTGCTGACCCTCAGCGGCCAGCGGCAGGTCGCGCCGCCCAAGGGTTACTCGGTGCACCGGCGCGAACGGAGCAGCATCGAGTTCAGTCGCAGCCTGGCGCTGCCCTGCAAGATCGATCCAGAGCGGGTCGCGGCGACCGTCAAGGACGGCGTCCTGACCGTCAGCCTGGAGAAGGCCAGCGAGGCGCAACCGCGACAGATCAAGGTTCGAGCGAGCTAGGCCGGGCGCGGCCATCAAGGCCCGCAGGAAAGGGCCCGCAGGAAGGGCCCGCAAGAAAGGAGCGACGACCATGAACAACGAGCTGAGCCCGCGCGAGCAACGCGCGGTGGGACATGCGGTGGGACGTGCAACGGGACGTGGCGGCGAGCGCGCGGCGGAGACGGTCGAAGCGGAGCGCTGGGTGGCGCCGCCGGTTGATGTCTATGAGAACGAGCAGGAGTGGCTGCTGCTTGCGGACCTTCCCGGGGTGCAGCAGGACGGGCTGCACCTGCACCTCGATCGCCGGGAGCTGCTGATCGAGGGGCGGCGCAAGGTCACGGGCGCGGGGGCCCCGCTGGCCCGCGAGTTCGGCGCGACGAGCTATCGGCGCGTCTTTCAGCTGCCGAGCGGTGTCGACGCCGAGAAGGTCGCAGCCGAGGTCAAGTGCGGGGTGCTGACGCTCCACCTGCCCAAGACGGAGGCGCTACGACCGCGCCGCGTCGCAGTCAAGGCTGGCTAGCGCGCTGACGCATACCCTCCCTCGTCCCTCCCCGTCCGGGCCGCCACCCTTTCCCCTGACTCAGCGCTTGAGCTTCGCCCCGCGTGGTGCTTGAATGCGCGCCGTTCCCCCCCTTGATGGAGAAATGGCACCATGAAATCTGCTCCGCACCGGCCGGTCGCCCCCCGCGGGCTCCGACAGCTCCTCACTTTCCTCGCGGCTCTCGCGCCGCTCCTGGCCAGCGCTGCAGCCTGGGCCAGCGAGGCCGACATCCGCATGCCGGACCTGAGCCAGCAGACCTTCCTCGGCGGCATCAACGGCCACAACCTGCTGCTCGCCGGGCTGGCCGTCTGCGCCGCCGGTCTGGTCTTCGGCATGGTGATCTTTTTTCGCGTCAAGGCGCTCCCCGTTCACCAGTCGATGCGCGAGGTCTCGGAGCTGATCTACGAGACCTGCAAGACGTATCTGCTGACGCAGGGCAAGTTCATCATGCTGCTCTGGGCCTTCATCGGCGTGATCATGGTGGTCTACTTCGGCGTGCTGAAGCCCGTGGGCACCGCCAACGTGATCATCATCGTGCTCTTCAGCCTGGTGGGCATCGCCGGGAGCTACGCGGTCGCGTGGTTCGGCGTGCGCATCAACACCTTCGCCAACTCGCGCACGGCCTTCGCTAGCCTCGCTGGCAAGCCCTTCCCGACCTACGCCATTCCGCTGCAGGCGGGCATCAGCATCGGCACCTTGTTGATCAGCATCGAGCTGCTGATCATGCTGGCGATCCTGCTCTTCGTGCCCGCCGATCTGGCGGGCTTCTGCTTCATCGGCTTCGCCATCGGCGAGTCGCTCGGCGCCGCCGCGCTGCGCGTCGCCGGCGGGATCTTCACCAAGATCGCCGACATCGGCTCCGACCTGATGAAGATCGTCTTCAACATCAAGGAGGACGACGCACGTAACCCGGGCGTGATCGCCGACTGTACCGGTGATAACGCTGGCGACTCGATCGGACCGACGGCGGATGGCTTCGAGACCTACGGCGTGACCGGCGTCGCGCTGATCACCTTCATCCTCTTGGCGGTCAAGGACCCGGCGGTCCAGGTGCAACTGCTGGTCTGGATCTTCGTCATGCGCGTGATGATGGTGCTCACCAGCACGGGCTCATATGGGCTCAATGCGCTGATCGCCTCGGCCCGCTTCAAGCACGCCGACCGCTTCAACTTCGAGACCCCGCTGACCACCCTGGTCTGGCTGACCTCGTTGGTCTCCGTCGGCGTGACCTACCTCGTCTCCTACCTCTTGATCCCGGTGCTTGGACCGGCCCAGGACCCGACGCTGTGGTGGAAGCTGGCGACGATCATCACCTGCGGCACCCTCGCAGGCGCGATCATCCCCGAGCTGGTCAAGGTCTTCACCTCGACGCAGTCCCGGCATGTGCGTGAGGTCGTGACGGCCGCCAAGGAGGGCGGCGCCTCGCTCGGCATCCTCTCCGGCTTCGTCGCCGGTAACTTCAGCGCCTTCTGGCTCGGGCTGGCCATGCTCGCGCTGATGGCCGTCGCCTACGGCGTCGCCAGCCAGGGTCTCGGCGACCTGATGTCGGCCCCGGCGGTCTTCGCCTTCGGGCTGGTCGCCTTTGGCTTCCTCGGCATGGGACCGGTCACCATCGCGGTGGACTCCTACGGGCCGGTCACCGACAACGCGCAGTCCGTCTATGAGCTGTCGACGATCGAGACCCGGCCGAACATCGTTGCCGAGATCAAGCAGCAGTTCGGCTTCGAGCCGCAGTTCGAGAAGGCCAAGGACTTCCTCGAGGAGAACGACGGCGCCGGCAACACCTTCAAGGCCACGGCCAAACCGGTGCTGATCGGCACTGCGGTCGTCGGCGCGACGACGCTGATCTTCTCGATTCTGCTGCTGCTGGCCAAACGCAGCGCCGGCAGCGAGCTGGCGGGCGAGCTGACGCTCGAGCAAATGAACGAGCTGCTGGAGCGCGTCGGCCACTTCTTCTCGATCCTGCACGCGCCCTTTCTGCTCGGGCTGATCGCCGGCGGCGCGGTGATCTTCTGGTTCGCCGGCGCCTCGACCCAGGCAGTCTCCACCGGGGCCTACCGCGCGGTCGAGTTCATCAAGGCCAACATCAAGCTCGATGACGGCTCCGAGCGCGCCTCGATCAGCGACAGCAAGAAGGTCGTCGAGATCTGTACGCGCTATGCGCAGCGCGGCATGTTCAACATCTTCGTCACGGTCTTCTTCATCACGCTGGCCTTCGCCTGCGTCGAGTCCTACTTCTTCATCGGTTACCTGGTGTCGATCGCCATCTTCGGCCTCTACCAGGCGATCTTCATGGCCAACGCCGGCGGGGCCTGGGACAACGCCAAGAAGATCGTCGAGACCGAGCTGCGGCAGAAGGGCACCCCGCTGCACGAGGCGGTCGTGATCTGCGACACCGTCGGCGATCCCTTCAAGGACACCGCCTCGGTGGCGATGAATCCGATCATCAAGTTCACCACGCTCTTCGGCGTGCTCGCCGTCGAGCTGGCGATCGAGCTGGCGCCGAGCGTCAGGCTAAGCGCAGCCGCGGCCTTCTTCGTCGTGGCACTGGTCTTCGTCTACCGCTCGTTCTACGGCATGCGCATCGAGGTCGAGACCAAGGCGGCCTGAGCGCCCGTCGATCGCTCGCTCCCGCCGGGGGAGGACGCTCCCCCGCGCCTGCCAGCCTGCGCCCGCCCCGAGACCCTGACCCGCGCCCCCAGGGTGAGCGCATCTAACCGCGATCCATTTCGATCACTTGCAGGAGGTGATCGACGGGCGTGTCGTTCCATGATCGATTGCGACGATGGCACGCTACCCCAAGGCGCCCGGGCTCGATTCCTTGGTCGCGCTGTCTTCGCCGAGATTCCGGATCGGCGTGTGGCTCGAACACGTGCTCATCCGCTGGTCAACGTGTTGACGATGGCGTGGTTCGGGGCCATCTGCGGCGCCGATGGTTGGGAGGCGCTCGAGACGTTCGCCGAGGAGCGCGCCGCCTGGAGCCGCACCTAGGTCTTCGACGTCTTCGCTACTGGATTTCCTGAGGCTTAGATGCGCTCACCCTGGCGTCTGCCCCGAGTCGGGGACAGCACTTGCCTCGCGCCCCGCAAAGGCCTGACTCTTCGGCGCCCCACCCCCTACAAGTCCGGCGCATAACGCGAGACCGCTGCGCTCGCGCCCCGCGGTCTCGTTTCCCGGTCCTCCCAGGTCCGGGCTGTGCGCCGCGCGAGTGCTTGGTGCTGCACCCGTGCCGTGGATCCGAGTGCAGCACGCGATAGGCCGGCATTGAGGGCCGTGAACGCCTACGGACCGGCTTCGGAACTGACCGTAGCCGTGGGGCACCGCCGGATTGCATTGAGCTTCGGTGGGTAAGTCGCCTTGCGTATATATTGCCATGCATAGCGCTAGCAGTGTAGACTCGCTTACTAGTCGGAGGTTCGTGATGCGACAAAAACACCACGGTGGCGCCGGCAACTCGTACCTGCTCCTCAGCATGATGGCGCTGCTTGGACTGGTGGCCGGCTGCGGCTACGAGCGCGGCCCCCGCGCGCCGAACATCGCGGTGCAGGCGCGTGCGGCGACGAACGCCGGCAATGCCATGAACGCCATGAACGCCATGAACGCCATGAACGCCATGAACGCCATGAACGCCATGAACGCCATGAACGCCATGAACGCCATGAACGCCATGAACGCCATGAACGCCATGAACGCCATGAACGCCATGAACGCCATGAACGCCATGAACGCCATGAACGCCATGAACGCCATGAACAGCGTCAACGCGATGAACGCGATGAACGCGATGAACGCGATGAACAGCGTCGACGCGGGAAACCTGCCGATTCCGTCGACCTCGATCACGGACTTCGGCAACTACACCTTCGACCAGGTCCACCAGCTCTGCCCGCCGACGCGGCTGCCGTATACCTTCGACGGGGGCACACCGGGGGACACCGCGGACGACATCGCGGCCGACCTGGTGCTGCCGCGGTGGCTCGTGTTGAAGGACGAGCTGGAGATGGTGCGCGAGCTGGTGGACGGGCAACCGACGGGGCCGCAGCTCACGGTGACGATCGACGAGGACTTCGACGGCGACGGGACGAGCGAGACACCGGTGAGCTACAAGGTGTATGCGGGCATCGGCTTGGTCTGCGCCGACCGAGGCTACCGGCCGTTCCTGCTCAGCCCGACGAACGGGCCGGAGGCGGCCGACGCCAACGGCAACGGGCAGCTCGAAACCTTCACCACGGACTTTCGCTATCTGTGCATCAAGAGCTTCGACCCGGGGAGCGGGACCTCGAGCTACCGCTGCGGCAAGGGGCTGCTGGCCAGCGGCGTGACGGGCTACGCGGTCAAGGCGGGGACCAACTCGCCGCGGCCCTTCCACGCCGGCGAGATCGTCTGGGGCGGAAACACCTGGAACCGGCACTTCCAGTTCCGCGTGGGCCACATCGGCTCGATCGCCGAGAAGATCGTCGCCCCCTTCGCGGCCACGGGTTACGCGTTGAACGACGCTTGGGGCCTCAACCCCAACGACACGGGCAAGGCCGACGACTACTTGGCGGCGCTGGCGCTGAAGACGGCGACGAACTTCTCGGGCTACGCGGTCAGCCCCTACAACAACGCCAACGTGACGGGGGGCGAGGCGTTCGACGTCGCCAAGCTCAACCAGTGCGAGAACGGCGCGCTGCCCGACCAGTACCTCGACCACCCGGAGATGGCCTCCAGCGGCGCGATGCTGCCCGACAGCCGCGGCGGGATCCTGCAGGACCTGACCGTCTCGAGCTGGTACGAGACGAATGGCTGTACCTGGACTGAGGACTGGGGGCTGCACTACGACCCAGCGCTGGTGCAGACGGCGAGCGGCTGCACGGTGTTCAAGGTCGGCGGCGGTGGCCAGCCCGTGCTCGGCATGAACATCGGTGACGCCTCGGCGCGGCGCTGCCCGAGCTGGACCACCTGCCAGCCCGGCGAGAGCTGCTGCGTTGGGCAGCTCAGCGCGGGAATCGACTTCACCTGCACCGCGAAGTCCGACGGTACCGTGTGGTGCTGGGGCTCCAACGCCCGCGGCCAGCTCGGCAATGATATGGCCACGAACGACACCGCGCGGCGGGTGCTCAAGGCCGACGGTAGCCCACTGAGCAGCGTTCTGGAGGTCTCGGTCTCAGCCGATACAGCCTGCGCGCGTACGGCCGGCGGCAGCGTTTGGTGCTGGGGCTCCTATGTCGAATGGCTATGGCCCAGCGATTGGGTCTTTGGTAGCCCACAGTGGCGTGCGGTCGAGGTGCCGGGGCTCACCGGGGTCGTGGAACTCGCGACCAGCTACCAAGACAGCTGTGCCCGCAAGAGCGACGGCACGGTGTGGTGTTGGACGAATGTGGCGGGCACGCCGACCCGGGTCGGGGCGAGCACCCTCGGCAGCGCGGTGGCCGAGGTCGCGGGTGGCTACGAGCACTACTGTGCACGCAAGACCGACGGCACGCTCTGGTGCTGGGGCTACAACGACTCCGGCCAGATCGGCGACGGCACGAACACCCCTCGCTTCACTCCAGTTCAGGCGGGAGCCAGCACCCTCGGCAGCGCGGTGGCCGAGGTCGCCGCTGGCCAATACCACACCTGTGCGCGCAAGACCGACGGCACGCTCTGGTGCTGGGGCTACAACGACTACGGCCAGATCGGTGACGGTACGGCCATGAACACCAAGAGCACGCCGGTGCAGGCGGGCGTGGGCACGCTGGGCAGCGCGGTGGTCGAGGTCGTGCTCAAGCACAACAATAGCTGCGCGCGTAAGACCGACGGCACACTCTGGTGCTGGGGCGACAACGATCATGCACAGACCGGCGACGGCATGATCTCCTCGCCGCGTCCAACGCCGGTGCAGGCCGGGGCAGCGACGCTGGGCAGCGCCGTGGCCGCAGTCACGCTCGGCTGGGATCATACCTGCGCGCGCAAGACCGACGGCACGCTCTGGTGCTGGGGGGACAACGGTTCTGGCCAACTCGGGCGGCCGCGAGAGGCCGCCAGCCTCACGCCAGTCGCGGCCCAGGCCCTGCGCTGCGACGAGAGCGATGCCCTCTGCGGCGTCAATGAGACCCCCACGACGAGCCCGCAGGACTGCCGCACACCGAGCTGCGGCGACGGCAAGTGCACCGCTGGAGAAACCCCGCAAACCTGTGCGAGCGACTGCGCGCTCGCGGCCGAGGTCGCGCTGGGAACCGCGCATACCTGCGGGCGCAGGACCGACAACACGCTCTGGTGCTGGGGCCGCAACTCGTACGGCCAACTCGGCGATGGCACGACGACGATCCGGGACATGCCCGTACGCATCGGGGTTGCGCAGCTTGGTACCAACGTCGGTCGGGTGGCGCTGGGTGAAGGTCATAGCTGCGCGCGCAAGACCGACGGCACGGTCTGGTGCTGGGGCTACAACCCCTATGGCCAGCTCGGCGATGGCTCGACCCTCAGCAAGACCACGCCGGTGCAGGCCGGCGCGAGCGCGCTGGGCACTGCGGCGGTCGACGTCGCCCTGGGCATCCACCACAGCTGCGCGCGCAAGACCGACGGCACGCTCTGGTGCTGGGGCTACAACTGGGACGGCGCGCTCGGCGACGGTACGACGGTATTCAGGACGGCGCCGGTGCGGACGGGGGCGTCGGCGCTGGGCACCGGAGTGCTCGAGGTCGAACTGGGCTATTACCACGGCTGTGCGCGCAAGACCGACGGCACGCTCTGGTGCTGGGGCGGCAACTCATACGGCCAACTCGGTGACGGCACGACGACGCGCAAGACCACGCCGGTGCGAGTGGGCGCCAGTCAGCTGGGCACCGCGGTGGCGGAGGTCGCGGTCGGCGATCACCACAGCTGCGCGCGCAAGACCGATGGCACGCTCTGGTGCTGGGGCTTCAACTACGGCGGCGCGCTCGGCGATGGCTCGACCCTCAACAAGACCACGCCGGTGCGGACCGGCGCGAGCGCGCTCGGCAGCGCGGTCGTCGAGGTCGCGCTGGGCGGCAGCCATAGCTGCGCGCGCAAGACCGACGGCACGCTCTGGTGCTGGGGCTTGAACGGAACGGGCAGCCCGCTCGGTGACGGTACGACCACAAACAGGACGACGCCAGTGCGGGCCGGGGCGTCGGCGCTCGGCACCGCGGTGGTGGAGGTCGCGCTGGGCGCTGGCCACACCTGCGCGCGCAAGACCGACGGCACCCTCTGGTGCTGGGGGCGCGGCGACGACGGGGTGCTCGGAAGGTTCGGAGACGACGGCATCGGAGCCGTGCTCTGGTGCGGCGACGGGCAGTGCAGTCTCGGTGAGCGCGACCGGGCGACCTGCGCCGACGATTGCGCTCCGGTCCTTGGCGACGGGGTCTGCGATCCCTTCCTCGACTGCACGAGGCAGAGCCTGCCCTACTGCGACACGGACTGCCCGAATCCAACCCCGGTGCCGCTGGTGGAGCTCTGCGGCAACGGGCGCTGCGATACGGCCGCCGGCGAGAGCGCGTTCACGTGTGCCGGCGATTGCAGCGCCGGGGGCTGCACGCCGAGTTGCGCCGGCAAGCAATGCGGCGATGACGGCTGTGGCGGATCGTGCGGGAGCTGTGGGTCGGGATTGACTTGTAACGCGGGCTCTCAGTGCGTCTCGCCGCCGCTGTGTCCCAACGCGACGTGCGACGCCACGGAGAGCTGCGCGAGCTGCGAGGCGGACTGCGGCGCCTGCAGCGGGCCGGCCTGGACGGCGCTCGCTTCGGGGGTCAGCGGAGACCTCGAGGCGGCGGCGTTTCCGCTGAGCGCGATAGCGGGCGTGGCCGTGGGCGCCAATGGCGCCGTGCTGCAGACGACGAACGCGGGGGCGAACTGGACCAGCGTGGCCTCGGGGACGACTGCGACCCTCCGCGGCCTCGCCTTCGCGGACGGCCAGGTGGGCTGGGCCGTCGGCGACGGCGGCGCGATCGTCAAGACCACCAACGGTGGCGCGAGCTGGGCGCCCCAGAGCTCGGGCCTGAGCGCTGCCCTCTACGGTGTGACCTTCGCCGACGCGAGCACGGGCTGGGCCGTGGGCGCGGGCGGGGTGATGCTCAAGACCACCAACGGCGGCACGAGCTGGACGCCCCAGAGCTCGGGCGTGAGCGTGGCGCTGCGCGCCGCGGCGGCGCTCGATACGTCGACGGTCTACGCCGTCGGCGACAGCGGCGCGATCGTCAAGACCACCAACGGCGGCACGAGCTGGGCGCCCCAGAGCTCGGGCGTGAGCGTGGCGCTGCGCGCGGTGGCGCCGGTCGATGCGTCGACGGCCCACGCCGCGGGCGACGGCGGCACGATCCTCAAGACCACCAACGGCGGCACGAGCTGGGTCGCGCAGAGCTCGGGCGTGCAGGCGGCGCTCTACGCACTCAGCTTCCGGCAGGATGCCCTGCACGGCTACGCCGCCGGCGCTAGCGGCACGTTGCTGCGCACCGTCGACGGTGGCGCCACCTGGCTGGGTGAAAACGCCGGCACGACGGCCAGCCTCAAGGCCATAGGCCTGGGCGCCGACTGGAACACCGCCTTCGCGGTGGGCGCCGGCGGCGTGGTGGCCAAGCGGGCGCCGAACTGGGCCGCCGACGTGCTCTTTGCGACCGAGGCGGCGAGCCTCGCGCCCCCGGCGCTGCTGCCCAGCGCGAACCCGGCCACGGCCACGGTCTTCGCGGGCAATAGCAGCGGGTCGCTCTACGCCATCCAGCCCGAGAACCGCACCTTGCGCTACGAGGCGCTCGCGCTGACGGCGGCGATCGCCGGGCGCAGCCCGGCGGTGCCGCTGGCGGGAGAGAGCAACGCCACGCTCTTCGTGGCCACGATGAACGGCTTCGGCTACGCGTTCGATGCCCTGAGCAGCGCGCCACGCTGGACGACCGATAGCAATAACGGGGCGGCGGGGGCGCAGGCGCTCGGCGACGCGCTGGTCGCGGCGCCGGTGATCTCGACAACGCGCAACCTGGCGTTCTTCCCGACCCGCAACCTGTCGGGCGTGCGCAACCGGGTGTTCGCCTTCGACGCCAAGACCGGCGCCTGTCGCTGGGTCTTCAACGGGGCGTGCAACGGCACGACCTCGACGCAGAACCTGGGGCAGATCAACGGCGCCGTGCTGCATGACGCGACCGCCAAGAAGCTCTTCATCGCGGCGACCCAGCTCTCGGGCGGCTCGACGCTGTGGGCGGTGGACGCGGGCGATACGACGCCGGGAACGCTGCTCTGGAGCGCCAACCGGGGGGCCAGCGACGTCTCGCCTGCCTTCGTCGACGCCACGCGGACGAGCCTCTACTTCGCCACCGGTGCCGGGGCTGACGCGGGCCGCGTCTTCCGCTTGCAGGTGTCGGACGGAGCCAGCGTGTGGACGGGCAGCGGGCGCGACCAAGTCTACTGCGTGGCAACGAACACACTGCGACGCACCACGCAATGTGCGGCGGGAAGCCCCATTAGCTCGGGGCCCGTGGCCATCTGGAGCGGAGCGCTGGCGAACCGACTGCTCTTCGGCACGGCGGACGGCCACCTGCGCATGATCGACAGCGCGGGGGCGCATGTCTGGCAGACGGCCGCCGCCATCGCCGGGGCCAGCGCGCCGCTGGTGCTGACGGCAGAGAACCGGCTCTACGTCGGCTCCTCCGATGGGCGGCTCTACGAGCTGAACCTGACGACGGGTGCGGTCGTCACCAGCCGCGTGGTGGGTGATGGCGCCTCAGCCGTCGGCAGCCCCTCCTACGACGTCTACGCGACCAAGGTCTACGTCGGCACCTCTGCTGGCACGATCTACCGCTTCAACTCCCCGCTCTGAGCCGGAGATGCTCGCTCGCGGCCGGGCGCGCAAAGCCGCAGAGCCCGCCCGGCTCCGCGATCCCTCCGCGCCCAACCCCGAGGCCGACACCGGCGCTGCGCTACGGGGAGGCCGTCAGCGTGTAGGAACCTACCAGGTCGGGCGCGCCGCTGAGCTTGTCGCGCAGCACCTCGACCCGATAGACGCCTGGGTAGTGCATGCCTTGGCCGGTCCCGCGCACCATCACCCAGTGCCGTACGACCGCCTCGCCAGCGTTGTTCAGCGGCGCCGGCAGCACCGCCGTCGCATTGGGACCCAGGGCCGGACCCGCCAACGGCGCGGGCTCCGTGAGGGTCGTGTCGAAGGTCACGAGCTGCTCGAGCACGGGGTTACCGTCCGGACCATAGAAGCGACGGTACTCGAAGTGCCGCCCGCTGAGCCCTTTCCAAAGGGTGGAAACATGGAGCTCGGGGACCTCGTAGGAGAAGCGCGTCTGCCGGCACGAAGCGTCGCAGGGTTCGGCGCTCGCCGCGAACACCAGATTGCCGCTGATCGCTGGCGCCGGCGCGCGCCAGGGCAGCGCCGCGTCAATGCTCGGTCTGGGACCGGGCGTGTCGGGGTCGCCAGCAACGGGTGAGCGCGCTACAGCGCTCGACGCGTCAGCGGGTCGGTCGCGGTCCGACCCGGTGGCGGGGCTCGTGGTGCTTGCGTCCTGACAACCGAGCCCCACGCAGCCGGCCAAGCCGCAAACAACCCGCACCTGCCGAAGCCATCTCGGGTACGCCATCGAGAACCTCCTCGAGCACGGCCGCGCAAAGATATTCAAAACATCATACACGTATCCCGAATTACATTCAAAGACCGGATTTATTTCCTGGTCGCGCGGCCTAGGCTGGCACGGCGACCGCATCGGCGAAACGCCTCAGCGCCCGGAGCGCCGCAGCCGGCCCATCACGCATCCGGCCCGCTTCGTCCGAGTCGTTGTGATGTCAATGGTCGAGAAGGGCGCTCAGGATGCCGCGTTGAAGGGCGAGGCCAGGCAGTTCGGGTCGACGTCGCCGCCCGCATCCTTGCCGCAGGCAGCATAGACACCGGCCTCCTCGAGTGACTCTTCCCAAGCGATCGCCGGCGGGTCGTAGGGGCCCGGCGCATCATTCGGCCAGGCAGGCACCGCAGCACCTGCCTGGGCCGTCGCCGAGCAGGCCGCGGCACGCGCAGCGCCTGGAGAGCAGAGGATCTCGCGCGCGAGCAGCGTCTCCGCCCAGCGCGCGGCGTGCGCCCCAACGAGGGCCACCGGCTGATCAAAGACCCGAGCGACCTCGCGCGCGCCCACCAGCAGATCTTGGCCGCGGTGGAGCGCCTCCCAGAGCAGCCCGCCGGCACCGTTCAGCCCGATGATCTGGCGCCTCGGGATGTCCAGCAGCACGATCTCCGAGCCCACGCGCTGCCATGCCACGTGAGCAGCAGGCAAGACGAGCTCGGCGTCCGCCCGCGCTGTCGCCCGCTCTGTTGCTCGTTCCGCCATGGTGCCTCCTTCCGCCATGCTACCGCCCTCGCCAACGGCGCTCCCGGCGGCACGCGAGGCCATCACGGCGTCCAAGAGCCCTCGAGAGCACCGCTCTGCTAACACGACCCGCGTCGAGCGGCAAACCCACTCACGAGAGTCCTGTAGCAAGCAAGTGAAGTGTCCGGTGGCTGTAGCAAATGAAATGTCCGGTCGACACCAGAGTCCCTGACCCACCAGAGTCCCTCCCAGAGTCCCTAGAGACGTGATCAGTTCGAAAAGCCTGTGATGACGATCGCCTGGGCAGGGGGATCGACAACTGGCCACGAAACGTGATCCAAGCGAGGCAGGAGGTGCCTCAGATGGTCACGAACTGGAAGCCGCGAGTTGAGCTGACAACTGCCGAGAAATTCATCACGAAGCGTTGCGGCAAGCGGCGTGGCTTCGTGTTTCTTCGGGAAATGCGGCACCGCATCTTCGACGACGCGCTGCAGGAAAAGCTAGTGGCAGCGTACAGCGAGGCGAAGGGCGGGAAAGAGGCTGTGCCCCTGGCGCAGCTGGCGATGGCCGTGCTGCTGCAGGCAATGCTCGACGTCCCAGACCATGAGGTCGTGGAGCTGACGGTCATGGATCGACGGTGGCAGATGGTGTTGGACTGTCACGGAGCCGAGGAGCCGCCCTTCGCGCAGGGCACGTTGTTCAACTTCCGTGAACGGATGATCGAGCACGGACTCGATGGGGTGCTCTTCGAGAAGACCGTGCAGCTCGCGCGAGAAACGAAGGGCGACAGCGCGACCCATCTGCGGGCCGCGTTCGACGCCAGCCCGCTCTATGGCGCGGGCCGCGTCGAGGACACGTTCAATCTCATTGGCCGGGCAGCACTCCACGTCGTCCGCTCAGCTGCGGCTCGACTCGGGCGCCCCGTCAAGGATGTCGCCAAGGAGGCGGGGATCCCCGTGGTCGCAGCGACACCAGCATCAAGGCTGGCTTGGACCTCGACTGGGACGACCCCAACGCACGCAGCAAGGGGCTGCAGCAACTCTTGGCGCAGGTGCGCTCGCTCGGTGCATGGCTCGAGCGGGAGCTGAAGGAGCAAGCGCAAGAGCCGCCCCTTCGCGAGCAGTGGGATCTTGTGCAGCGACTCATCGCACAGGACACCGAGCCCGACCCTGGTCCGCAGGGCGATGGTCGCAGAATCACCCAGGGCGTCGCCAAGGACCGTCGCATCAGCATCAGCGACCCGGACATGCGTCACGGGCGCAAGACCAAGCGCAAGCGGATCGACGGCTACAAGAGACACATCGCCGTCGACCTCGACACGCCGGGGCTGGTCTGTGCCGTGGCGTTGACCCCCGCTAACCAGCCGGAGCGGGCTGCAGCCAAAGCCCTGCTGCAGGACATCAGCCGCACGCACCCCGCGCTGAAGGACCTCTACATCGACCGCGGCTACCTGGGCGACGAAACCATCGAGGCGCAGCGGGCCAAAGGACTCCGCGTCCATTGCAGGCCATACCCACTGCGCAACGGTGAGCGCTTCGACAAAGGCGCCTTCGAGATCGACCTCGAAGCCCAGTCAGTCCGCTGTCCTGACGGTGCCGTCGTCCCGCTGAAGCGTGGCGCCGTGCTTCACTTCCCAGCCGAGCGCTGCAGCTCTTGCCCTCGGCGAGCGCTCTGCACACGCGCCCAAAACGGCCGCGGTCGCAGCCTTTCCATCCACCCCCAGGAGCCCTTTCACCTCGACCTGCGTCGTCGAGCGAAGACCCCCGAAGGTTGCCAGGACCTGCGAGAGCGCATCGCCGTCGAACACGCACTCGCCGCGCTTCACAATCGCCAGGGCAACCGCGCTCGCTACCGCAGCTTGAGAAAGAACCTCTTCGACCTTAGACGCCACGCCGCCCTGAAAAACCTCAGTGTCGTCGATCGCCTACGTCACGCCGCGTGAATTGGCCACGTCTCTAGGAGTCCCTGACGGGAGTCGCTGACCCGCGTTCCCGGAGTCGCGGACCGCCGCGGGAGTGTTGCGGGAGTAGCGGCGCCCTCGTGGTCCGTGCTAGGGCTCGAACCAGAGCGGGATCCAGCAGCCGCCTGGCGTTGCCAGGTTCGGTCCTGCGCATCGGGCCCGCCGTGCCTCCCGAAAAGGCCGGGCTCATCACCCACTCTCGGGCTGTCTCGGGGGAGCTGGCGCCTTGGCGCAGCGGACGCTTGGCTTCGTGGGTTCACACCCCCGCCCGGCGGTCGCGGTTCCCCCGAGATGGCTCACTCTCGGCGGCAGGCGCGGCGCGCGCGACCGTGATGGAGCGATGGGACATGCCACTCGGTGAGCTCCTTTCCATCGTAGTCATGGGGACCCCCATAGTCGTGCTGGGGACCCTGACTGCTGGGCTGCTTTGGCGCGGGTTGGGTATGCGGCGCGCTCAGGTGCCCGAGGCGCATGTTGGGCTGCTCTACCGGAGCGGACGCTTCGGTCACACCCTGGCGGCTGGTGGTCACTGGGTGTGGCGCAGGGCGCGTGAGCTGAAGCTCGTCGACCTGCGCGAGACGATCGTCACGGTGGCGAGCCAAGAACTGCTGAGCAAGGACCACGTTGCGGTGAAGCTCAGCGCGGCGTCTCGCTTCGCGGTCACCGATGCAGCGCTCGCCATGCACGGCGTGGAGAACTACCACTCGAGTCTGTATCTGACGATTCAGCTCGTGTTGCGGGACGCTGTGGCCGAGCTGAGCGTGGACGAGTTGCTGCAGCAGCGTACCGCACTGGGCGAGCGCCTGCGGGATCGCGTCGGGGCTCGTGCCCAATTGGTAGGTCTCGAGGTCCGTGACCTGGCGGTCAAGGACGTGATCCTCCCCGGCGAGCTGAAGCGAGCGCTCGGCGCCCCCTACCTGGCCCGGCAGGAGGGCCAGGCGATGCTGGAGCGCGCCCGCGGCGAGCAGGCGGCGCTGCGCAGCCTGGCCAACAGCGCTCGTTTGCTCGACGGCAACCCGAACCTGCTGCAGCTGCGACTGCTGGCCGCCGTCGAGGGTGCAGCGAAGGGCCCTGGGGTCACCCTCGTGCTGGGCGGCACCCCGCCGCCGGGCGGCACCGATCGCCCCGCTGCGGCCGCAGTGAGCCCAGCAGGACCTCCAGCTGGCCCCTGACTACCGGATGACCTCCGTGTAGGCGATCGTTAGGGCTGGGTGATGACCGGTACCTACGGCGTCCTTCGAGCGTGCGTAGTTCTCGTGGTCGTCCGGGGTGGTCAAGGTGGATTCAACGCCTAAGAAGTGATCCACTTCAGCACGGAAGAAGTGATCCACCCTGGGCACGGTTGAGAGTTAAGCGGTCTCGGTTCGTTGGCTCCTGTAGGACTTGCCCTTAGTGAGGGCGCCGACCCTAGTGAGGGCGCCGACCCGGGTTAATATGACGCGCGGGACGACGCGCGCGGCATGGGTGGGCTGGGCAGCGCCATTCGCGCGCTGTCTAGGGTCAATGGTGCATTCGCGGGTTCAGGACCACGATGCGGAAACCGGCGGCGCGTCACGCACCCACGAACGAATCGCGGCAGGCCTCGAAGTCGACCCGGTGGACCACAGCGACCGGTACCAGCGACGCGTCGGGGCGGCTGACGAACTCGATCATACTGGCGCCGGAATAGACGCCGACAGCTGACACGCGCGGCCCATCGCGTGGAATCAGACGGGCCCGTTGGTCGAGGGGCATCAGGGACAAAGCGCTGAAGTCGAGGTTCTTTGTTTCTTCGGCGCTCAATATCGCATCGTCGTCGATTAGCACCACGCGAACCCCTGCTTCGTCCTTCAGGATCGCCATGGAATCGCCGATGCACCCGACGAGTCTCCCATGCAGCTCGAGGCGCTGGTGCTTGTAGCTCTCCACGTCCGCTTGAAGCAGACCAAACTCCGTAACGACCGCCGGTCCGCCGCAAGCCATCGTCGACAGGACAGCGCCGACCAACGCGAAAGGCGCTCTCCTCAACGTCCTTCGCACCGCTCTGCCATCGCTGCCGGCAGCCGCAGCCAGCAGCCCGTGCTGGGCCATCGATCGCGACCCGTCGCCATGCCGCCGCTTCCGCATCGTCACCCTCCGTACCCATCCCGCCGCTGAGCGGTTACCGCTGCGGAGCTGTCCCCCACGTCCGCGGGACGAGGGCGCGCCCTACCGGCGCCCTGCCGGCTAGCAGGAACGACAACCGAACACGCCGCTTCGCCATCAGCGTCTTACCATCAATCATCGGCACCGGCGGTTTCTTCAGCGTCAGGTCGACGGCAGACGGCGCGCCCAACACTCCGCTTGGTGATCCTGAAGGTTCCCCCCGAAGCGCTGCGCCCTCGATCCGATGCTCGGACCAGCGCCCCCGGTAGACCGGCCGCCCGCTGCTCTACCGGCATTCTCTGCCCGGCGGGAGGCGTCGCGCGTCGGGCTTTGCAAGCTCACTGCGCTGGGCTGCAGGGAGTGCTCGCTTGCGTGTTTCCGCTGGTGAAGAGGCGCCCTGCGCCAGCGCTCGGTGGAGCGCAGCCGCTCGTCGTCTCCCCTTGGAAGTAGTGAAAGACGCCCAGAGGCTCACAGTTCCAGTCTTTATCCAGGATATTGTCCCGGAACTCGTTGTTCCAGGAGGGGCACTCCGGACCGATCTTCGTGCATGGGTTGTTAGGCACGTCATGGTCACAATACCAATCGGTGCAGGCCGCGGTCGCCCCGATCTGGATGAAGGTGTTCTCGCTGATCACGTTGTTATTAGAGAAGTCGCGCAGGCGTATCGGATCACCGCAGCCTCGCGCGAAGCGGTTGCGCAAGATGCGATTGCGGTCGGAGAGGTGGGCGACGTAAATGGCGTGCAGCCTGCCGCAACGTCCAGTGGTGGCAGTGTTGCCAGCGTTGATGATGTCCACAAAGTGGGTATTGGAGATGAGGTTGTCGTCGGAGCTCACCAGGCGCAGCGCCGCAGTCGAACTCGCGAGGCCCGGCTGGTAGCGGTTTCCAATATCGCTGAAGTAGCAGCCGTAGATGGTGTTGCCGCCGTTCGAGGTAGCCTCTGCGTTGCGAAGACCATCGAGGCTGATCGCGGTTTGGTAGCGCGTGACGTGAATATAGTCGAATCGGAGGTTCGTGTGCTCTCCATTGGCGTGTCGGAGCGTGAACCACGTGCCTCCGGGACAACCAGCGACAACGTCTGTCGGCTTATCTTCCAGGCATCCATCGAAAATCGGCCGTGTCTTGCCGCCACCAAAGGGCATCAACCGGACGTGGTGACTCGGCGTGGTGTAGGTCCAGATGACCGTTTGGCCATAGTAGGTGCCGGCCGCGATCTGAATCTCGACGTCGCGCTCGGGCTTGAGCGCCTCAAGCACGCTCTGGGCGCGGCGCAAGGTGAGGATCGCGCTCTGAGGGCTGAGACCGTCCCGCGCGTCCAGTCCACTTGGCGCGAGGTAAATTACAAGCGGGCCCGACGGAACCGTCACCTCGGGCGAGGCCCCGTCGATGGAGCGGACGTCGGCGCTGCCACCGTCGGTCTGGAGCCCTTCCTCTGCGGCGGCATCGGTGGGGATGTGGCCGTCTGCGAACTGGCCAGGGGTCGGCCCGCTAGCTCCGGCGTCACGCCACGGCGACACCACCACGAGGGCATCGGCGCCCAGGTCCCGCTCCGCTCTTCTTCCGTCGTCGCAAGCAACGAGGAGACCAACGCCCATGATGGCGGCCACGGCTCTGCGCATGCCCCCAGGATGCTCGGGCGGGGCCTTGATAACAAGTGGCCACCGTGACTTGGCAGGGCCACGGGGAGCTGTCCCCGACCCCCCGCTCGTGCGACGTGGCCTCGCGCATCGCCGGCCCGTATTAGCGATTCGAGAAGCCGAGCACGTTGCCCTCGGTGGCCATGATGTCGACCTTTACCTGCTCAACGACCCAGCGGCAGACCGGCGCGTCCTCCTCGGCGTCCTCGCGGAAGCCGAGGTCGAGAAGCTTTTCGCGAAGCGTGGTGCTGTACGCGACCCGCGATCCCACCTCGATGATCACGTCCACGTCCTTCGTTGGCCGTAGCGCCGGCGCGGCCGGATTGGTGACCAGCAGCGCGGTGGTCGCACCACCGAGGAAGACGACTTGCTCACGTAGACGGCCGAGCCTGCGGGCCACCGGGCAGAGGCGCTCGATGTTCTCGTTGATCATGGTCCTAGCAGCTTGCGGAGGTGCTTTTCGGCGAGCTGGCGCTCCCTTGCTCGGCCGCCGCGGATCGCGTCGACCAGGGCCAGGCACTGGTAGAGCTTCGGGTCGTTGCGCGCCGCCTTCGCGACCGAGCGGTAGAGGGGCTTGAGCTCCTCGCCGCGGACCGTGCCCTCAGGGTCTGGCCAGACTGGCGGCGGGTCGTCGCCCGCCTCGATCTCGGCAGCGAGTGGCGGGGCGGCGTGCGCGGTGGGCAGGCCCCTGGTCATCCCGCCCCGCTCGACGGCGAAGACGTACTTCACGCCGTGGATCAGGAGCTCGAGCAGAGCCGCCCGGATCGGCCGCCGGTCGGCATCCACGAGGCCCAGGCGCCTGGCGCCGCACCTAGGTCTTCGACGTCCTCGCTACTGGATTTCCTGAGGTTCAGATACGTTCACCTGGCACCGGATGGCGGAGCGGAGCTAATCACAGTGCTCGATGGACACGATTCACCTGCTGTTGGGAACCATTTGGTCACCGACCAGGCACCCAAATAGCAACGATTGAGAATCGTGAAGAAAACCTAGCGTCCCCAACGGGATTTGAACCCGTGTTACCGACGTGAAAGGCCGGTGTCCTTGGCCGAGCTAGACGATGGGGACATGAGCCCAGGGAGAGTCGAACTCCCGACCAATAGATTAAAAGTCTACTGCTCTGCCGACTGAGCTATGGGCTCTTAGGCGGACCCGCGTAACACTCGCGCAATCGCTCTGTCAAGGCGCACGCGAGCGGAGCGCGTTGACAGGCCAGGCGGCCCGTCTCTAGGATGGCTGGCTGCCTCTGGAGGTCTGGGCATCATGGCCAAGCGCCCCGTCGTCGTCACCGTCTGCGGCCAGCGCTACACGGTGCGCAGCGACGCCGACGAGACCTACATCCGCACGCTCGCGGGCTTCGTCAACGCGCGGATGACGGAGATTCAGCAGTCGACCCAGGCCGTGCCGATGCAGAAGCTGGCGGTGCTCGCGGCGATGAACATCGCCGACGAGCTCTTTCGCGAGCGCGCCGAGCATGGGGAGATGCGGACCCGGATCGCGGGTCGCGCCGAGGCGCTCGTGGGGATGATCGAGCAGGCGGTGGGGACGAAGCTCGACGCCGCTCTCGACGAGCCCTGAGGCCGCGCGCCGCCGCCGCTCCGCTCCGGGGCTCGCCACGCCTCGGGGCCGCCCTGGCCACTAGCGTCCACGCCTTGACCTTTGTCCCGCCTGCCGGTAGACAATCCGCGCACGGATGCGCTTCGGGGGCGGGGCGAGTGGTGGCGCCGTGGGCTCTGCATCCGACTGCGGTGCTTGTCCTCAGCGGCGACCGTTCGGTCTCCTGAACCCGGCCGTGCCTGTATTTCTGTTCCTTCGTGCACCGAGCGCGAGCAGTGCGACCAAGAGCGCGACGGGTCGGGTTGGCCTTGCGGTTGATCAAGGCGTGGACCGTCGATAGCGCGGTGGGCTGGCGATCGGTGTGATTGGCGCAGCGCAAGGGCGCTACAGGGGGTCGCATGACGCCCTGCGGACGCGTCGGCCTGCCGCCCGGGAGGTTGCCCCGTGAATTGGACCATCGTCGTGATCGCCGCGCTCGGCGCCGCCGCGCTCGGTGTCTTGATCGGACGGCTGCTGAGCCGGGGCCGTGAGCTCCCCGACGGCGGCACCACCGAGCAACGCAGCGCGGAGCTGCTCGAGCGCGCGCAAGGTGAGGCGCAGGAGATCCGGCGCAGCGCCGAGCTCGAGGCCAAGGAGCTCGTGCTGGAGGCCAAGGCCAAGCTCGAGGCCGACTCCAAACGCAAGCTCGAGGACCTCCAGGCGCAGCGCGCGCAGCTCATGCAGCGCGAGACGATGGCCGAGGTCACCGAGGACGAGCTGCAGGATCAGGAGAAGCGGGCCGCGCAGAAAGAGAAGGACCTCGCGCAGCGCGAGCAAGCGGCCGAGACCATGGCACGCAGCTCCGCCGAGCTGCTGGCGCGCGCCGAGAAGCGGCTGAGCGAGCTGGCGCAGATGTCCGCGGAGCAGGCACGGGCGCTGCTGGTCGAGCAGGTTCGCGCCGAGGCGCGGCAGCAGGCGGCGGCCGAGGTCGCGCGGATCGAGCGTGAGACCGAGGCCGAGGCCCACGAGCGCGCGATCACGATCATCGCCACAGCCGTGCAGCGCCATGCCAGCGAGTACGTGGCAGAGCGCACGGTGTCGGTCGTGCCGCTGCCAGGCGACGAGATGAAGGGCCGGATCATCGGGCGCGAGGGCCGCAACATCCGCGCGCTCGAGGCGGCGACCGGCGTCGACCTGATCATCGACGATACGCCCGAGGCCGTGATTCTATCGTCCTTCAATCCGCTGCGGCGCGAGGTCGCGCGACTGACGCTGGCGCGCCTGGTCGGTGACGGCCGCATCCACCCGACCCGCATCGAGGAGGTCGTCAAGCGCTGCGGCGACGAGGTGCAGGCGAGCTGCAAGGAGGCGGGCGAGCAGGCCGTCTTCGATCTCGGCCTGCATCGCGTCCACCCCGAGCTGGTGCGGCTGCTTGGAGAGCTGCGCTTCCGCTCGGCCTACGCGCAGAACCTGCTGCAGCACAGCGTCGAGGTCGGCTACATCGCCGGCGCGATCTCCGCGGAGCTCGGGCTCTCGATCAAGCTGGCGCGCCGCGCCGGCCTGCTGCACGACCTCGGCAAGGCCGTCAGCCATGAGGTCGAAGGCTCGCACGCGGCCGTCGGCGCCAATCTGGCGCAGCGCCATGGCGAAAACCCGATGATCGTCCACGCGATCGCCGCGCATCACGGCGAGGTCCCGGCGGAGAGCGTGCTCGCGCACATCGTCGACGCGGCCAACCGGCTGAGCGCGCAGCGACCGGGGGCGCGTCGTGAGCGCCTCGAGTCGTACATCCAGCGCCTGCACCAGCTGGAAGCGATCTGCCGCAGCTTCGAGGGCGTAGAGAAGGTCTACGCGATTCAGGCCGGGCGCGAGGTTCGCGTCATCGTCGAGAACGCGAAGGTCAGCGACGAGCTGGCGGTGCTGCTGAGCAAGGACATCGCGCGGCGCGTCGAGGACGAGCTGACCTACCCGGCGCAGATCAAGGTCAATGTCATTCGCGAGACGCGCGCCACCGAGATGGCGCGGTGAGCACGCCGAGCGCGGCACCCACGCTGAAGGTCCTCTGCATCGGCGACATCGTCGGCGGGCCGGGGCGGAGCGCGGTCAAGCGCCTGCTGCCCGCGCTGATCGAGGAGCTGGGCATCGGGCTCGTCATCGCCAATGCCGAGAACGTCGCCGGCGGCAACGGCATCACGGCCGACACTGCCGCTGAGCTGCTGGCCTTGCCGATCGCCGTCCTGACCGGCGGCAATCACACCTGGCGCTTCAAGGAAGCCGAGGCGCTGCTCGAAGGGCAGCGCGCGCGCATCCTTCGTCCTTATAACTTCCCCGCGGGCACGCCGGGCGCGGGTAGCACGATCTGCAGCAGCCCGGCCGGGGTCGAGGTCGCCGTCCTCAACCTGCAGGGCCGCGTGTTCATGGACCCCGTGCCGAGCCCCTTCGAGGCGGCGCGCGAAGCGATCGCAGCGCTGCGCGAGCGCACGCCGATCATTGTCGTCGACATGCACGCGGAGGCGACCAGCGAGAAGCGCGCGCTGGGCTGGTTCTTGGACGGCAAGGTCAGCGCCGTGGTCGGCACGCATACGCACGTGCAGACCGCTGACGAGGAGGTCCTGCCCGGGGGAACCGCCTACTTGACGGATCTGGGCATGACGGGGCCCTACGACTCGGTGATTGGCACGCGCAAGGAGCTCGTGCTCGAGCGCTTTCTCACGCTGCGGCCGACGCGCTTCGCGGTGGCTGAGCACGATGTCAGGCTCTGCGGCGCGTTGATCGAGATCGAGGTCGCCAGCGGACGCGCACGCGCGATTGAGCGCGTCTGCCGGCGCCTGAGCTAGCGCGCGCGGCGCGCTGCCAGCAGCGCCAGCGCCGCGCCGCGCGTCCGGACGGGGGTGAGCAGTGGGGTCTCTGAAGCCTGCAGAGCCGAACGCGGAGGCCGTCGAGGCGCAGCTCGCCCTGCTCCAACGGGGCGTCGTCCCACGGGTCTGGGCCGACATGCGCGGGCCGCTGGCGGCGCTCTTGGCGGCCGACCGACCGCTCTGCGTCAAATGCGGCTTCGACCCGACGGCCCCCGACCTGCACCTCGGCCACACGGTCGTGATGCGCAAGATGCGGCAGTTTCAGGACCTGGGGCATCGCGTCGTCTTTGTCATCGGCGACTTCACGGCGATGATCGGCGACCCGACGGGGAAGAACGCCACGCGCCCGCCGCTCTCGCGCGGCGACGTGGAGCGCAACGCTGTGACCTATCAGCGACAGCTGGGGAAGATCCTCGATCCCGCGCGCACCGAGATCGTCTTCAACAGCAGCTGGCTCGGCTCGTTGAGCGCCGAGCAGCTCGTGCGGCTGGCGGCGACCTATACGGTGGCCCGCTTGCTCGAGCGCAACGACTTCCAGACACGCTATCGTGGCGGGCAGCCGATCGCGCTGCACGAGTTCCTCTATCCCCTGCTCCAGGCCTACGACTCGGTGCAGCTGCGGGCCGACGTCGAGCTCGGCGGCAGCGATCAGCTCTTCAACCTCAACGTCGGTCGCGATGTGATGAAGGAGTATGGCCTGACCCCCCAGGTCATCCTCACGACCGAGCTGCTGATCGGCACCGATGGTGTCCTCGAGGCGGGCCAGCTCGTCGGTGAAAAGATGTCCAAGTCGCTCGGCAACTACATCGGCGTCGAAGATCCGCCGGGCGGCGAGCAGGGCATGTTCGGCAAGCTGATGAGCAGCTCGGATCCGCTGATGTGGCACTACTACGCCATGCTCTCGGCCGTCGACGGCAGCGAGCTGGCGCGGCGGCGCGAGCTGCATCCGAAGCAGGCGAAGCGGCTGCTGGCGCTGGAGCTGACCGCACGCTACCACGGCGAAGCGGCGGCGACCGGCGCGGCCGAGGAGTTCGAGCGGCTGCACCCGGCCGGCGGCGGAGAGCGTGGCGAGCCCGATGCGGTCGATCACGTCGAGCTGACGCTCGGGGAGGTGCAGCCCTTCCTTTCGCGGGTGCTGGTCGCCGCGGGCCTCTGCGGCAGCAACGGGGAGGCGCGGCGGGTGGTGTCGCAGGGCGGTGTTCAGCTCGACGGGGTTCGGGTCAGCGACGCTGCGGCGACGCTGGAGCGCGGCGGCAGCTACCTGCTCAAGGTCGGCAAGCGGCGCTTTCGCCGCGTCAGCCTGCGGTAGCGCCGAGCCCGCTTTGCGCTTGAAGCGCGTGCGGCAAACCGCTAGATCGTCGAGACTTGAGTGCCTTGGCGCCCTGTGTCGCTGGCGGCGCCCTCGTCTCGGATGTGTTTCGGCCGATGTACCTACCCATGCAATCAGCCACCCCGGAGCCCGTCGGCAACGACGTCGCCGACGCCGTGCGCCACGCTCTGGCGCAGGCGCGCCCCGAGGCGCCGGCCTATCTGAGGCTGATCCGGCGCCTGCCGACCTGCGACCCGTGGGTCGTGGCGCGCGCGCTCCAGCGGCCAGGCGAGGACTTCTTTCTTTGGCGTGATGGCCGCACAGGGCGCTGCTTCGCTGGCTTGGGGCAGGCCGCCGAGGTGCTCGTGGCGCCGGATCCGCAGCGGCTCGCGCAAGCGCGGGCCGCCGCTGTGACGCTGGCGCTGCGCACGACCCAGCTCGCCACGGCCGGCACGCCGGCCACGGCGGAAGAGGGCCTGCCCTTCCTGCTCGGCGGCTTCGCCTTCGGGCAGACGGCACGACCGGAGGGAGCGGACGCGGGTGGACCCTGGCGCGGCTGGCCCAACGGCCGCTTGGTGCTGCCCAGCGTCCTGCTGGCGAGGCAGGAGCGTGGACCGCTCCTGCTGGTGCTGAGCGAGGCAGTCGCCAGTGGCGCCAGCGCTGGCGACGTGATCGCTCGCCTCGAGCAGCAACGCGCGCGCATCGAGGCGGCGGCAGCAGCGGCGAGCGCCCGCGCCAACGCGCCGACGCCGCTGCCGCTGCGCAGCGCTCAGCAGACGCGCGCCGCCCAGGCAACGCCGCATGACAGCCTGCTGCCGGCGCCGGAGGCCTGGCTCGCGCAGGCCCGGCGCGCCTGCGCCGACATCGCTGGCGGTGAGGCCCATAAGATCGTCCTCGCGCGCGCGGCCCACTGGGCTGCCAGGGGAGGGCGGCACGCCGACCTCTGGGGCACGCTGTCGCGCCTGCGGCGCGACTACGGTGACTGCACGATCTACGCGCTGGGCCGCGCCGATGGCTCGATCTTGTTCGGCGCCAGTCCGGAGACGCTGGTCGAGCTACGCGGCGACCAGGTGTCGACCGTCGCGCTGGCCGGGACGGGCGCGCGCCATGGTGACCCGAGCCGCGATGAAGACGCGGCGCAGGCGTTGGCGGCGAGCGTCAAGGAGCGAGCCGAGCACCGCCTGGTCGTGCGCGCGATCAAGCAGGCGCTGCGACCATGGTGCGGCGAGCTGACGCTGGCAGCGCAACCCCAGGTGCGCAAGCTTCCGCTGCTGCAGCACCTCGAGACGCCGCTGCGCGGGCGGCTGGCGCGACCCGCGCACGTGCTACAGCTCGTCGCGGAGCTGCACCCGACCCCCGCCGTCGCGGGCTGGCCAACCGAGGCGGCGTTGGGTTGGCTGGCGCGGCACGAAGGCATCGAGCGCGGGTGGTACGCCGGACCGCTCGGCTGGTGCGACTTGGGCGGGGATGGCCATTTCGTCGTCGCGCTGCGCTGCGCGCTCTCGCGCGAGGACCAGCTCTGGGCCTTCGCTGGCGCCGGCTTGACCCAGCGCTCGACGCCGCTCGGCGAGTGGGAGGAGACGCGGCTCAAGCTGCGCACGATCGCCGAGGCGCTGGCCTGGACGGAGCCGAGCTGATGCCCCTCGAGGCTGAGCAACCCGCCGGCGCGTTGGCGGCACACGCCCGCGCCAACCGCGACGCAGCGCTGGCGCTGGTCGGCGGCCTGGTCGATTGCGGCCTGCGCGAGGTGGTGGTTTGCCCCGGCTCCCGGAGCGCGCCGCTCGCGCTGGCCTTCTCCTTGGCTGCCGCGTCGGCCGACCTGCGGCTGCAGACCGTGCTCGACGAACGCGCAGCCGCCTTCGTGGCGCTGGGGGCCGCGCGGGCCCACGGCCGCGCAGCGGCCTTTCTATGCACCTCTGGCAGCGCCCTCGCACATGCCTGGCCGGCCGTCGTCGAGGCCGCGCAGAGCGCGATACCGCTGCTGCTGCTCAGCGCCGATCGCCCTGCCGAGTTGCAGCAGTGTGGAGCGCCGCAGGCGATCGACCAGCAGCGCTTCTTCGCCGGCTACGCGCGCTGGTCGTTCGCGCTCGAGGCACCGCAGGCGCAGCAACCCGCCGCCTGGTGGCGCCAGCTCGCCGCACAGGCCTGGCACCACGCCCACCTCGCGCCGGGCGGCGCGGTCCACCTCAACGTGCCCTTCCGCGAGCCGCTCTGGCTCCCCGAGCTCGAGGCGAGCGGCTGCCGCACGCCGGGCGGCGGCGACGCGGCCTCAACCCGCCCCACGCGGCTGGTCCATGGGCGGCGCCAGCTCGACGACGCCGCGATTGGCGCCCTGGCCGCGCGGCTGCGCGCGTGCCCGCGCGGGGCGATCGTCTGCGGCCCGATCGAGCCAGCGGCGCACGGGGGCCTGGGCAGCGCGGCGCTGCTCGAGCTGACGCAGTCCCTGGCCGCGCTCGCCGCCGCGTTGAGCTGGCCGCTGTTGGTCGACGCGGCCGCGCCCGCGCGCTTCGGGGCCAGCGCGCGTCCGCAGCTGATCACCTGCGCGGATGCCGCGCTCGCCACCGCGCCCGTCGGCGACTGGCTCGCGCCCGAGCTGGTCCTGCGCCTGGGCCGTACGCCGACCTCGAAGGCCGTGCAACGCTGGCTCGAGCGACACGCCGCCGGCCGGACGCTGCTGATCGACGAGGGCGGACAGTGGCATGATCCGAGCCGCGGCGCCGAGACGCTGATCGCGGCAGCCCCCGGCGCGCTCTGCCGCGCGCTCGCGACCCGCGTCGCGGAGGACGGTCCGCCCGCCCCGAGCGCCAGGGCCTGGTGGCAGCGCTGGGCGCGCGTGGAGGCCACGGCGGGCGCGCTGCTCGCGACGCACGCCGAGGAGGGACTGTGGGAGGCGGGGGTCATCCGTGCGCTGCTCGCGGCACTGCCTATACGCGCTGCGCTGCATGTCGCGAGCAGCATGCCGATCCGTGATCTGGAGACCTTCGGCGGTCGCGGCGCCGGCGCGCTCCTCGTCAGCGCCAACCGCGGCGCCAACGGCATCGACGGCACCGTGGCCAGCGCGGGTGGCTTGGCCTGGGCCTTGGACGCGGGCAGCGGGTCCGAGGCCTCCGCCACCCGTGTCGTCGGCCTGCTCGGCGATCTGGCGCTGGTGCATGATCTCGGCGGGCTGGCCGCGGTGGCCCAGCTCGGCATCGATCTGACGCTGGTCGTGGTCGCCAACGGTGGCGGTGGGATCTTCGAGTACCTGCCGATCGCCGCCCATCCGACGGCCTTCAGCAGTCTCTTTCTCGCGCCGCAGCGGCTGGCGCTGAAGGCGCTCTGCGCGGCTGTCGGAGCGCGCTGGCAGGCCGTGCAGTCGAGCGCGGCGCTGCCAGTCGCGCTGCGGCAGGAGCTGCGCTCCCCGGGCGTTGGCGTGGTCGAGGTGAC
The DNA here is from genome assembly GCA_016711215.1 of Pseudomonadota bacterium. Lineage (NCBI taxonomy): Bacteria > Pseudomonadati > Pseudomonadota > Pseudomonadota bacterium. The sequence goes on along the minus strand of JADJTL010000002.1, from coordinate 763,652 downwards.
GATCGACCGCGAGGAGAGCGTCGCGCGTCACCGCCGCGTATTGACGGCCGTCAGCGACGCGCTGGCCGGGCTGCGTGTTGAGCACGAGGAGGCATCATGACGATCGCTTGGGAGCGGGTGCGGGACTACTCCGACATCGAGTACGAGAAGGCCGAGGGCATTGCCAAGCTGACGATTAATCGTCCCGAGGTGCGCAACGCCTTTCGCCCGCAGACGGTGATGCAGCTGATCGCCGCGCTGATCGACGCGCGCGACGATCAGGCGACGGGGGTGATCATCCTCTGCGGCAAGGGCGACCTGGCCTTCTGCTCGGGGGGCGACCAGCGCGTGCGCGGCGATCGCGGCTATCTCGGCGACGACGGCCTGCCGCGCCTCAACGTGCTCGACCTGCAGCGCTTGATTCGCAGCTGCCCGAAGCCGGTGGTGGCGATGGTCGCGGGCTACGCGATCGGCGGCGGTCAGGTGCTGCACCTGGTCTGCGACCTGACGATCGCCGCGGAGAACGCGATCTTCGGCCAGACCGGGCCGCGCGTCGGCAGCTTCGATGGCGGCTTCGGAGCGAGCTACCTCGCGCGCGTCGTGGGGCAGAAGAAGGCGCGCGAGATCTGGTTTCTCTGCCGCCAGTACAATGCGCAGCAGGCGCTGCAGCTCGGCCTGGTCAACACTGTCGTGCCGCTCGAGCGCCTCGAGCAGGAGACCGTTCAGTGGTGTCGCGAGATGCTGGCGCACTCGCCGACGGCCTTGCGGCTGCTCAAGTCAGCGTTCAACGCGGAGCTCGACGGGCAGGCTGGACTGCAAGAGCTCGCCGGCAACGCGACGATGCTCTTCTATCAGACGGCGGAGGGCCAGGAGGGACGCAACGCCTACCTGGAGAAGCGGCCACCAAACTTTCGTAAGTTCCCGCGGATGCCATGAGCCTCCCCGGGTCTTCCCTCGGCAGCGCCGGGTCGAGCCCCGGGCCCAGCGGCTGGCGCCTGTGGTGGCTGGCGGCGCGCCCACGCACCTTCGGCGCGGCGATCAGCCCGGTGCTCGTCGGCAGCGGCTTGGCGGCCGCCGCCGGCGCGGCGCATTGGCCCTCGGCGCTGGCCGCGCTGCTCGCCGCGTTGCTGCTGCAGATCGGCGCCAACCTGGCCAATGACTACTCCGATTGGCGGCGTGGGGCGGACACCGCGGCGCGGCTCGGTCCGCCGCGCGTGACCCAACAGGGCTGGGTCGCGCCTCGGCGGGTGATGCTGGCGGCGGCCCTGGTCTTCGCCGCCGCCGCGGTCGTCGGCAGCTACCTCGTCTGGCGCGGCGGCTGGCCGATCGTCGCCATCGGCCTGGCGGGGATCCTCTGCGGCCTGACCTACACCGGGGGCCCCTTGCCCTTCGGCTATCTTGGGCTCGGCGACCTGGTGGTCGCGCTCTTCTTCGGTCCCGTGGCGGTCGGCGGGACGGCGCTCGTGCAGGCCCAGCGCTGGCTGCCGGGGCTGGGCTGGGCGGCGATCGGGCCCGGGGCCCTCTGTACGGCGATCCTCGTGGTCAACAACCTGCGCGATCGGCAGACCGATGCGCAGGCCGGCAAGCGCACCCTCGCCGTGCGCTGGGGGGCGCGCGCCTGCCGCCTGGAGTATGCGCTGCTGCTGGCCCTCGCCTTCCTGGCGCCGCCGGTCGCGGTGGCCCTCGATCGCCTCCCGCCCGGGGTGCTATGGGTTGGCCTGGCGGCCCCCGCCGCCCTGCTAGAGCTGCGGCGCGTGTCTCGCCGCGACGGCGCGGCACTCAACCCTAGCCTCGGTGGGACAGCGCGCCTGGCGCTGTTGTATGGTGCGCTCTTCGCCCTTGGAGCCCAGTGGTGAAGGCCAAGCACGGAACGCTCACCCGCTATGAACTCAGCCTCTGCCAGCCGCTGCAGACGGCCAGCGGCGCGATCGCACAGCGCTCGGGACTGCTCCTCGCGCTGGATGACCGGCAGGGTCGCCGGGGTTATGGCGACGCGGCGCCGCTGCCCGGCTTCAGCCCCGATACCTTGGAGGAGGCGGAGGAGGCCCTGCGCGCGGTGCTCGCCAGCGCCGGCCCTCTGCGCAACAGCAGCTTCGAGGGTGCCGCCGAGATCGAGGCGCTGCTGCTGCAGCTCGCGCTGCCCCCGTCGGCGGCGCACGCGCTCGACCAGGCACTGCTCGACCTGCTGGCCCAAGAGAAGGGGATCCCGCTTTGCCGGCTGCTCGCCGACACCTGCCGCGAGCACGTGCCCGTCCATGCGCTGGTCTACAGCTACGAGGACGCCTCACGCGCCGCAGCCGACGGCTTCAGCTGCTTCAAGACCAAGGTCGGCGTGCGCCACCTCGACGAGGACGACGTGCGCGTGCGGAACATTCGCCGCGCGATCGGCAAGCAGGGCGAGCTGCGGCTCGACGCCAACGGCGCCTGGGGTGATCGGACGACGGCGCTGACGGCGATCGAGCGGCTGGCGCGCCATGGCTTGCAGAGCGTCGAGCAGCCGGTACCAGCCGACCGCATCGACCTCCTGGTGGAGGTGCGCGCCTTCAGCCCGGTCCCGATCGCCGCTGATGAGGCGGTGCGCTCGGCTGCGGATCTGGACAGCGTGATTCAACGCAACGCCGCAGACGCCGTCGTGCTCAAGCCGATGCTCTGCGGTGGCCTGCAGCGCACGTTGGCGCTGGCGCGCCGCGCGGTGGCCGCCGGCCTGGCGGTTTCGGTGACGGGGACCTTTGAGTCCTCGATCGGTCGCGTCGGGGCGTTGCATGTCGCCGCGGCCGTCCCCGGGCGGCTGTGGTCCTGCGGGCTGGCGTCCGACAACCTCCTCTCCGACGACCTGACGCCGGGCCCCCACGCCAGTGGCGGGAAATTGACGGTTCCTGTGGGCCCCGGGCTGGGCGTCGCCATCCGCGCGCCGGGAGAGGCCGAGAGGCAGGCCATTGCCTGACGCCGCCTCCAGCGCCGAGCAGCGCGCACCACTGGCCCTTCCGCAGCCGCTCTTGAGCACGGCCCTCGCACGCGCCGAGCACCCTGTGCTGATCTGCGGCGAGACGATCTGGACGGCCGCGCGACTCCAACTCACCGTCGCGCGACGTGCGGCCTGGCTCGCCGGACAGGGCATCGCCGTCGGCGACGTGGTCGCCCTGCTCGGCGCGCCCTCGATCGACTGGGTCGTGTCGTTTCACGCGCTCGGCTGGCTCGGCGCGATCGCCGCCCCGCTCCCCGACGGACAACCGCCCGCCGAGCAGGCGCGCCTGCTGCGTGAGCTCGAGCCGCTGGCCGTGCTCGCCGACGAAGCCGCCCGCCCGGGGCTCGGACACGCGCTCCGGTCGTTGCCGCTGGCCGGCGCCGAACCAGCGGTCGCGGCCGCCAGCCAGCTCGTGGCCGAGCGCTTCTGGCCGCTGGACGAGGTGCGGGTGGTGATCTTCACCTCCGGCAGCAGCGCGAGGCCCCGCCGCGTCGCGCTGACCACGGCGCAGCTGCTCTTCAATGCCCTCGGCTCGGCGATTCGGCTGGGCCATGACGTCCACGACCGCTGGCTCGCTTGCCTGCCGCTGCACCACATCGGCGGGCTCGCGATTCTGATGCGCTGCGCCTGGTTCGGCAGCTGTGTCGTGCTCGAGCCGCGTTTCGACGCCGAGCGGGTCGCACAGATGCTCGACACCGGCACGGTCACGTTGGCCTCGCTCGTGCCCACGATGCTGGCGCGCGTGCTCGATGCGCGCGCGGCCGTGCCATTTCCCAGCACGTTGCGTGCGATTCTGGTCGGTGGCGCCGCCGTCTCCCAGCCGCTGCTCGAGCGCTGCCGCGCCCTGGGCGCGCCCCTGGCGCTGACCTGGGGCATGAGCGAGACGGCCTCGCAGGTGGCCACGCGCTTCGCCGGCGATCTCGCGACCGGCCACGGGGCACCGCCGCTGGCCTTCGCCCGGGTCGGTGAGCGCGACGGGCGCCTGACCGTGCGCGGGCCGACCGTGCGCGAGGCGGAGCTGCTCACCGACGATCTCGGCTACCTCGACGCGCTGGGGCACATCCACGTCACCGGCCGCGCCGACGACGTGATCCTCAGCGGCGGCGAGAAGGTCGTGCCCGCCGAGGTCGAGGCGCTCCTCCTGACCCACAGAGCGATCGCCGAGGTCGCCGTCGTGGCCCGTCCCGACCCGCGCTGGGGCCAGCGCCCGGTGGCCTTCGTCGTGGCGCGCGAGGCGAGCGTGCCCGCGGAGGAGCTGACGCGTTGGTGCCGAGAGCGGCTGGCGGCCTTCAAGGTGCCCGCGGCCTTCAACTGGTGCGCGGCGCTGCCGCGCACGGAGCTGGGAAAGATCGCGCGAGCGACGCTGCGCGAACGCGCCAGCGAGCAGAGCGCGGCGGCCGGCGAGGCCCTCGGCGCCGGCGAGCAGGCGCCGACTGCACCCGACACGCTCCTGCGCCGCCTCGCCGCGAGCTGCGAGGCCCCCGCGATCGCCCAGCTCGGCGCTCAACTCGATCAGCTACGTGACTGGCTGAGCCACGACCTCGGCGACATCGAGCAGCAGCTGAAGCAGCTCAGCGCCGCCGATCGCAACGTGGCGCAGCGGGCCGCCGCCCATCTGCTGGCCCAGCCAGGCAAGCGTATCCGCCCGCTCTGCGTGCTGCTCGCCGGCCGTCTGGGCGACCAGACCCCCGGCGGCACGCTGCGTCGACGCCTCAACGAGCTGGCGCTGACCTGCGAGCTGGTGCATGCGGCGACCCTGCTGCACGACGACGTGATCGACCTCGGCACGGAACGGCGCGGCGCCCCGTCGTCGAGGATGCTCTTCGGCAACACCGCGAGCATCCTCGCCGGCGACCACCTGCTCAACGAGGCGCTGCGCAAGGCCAGCGGCCACGGCAGCCACGCGCTGCTCGCCGAGCTGCTCGACGTGATCGAGCAGATGATCGGCGCCGAGGCGGTGCAGCTCGAGCAGCAGCATCGCTTCGATCCGCGGCCCGAGCTCTACCTGCAGATCGTCGAGGGCAAGACCGCGGCGCTCTTTCGTTGGGGCTTGCGCGCCGGTGCGACGCTGGCGGAGCTCTCGCCCGAGGTGGTCGCGGCAGCGGGGGATTTTGGCCGTTTTCTCGGCGTGGCGTTTCAGCTCGTCGACGACCTCCTCGATCTGGAAGGCGACCCGCAGCAGGTGGGGAAGGACGTGCTCGCCGATCTGCGCGAGGGCAAGCTGACCTGGCCACTGCTGGTGGCGGCGCAGCGCGATCCCGGCCTGGCGGCCGAGCTGCGGCGCGCCGCGACTGAGCCGCCCGCCGATCAGGCGGCCCACGGCGCGGCCCTCTTGTTGCGGGTCGCGTCGACCGGAGCGCTCGCCGCCACGCGGGGCGCCGCAGTCGACTACGCCCAGCGCGCGACGCAGGCCTTGCAGCGCCTCCCCGAGAGCGAAGCCCGGCGCGCCTTGGCCGCGGTCGTCGAGTTCTGCCTCGCTCGGCCGAGCTAGCCGTGGCAGGGGGCGGCAGCGCGAGCGAGCCGAGGGCCACCGACCCGCCGCAGGGTAGTGGCGCGATGTTCGACGGCATCGCCGCGCGCTACGACCTGCTCAATCGCCTGATGAGCCTCGGTCTCGACCGCCGCTGGCGCCGGCAGCTCGTGCGCGCGGTGCTCGGCGAGGGCAGCAGCCCAGCGACCGTGCTCGACCTGGCCACGGGTACGGCCGACGTGGCCCTGGCGCTCCTCGCTGCCGACACCCAGGTTCGTGTCGTCGGCCTCGACCCCAGCGCGCGCATGCTGGCGCAGGGCGCCCGCAAGCCGGCAGCGCAGGGCGCCCGTGCCGCGGGCCGGCTGCAGCTGACGCGCGGTGATGCACTGCGGCTGCCCTTTGGCGCGGCGAGCTTTGGCGGCTGCTGCGTCGCCTTCGGGATCCGCAATGTGCCGGACCGGCTGGCCGCGCTCTGCGAGCTGCGGCGTGTCACCCGCCCCGGGGGTATCGTCGCCGTGCTCGAGCTCGGCGAGCCGCGCCAGGGTTTCTTGGCCCCGCTGGCGCGCTGGCACGTGCAGCGCGTCGTCCCCGTGCTGGGCGCCTGGCTCTCGGGCGCGCGCGAATACCGCTATCTGCAGCGCTCGATGGCAGCCTTTCCCGCTCCGGCCGAGTTCCTTGGCCTGCTCACCAAAGCGGGCCTGCAAGAGCCTCGCTGCAGGCGGATGGGCCTCGGCTCGGTGCACCTCTTCACGGCGCGCGTCGCGGGGCAGGACCCAACGTTGTCCTGAGCAATGGGCTGTGCTACGGGCAAGGGCTCGTGGCGGGCTGTGGCCCCCAGGGCCTCAGACCGAACCCTCAACCAAGGAGCGTAACCGATGGACCGTTTTGTTCCCGATGTCGTCTTCAAGACCCGCGTGCGTGACGAGGCCGTCGGCGGAGCGAATCCCTTCCGCTGGCAGGATCGCACCACCGACGAGCTCTTCAAGGGCAAGCGCGTCGTGCTCTTCGCGCTGCCAGGCGCCTTCACGCCGACCTGCTCATCGACCCATCTGCCGGGCTACGAGGAGCTCTTCGACCAGCTTCGCGCGCAGGGCGTGGACAGCGTGATCTGCCTCGCGGTCAACGACGCCTTCGTGATGTTCAAGTGGGGTAAGGATCTCGGGACCAGCAAGGTCTTCCTGCTGCCCGATGGCTCCGGTGAGTTCACGCGCAAGATGGGCATGCTGGTGGCCAAGGACAACCTCGGCTTCGGCCAGCGCTCCTGGCGCTACTCGATGGTGGTCAACGACAAGAAGATCGAGAAGATGTTCGTCGAGGCCGGCTTCAGCGACAACTGCGGCAGCGATCCCTTCGAGGTCTCGGACGCCAAGACGATGCTGGCGTACCTCAAGTCCACGAAGTAACCGTCCCGTGGCACGCCTGCGCAAGCGACGCGCGGGCGCGTCCGCGCCAGCCCCGTCGCCGCCACCCAGCAGCTCCAGCGCGCGTGCCCAATGGCTGCTGCCGCTGCTGGCCGCCCTGCCCCTCTCCCTGCTCGCCCTTCGCAATCACTCGGTCTTCTGGCCGGATGAGATCTTCCAGACGCTCGAGCCGGCGCATCGCGCGGCCTTCGGCTACGGCTTCGTCTCCTGGGAGTTCACGGACGGCGCGCGCTCCTGGCTCTTTCCCGGCGCGATCGCCTGGCTCTGGCGCGCCGCCGCCGCGCTCGGCGTCACGCAGGCGGAGACCTTGCTGGCGCTCGCCAGACTGCTGCTGGCCGCCTGTAGCGTCGCCGCGCTCTACTTCGCGCTGCGGCTGGCGGGGCATTGGGCGGGAGCGCGCGCCGTCTGGCTCGCCGGCCTGCTGGCCCTCGCCTTTCCGCCGCTGCTCTTCTTCGGCTGGCGCAGCCTGACGGAGGTGCCAAGCGCCGCCCTGCTCTGCGCCGGGGCGTGGTATGCGGCGCCCCGCGCAGCGCCGACGCCTGGCCAGGGACCGCGACGGGCGCTGCTGGCGGGTCTGCTGACGGGCTTGGCGGTCTTTCTGCGCTTTCAGAACGGACTCGTCGTCGTCGGCCTCCTTGGCTGGCTGCTGGCCCAGCGGCGCGGCCGCGAGGCGGCATTCCTCGCGGCGGGCGCCATCGTCATCGCCGCCCTCGTCGGCGGCCTGCTCGACTGGCTGAGCTGGGGCGCCCCCTTTCACGCCTTTCGCCGCTACCTGAGCTACAACCTGCTCGAGGGCCGCGCCTCGGCCTACGGGGTCTCGCCCGCGAGCTTCTACCTGACGACCCTGAGCTCCGCCGCGGGGCTGGCGCTGACCGTCGCCTTGGCTGCAGGACTGGGCGGGGCGCTGCTCGGCCGCGCGCGCGGCGTGGCGCTGCTCGTCGCGGGCTTCGTCGTCATCCACAGCCTCGTGCCGCATAAGGAGCTGCGCTTCATCGTCCCCGTGCTGCCCTTATGGCTCGCCGTGGCGGCCAGCGGGCTCTTGGGCCTCGGCGACCGGCTCTCGCCGCGCTGGCTGCGACGCCCGCCGACGCGGAGCGCGGTGATCGCGCTCGGGCTGCTGCTGGCGGCCAGCGGGGCCTGGCGGGCCACCCGACTGACGCAGCTCGACCTCGGCCAGCATCCGCTGCGCCCCGAGGTGGGCGTTTCGCCCTGGGCCGTCACCGCCGCCGTCAACGCGTTGTTGCTCGAGGCCGGGCAGCGGCCAGACCTCTGCGGCCTGGGGCTGCTCGGCACGCAGGAGATCTGGAGCGGCGGCTACAGCTACCTGCACCGCGACGTGCCGCTCTTTACGATCGTCCCGCAGCAGGTGATCGAGCGCGGCACCCTCGGCGCCGAGGGCAGGGCAGCCAACTATCTCGTGGCCCACCGCGGGCTGGCCGCGCTGGCCACCGGCTGGCGTCCGATCGCCACCCGCGCCGAATGGGTGCTGCTGCAGCGCGACGGCCTCTGCGGGCCCCCGCCGCCGAGCTACTCGCGCGTCTTTCCGCGCGGCTGAGGCGACCGGCGCGCGCCGGCGAGCGGCCTCGACCGCGCGCGTGACCTCAGACTGGCGAGCGCCAGTGCGAAAAGCCGTAGGTCAAAACGAGCTGCAGCGTCAGCGCGATCAGCGCGACGGACCCCAGCAGCCAGCGCCGCCTCAATGCGGGCGCGAGCGCGATGAACAAGGGAAAGACCACCGCCGTGAAGCGGCCCAGCGCCGCGGCGCTGCCGGCGGTCAGCGCGGGCAGCAGGCTGAGGGCGCAGAAGGCGCCCAGCAGCCAGCCGCAGCGACGCCAGGCCAGCACGACACCGATCGGCAGGGCGAAGACCAGCACGAGCTGCAGCGCGAGGTCGAGGCGCGAGAGCGGATCGACCGCGGCCATGCCCGCGTAGCGCCACATCAGGGCGACGTTCGGCAGGGCAAAGCTGCGCTGCCACGCCGCCTGTACCTGCACGAAGGCGAGCGGATTGCCGAGCCGCAGCCATTGGTAGCCAATGAAGGCCAGCAGGCCCGCGGGCGCGAGCAGCAGCCACCAGGCGCGGCGGTCGAGGTCTTGAAGGCGCCAACCGAGGCGCCGCAGGTGCTCGAGCCCGAGCAGCGGCAGCAAGAGCACACCGGTGCTGCGCGTCGCGCTGGCCAGCGCCGCCAGCGCGCAGGCCAGCGGCCAGCGGCCCAGGCGCGCCAGGTAGAGGGCCCAGACCACCAGCGCGAGATAGAGCGCCTCGGTGTAGGCCGCGCTGAAGAAGAACGCGTAGGGGAAGAGGCAGAGCAGCCAAAGCGCGCGCTGGGCCGCGCGTCGGCCGACGAGCGGCTCGGCGACCCGCCAGACCCCGAGCAAGGCGAGGTAGAAGGCGCCCTGCGAGAGCACGAGAGCGGCGAGGTAGAAGGCCTGATGCGCCGGCAGCAGCGCGCGCAGCGGCCAGGCCAACAGGGCGCTGAGCAGCGGATAGAGCGGGAAGAACGCGACGCTGCTCTGCTGGCCCGGCGTGAAGGCGTAGCCGTGTTGCACGATCGCGTGGTACCAGGCCGAGTCCCAACGCACCCAGCCATCGAGCGCGAGCGCCCCGGGGAAGGCCCGATAGGGCTCCGCGCCGTCGTGCAGCGGCAGCAGCAGCGGATCGGGCGCGAGCTGCGGATCCCACCGCAAGCCCAGGTAGCAGGCGATCAGCAGCCAGGCGCGGCTGATGAGAAAGATACCGAGGGGCGTGCCCAGCCAGGCCGCCGCGCGGTCGAGGCCGGCCGCCGGGGCCAGCGGCGGCGCGTCGGCCTCGACCCTGCTCGTCGCTGGCCCGGGCGGCAGGAGCGCCTCGCGCGAGCGCGCGCCTGCGCGCGCCGCGCGCGCCGCCCTCCGTCCCTTCCGTGGCCTCATCGTCCGCGCGCTTCCCTGCAGCCTTCAGTCAATCCTGCACGGCAAAGCTGCGGGGCACAAAGGCATTGAGCCAGCTCTCATGGGCGGGGAGGTACGCGGCCGCCGTCTCGACCAGCCGGTCGGCCAAGAGTGCCATCTTCCGCTCGAAGGCGGCAACAGCCATGCGGACGGCGTCAGGGGTGCTGCTACGGTCCTGCGGATTCAGCGCCGCCGCCAACTGGGCGACGAGTACGGCCGCCGCGGCGGCCGACGACACGCCGGATCCCATCCGCAGATGGGGCTCGATCGCGCGGTCACCAACGACCACGATCGGCGCGAAGGGGTTGCGGTTCCAATAGGTCGAGAGGCGCGAAAGCCCGGCCCAGAAGGTGGCCGCCGTCTCCAGCTGCAGGGCGTTCCCGTCGAGCCCCAGCTCGCGCATTACGGCCAGGAGCAGCGCGTCCCGCTGGTCGGCTGTGGGCCGCTCTCGCCGGCTAGGGTGCTCCACGCTGAGCTGCCCGCGGCCGTCGCGATAGCGCTGCACGCCGCCGACCACAACGGCGTTGGGGACCCGTGGATCAGCGACACGAAAGAGCAGCAGGTCCGCCTGGCCAGGGTGTGCGCGCTGGTATCGTTGGCCCTGACTCGCGTCCGAGCCGACGATACGCGGCGCGCCCTCTTGCGCGTCGAAGCGGGCCAGGCTCATCCACGAGGAGAGCGTCTTCGCCGCCGATGCCTCGTCGCGCGGCGGCACCTGCCCGCTCCAGGGCAAGCGGCTACCGCGGCCGCTGGCATCGACGACGAGCTGCGCCGGCGGGGTCTCAAGAGCGTCGGGCGAACCCTCGAGGACCAACCTGCTGCCGCCCTCTTCGGCGCGCACGTCGAGCACGCGCTTGCCGGAGAGGAGCGTCACGCCGCGGCTCGCGGCTCGCTCGCGCAGAGCCGCTTCGATCGCCGCAATTGGCGCTAGATGCGTGCTCGCCCCGGCGATCCAGCAATCCGGATAATCCCGTGGCGGCGCTTGCTGCGCCAGCGCGACGCGACGAAGACGAAGCGCACCCAGGTCGAAAACGCCGCGCTCGCTGACGGGTTGCAAGGCCTGGCAGCCCTGGGATGCGAGCCAGCGCGCCGTGTTTAGGCCGACCACCGCGAGATGCTGCCGCGGCGGCGCCTCAGGATGATGCTGATAGAGGTGGACCCGCCAACCCGCCTCTGCCAGCGCGCTCGCCGACGCCAGGCCCGCCGGGCCGCCACCGATGACGTGTGCCAAGGGCGCCTCGCGGCCCCAGGCCGTGCGGCTCGTCTGCAGCGCGGCAAGCAGCAGGGCCGCCGCGCACCACCATGGACAGTTCCGCCTCTGCCCCATACCGACCTCCCACGCCAACCGAGCGCCCGACCCGCCTCGATCCTTCTCATGCGCGCCCCGGCCGATCAAGCCCGCGGCCACAGCGACCGCGGGCGGCGCGCCACCGGCGCGGTGTCTGTTTACCCTGGCCTCGGCGGATTCGACGCCCCCCGCTGGCCCGGGCGATACTGCGCGGCATGCGCGACGCTGCCCCGCGATTGACACCGCTCCGATCGCAGCCGCGGCGCCGCAGCCTGCGCCTCGGAGCGTTGACCGCTGCGCTGCTCACACTCTTCGTCGCCGCCTCGGTCGGCGCCACCACAAGCCCCTGCGATCCCTCGCCTGCTCCCCTGCCCGCTCCCCTGCGCAGCGCGCGCGAGCGGGCGGCGCGGATCGCCTTCATCCGCGCGCAGCTCAAGCGCGAGCGCCGTCGCGCGTTGGCCTGGGCGTTGACCTTCGGCGGCACCTACAGCGCGCTCGCCCTCGCGCAGCTCAGCGCGCTGCCCTGGGTCGACCAGCGGGCGGATCGGACGATCCTCGCCGTGGGCGCGGCCTTCAGCGTCGGCGGCGTGCTGCCGCTCTGGCTGATGCCCCTGACCGTGATCGGCGACAGCCCACGCCTCGAGGCGCGGCTGGCCCGCGAGGGCGGGGAAGCCGACGCCGCCACGCTCGCGCTGGCCGAGCGTGCGCTCTGCCGCGGCGCGCGCAGCGAGGCCTTTGGCGCCGGCATCGTGACCCAGCTCGGCAACCTGCTGGTCAACGCCGGTCTGAGCCTGTGGATCGGGCTGCAGTATCAGCGCTGGGGGCAGGCGGGTCTCAACTTCGGGCTGGGTTGGGCGATCGGCGAGACGCAGATCCTGACGCAGCCAACGCGCTTGGTCGCGACCTGGCGCCGCTATCAGGCCGCCGACTTCAAGCCCGCGCCCGAGCCCGTGGCCATCCGCTGGGCGCTCGCGCCGCTGCAGCTGCCCAGCGGCGGCGGCCTGGCGTTGGGGCTGGCGTTCTAGGCTGCCGCGCGCCCTGGACCGCTACGCGCAAAGGATCGGCGCTACGCGCAAAGGATCGGCGCTACGCGCAAAGGATCGGCGCTACGCGCAGAGGGTCGGCGCGGCCTCGGCGCGACCCTGGCGGTAGCGACGCAGCAGCTCGCGGAAGGGGCCGAGCAGGGCCTCGAGCAGCGCCGGATCGTGCTCGAGCTCCGCGAGCGTCAGGCCGATCGCCTCCAGCGTCGAGAGCCCCTCACGACGCGGCTCCTTGCGCGCCTCGCGGTAGAGCGAGGGCCGAGGCGGCCGCAGCACGCCGCGCTGGAGCTTGAGCAGCCAGGCGTTGCGCCACCACATCGTCTTGGCCTGGCTCCAGCTACCGTCGAGCACCAGCAACCCCTTGGGGGGCGCGGCGCGCGCGTCGGTTGGCAGGGGCGCACCCTTCCTATCGACGAGCTGCAGCGGCCCCGCGTTCGGCGCGGGCCGCGCGCTGCCGAGGTGCAGCACCAGCCATTGCTTGTTGTCCTGGGCCTGCCCGGGCTCGCCGAGCGCCGCCGCGAGGTTGGGCCAAGAAAGGCCGACGCGCAGGGTCGAGCCGGGCAAGCCGAGATGCGCCAGGCGCGCGCTACCCAGCGCCTTGTCGGGCTCCTGCGGATGCTGAAGGATCAACACCCGCGTGCGCGCCCTCACCGGCGTGATCGCCGCACAGACGCAGAGCCACGCGGGCTTGAGGCAGGAGGAGCAACTTTCGGCGGGATCCATCGGCCCCTACACTGTCGGGGCCAGCCCAGGAATGCAAGCCCGCGCGCGGGTCAACCGATGCCGGGCGGCCGCCGCGGCACACTCCTTCTTGCCGTCGCGATCCGCGTCGTAGCAGGCGTAGCCGGACGCGCGGCAATCGGGGTTCGACACGCAGCTTTTTCCGCAGGCCGCGCGGCGGCCGGCCACGCTGTGATCGACGCAGTGGCTCCCCGTGGGGCAGGTCTCCTGGGGCGAGGCCTGGCAGAGAGCGATCGAGCAATAGCCCCCGACGAAGCCGCCGTTCGTCGCGGTGGCGCAGAGCGCATGCTGGCCGCCCGCGCAATCTGCGGTCGTGGCGCAGGACGCCCCAACGACGCCGCTACCGCTGCCCTGCGGCATGCACTCCTTCTTGCCATCGTTGTCGCTATCGAAGCGGACATAGCTCGCAGCCTGGCGGCAGTCGGCGGCGCTGGCGCAGTCGCGCAGGCAGAAGGCGAAGTTCTGGACGGCCGCGCCGCAGTGGCTTCCCTGGCCGCAGGCCGCCGCGTTGCCGCAACATTGCGCGGAGCAGTAACCGCCGGGAAAGCCGTACGCCTGCGCCGTGAGGCAGCTCGTGGGGCAGGTCGTGTCGCCGCTGCACGCATCACCGACCGCGGGAGCGCTGCCCGCACGGGCATCGACGCTGACCCTGGTGTCCGCGCGCACCGCTGCGTCGCGAGCGCCGGCGGCGCCCCGATCGTTGCGCGTCGTCGCGCCCAGATCGTGCAGCGCTGCGTCCTTGCCGAGACCGCGATCGGCGCGCGGCGCGTCGTCGCTGCAGCCAAGCCCATGGGCCAAGGTCGAAGCGAGAATCAGCGACAGGCGAAGCAGCTTCATGGGGATGGACTCCTTCAGGGGCGGACGAGCGTCGAGGACCGCGCAGAGTGCGTCCGTTGGCGGTCCGAGAGCAGAACCGCGCCGAGCCAAAAACGGAAAGGCGAACGAGCGGAACCGCCCCGAGGTTATCGCGGGGCGAGGGAGTGAGGCGGGTGCAGCGGGCGGATTGTGCCGCGGCCCTTGGCCACGTAGGGTGCGGGACGATCAGCGTGGTCGCCGCTGGAGCAACAGATGTCTACCGCCATCGATGCAATCAATCGCCTGCTGTGGGAGAACGTCCTCGTCTACGGACTGCTCGCTGTGGGGATTTACTTCACGCTGCGGCTGCGCGCGCTGCAGGTGCTGCACTTCGGTGAGCTCTTTCGCGTCATTCGCGGCTCGAAGCAGCCCGACACCGCGGGCATCTCGCCCTTTCAGGCGCTGACGGTAAGCCTCGCCTCCCGCGTCGGCACCGGCAACCTCACCGGGGTGGCGATCGCGCTCTCGCTCGGCGGCCCAGGGGCGATCTTCTGGATGTGGGTCGTCGCGCTGATGGGCATGTCCACGGCCTACGCCGAGAGCACTCTCGCTCAGCTCTACAAGGTCAAAGACGACGCGGGGCAGTTTCGCGGCGGTCCGGCCGTCTACATCGCGCGGGGCCTCAAGGCGCCCTGGGCCGCGGCCGTCTTCTCGGTCTGCTTGATCGTCTCGTTTGGCCTGGTCTTCAACGCCGTGCAGGCCAACGCCATCGCGGATGCCGTCCATGGCGCCTTCGGCCTGCCGAGGCCGGCGGTGGGGATCGCCCTGGCGGCGCTCGCCGGCGCGGTCATCTTCGGCGGCCTCGGGCAGATCGCGCGCGTCGCCGAGGTGATGGTGCCCTTCATGGCCGGGGCCTACCTGCTGGCCGCGATCTATGTGCTCATCACCAACTTCGCCGCTGTCCCGGGCATTCTCTTGACCATCGTCGCCAAGGCCTTCGGCCTGCGACAGGCGCTTGGCGGCGTGGCGGGCAGCGTCAGCGCCGCGCTCTTGCACGGCGTCAAGCGCGGCATGTTTTCGAACGAGGCCGGCATGGGCTCCGCCCCCAACATCGCCGCCTGCGCGACCCCCGACCCCCACCATCCCTCGTCGCAGGGCTTCGTCCAGGCGCTCGGCGTGTTCATCGACACGCCGCTCGTCTGCAGCGCCACGGCCGTGATGATCCTGCTCTCTGGCGTGCTCGATCCCGCGTCGGGCGTGACCGGCACCCAGCTGACCCAAGCGGCGTTGACCGTGCATCTCGGCGCGGCCGGGAAGTACTTCCTCGCCGTGGCGGTCTTCTTCTTCGCCTTCACCTCGATCATCGGCAACTACACCTACGCGGAGAACGCCGTGGTCTTCCTCGGCCGCGGTCAGACCCGCGGGCTGATCGTGCTCCGCGTGCTCGCGCTGGCGATGGTGCTCTGGGGCGCCCAGCAGAGCGTGACCACGGTCTTCGCCGCTGCCGATGCCTCGATGGGTTTGATGGCGACGATCAATCTGGTCGCGATACTGCTCCTCTCGCCGACGGTCGTGAAGTTGACCCGCGACTATCTCGGGCAGCGCCGCGCGGGCCACGCGCCCCGCTTCCGCGCCGGGGACTACCCGGAGCTCGGCGAGGGCATCGACCACGCGATTTGGCGCTGAGCGTTGCGCTGAGCGTCGCAGCTAGCGTCGCGTCTCGCGTTGCAGTTTGCGGTGCCTGCTGAACCCCCTCTGAGCCGGCGCACGCGCGTTCCGACGACGAGGTCGGAACGGACGCAGCAAAGCGGCGATTCCTACCCACGCGATAGCAACGAACGAAGGCTTCGCGCAGCCCACGGCTACCGCTGGTCGACGAGCATCACTGCTAATTCCGAGACCTTCGGCGCGGCTGGCGAGGGCGGGCGCGGCTGACGCCGAGGGGCTTGCGCGTCCGGCACGCTTAGTGCTGACGGGGGCGGCCGGGAAGCTCATTCACGGAAAGCTTCACGGAAAGGTGATTCAACGATGCTAGCGCCGCGATCCCTGCTCCTCTCCAGCTCGACCCGACTGCGCGTGCTCGCGCTCACGCTCGCGCTGGGGCTCGCCACCCTGGCCCCCCACACTGCTGGCGCGACGCCCAGCGAGCATACGGCGGTGCTTGGCGTGGACGCCGCACTCGCGCCTCGGCGCAGCGAGGCTGCGGCAGGCGCAAGCGCGTGGCGCGGTCTGCTGCGCAGCATGCTCCTCAGCAAAGGCGGGCGGCTTCCGCGGGTCCTGCGACCGCTCGCCGACCGAATGGCGGCCGGCCACCTGCGGAGCGCCCTGGCGACGCAGCCCCTTGAGGCGCGCGAGCGCGTCATCGTCATGCCCTCGCTCTCCCTCAGACCCGAGGAGCTGGACACACCGCATGGCCTCGAGACGCGTCAGCTCCCGCAGGCCGTCGCCTTGGCCGCCAGCGGCAAGGAGGTGCTCTTCGTCAGCTCGAAGCCCGTGCCCCGGGTCGTCCAGGACTACTATCTCGGCCTGCTCGCCGACGGCGACGCGGTGCGGCGCCGCCTTCACTTCCTCTCGCCGCAGCAGGGCGGCACGCAGGCGCTGGCGCAGACCATCCTCGGGCAACCGGAGCTGCTGGAGCAGCTACACGACTTCGCGCGCGGGGGTTCAACCGTCCTCGAGACCTACAATGCGACGGTGAACGAGTGGCTGGTCGCCCTGGCGCTCGACGCGCCGCTCAACGGCCTGCTCCCGCATCAGACGAGCTGGGGCAGCAAGCATGGCGGCTTCGCGTTGATCGACGCGGCGGGCGTGCCGCGCCTGCCCTCGACGAGGGTGGCGCGCGACGTGCTCGAGCTCGCCCCAATGATCGAAGCGCTGAGCCGTCAGACGCCCGAGGCCGACGCCTGGATGCTCAAGCATTGCGTGAGCAGCTGCGGCAAGGGCAACGCCGCCTTCGCGCTCCCGGAGGGGTTCGAGCGCGCGACCTCCAAGGGAGAGCGCCTCGCCTTGCTGCGCGACGCTTTGAGCGCCGGGCGCGCGGAGCTGGCCAACACCGCCACCGACTGGTCGACCTACAGCGCCGAGGCGCGCAACGTCGGCATCGTCGCTGAGCAGCTCGTCGATGCGATTCGCGCGCCGAGCTTCCAGGGCATCGTCCACCCCGATGGAGCGGTCGAAGCGCTATCGACCCACCTGCAGCTCTTCATCGACCCGGCCGATCCCAAGGCCTTTGCGACGCGCGGCAGCCGCTACCGCGGCGCCCTCTTCCCGGCGCCGGCGGCGGACCGGGACGCGCTGCAGCAGAGCGGGCTCGCGATCGGCGAGGAGCTGGCGCGGCGCGGGATCTTCGGCCCCTACGGGCAGGACGCCGTGGTCAGCGAGCGTCCCGCGGGTCTGCTGCAGCATGCCCTGGAGATCAACCTGCGGACGGTCGGACCGATGCCAGCACGCCGCGGCCTCGAGGCCTGGGTGCCCGGACGCTACGACGTGAAGCGCGGCGAATGGCTCAGCCAGGCCACCGGTCGCCCGACGAGCTATCTCACCGCGGACCGCGCCACGAGTGATCTGTCGCTGCTGCAGGGCCTAAGCCCTGACGAGGTGATCGGCCGCGTCGCGCGCGCTGGGCTCGCCTTCGACCACCGGCGGGAGCAGGGCATCGTGTTGCACATGCTGACCATGCCCAGCGTCAATGGGCAGCTCGGCATGACGGCGATCGCCCCCAACCCCGACGAGGCCCAGCGCCTCTTCGAGGCCGGCGTCGAGGCGCTGGTGAAGGATTGAGCGGGACCCGCGCTGGCGGTCTCGACCGGCGCCGCGCGCGCGGCCTAGCTGCCTTGCACGCGCCGCGCTGGCTCGACGCTCGCGGCGGCCTGCGGCGCCGCTCAGCCGTGCGGCTCCGCCCCCGCGCTGACGTGGTAGATGCGAACCTCGCCGACCTCCGGGAAGGGGTGCGTCGGCACGGCCCAGCGCAGCAGGCGGTGCTCGGGCATGACGTAGCCCGGCTTCGCGACGTGGACGAGCCGATAGCCCTCGAGCTCCCCGGCGAGCAGCCGACGGAAGAAGCGGTGAGCGGAGGGTCCCCCCAGGCAATGCAGGATCTCGGCGCAGGCGTCGGCCAGCAGATAGCGCCCGTAGGTCGCCTGATGCGTGACGAAATAGTGCTCCTGCCGCCAGGGCGGAATCGGCGAGGGGCCGATGCTGCTGACCGCGCTGCTGTGGGGCAGGCCAGCGACGACGAGCTGCGCGTAAAAATCGGCGAAGATCGGGATCTGCGCCGGTCGCTCGCGTTCGATCCAGGCGCGCGCCGCCTGCCGCGGGTCGGCGTAGTAGGCGCGCTCGCCGTCGAGACAGAGGACGAGCTGATAGCCGAGCAGGAGCAGCGCGGCGGCGACCCGGTAGCCCGGTCGACGCAACAGCCAGGTGAGGCTGCGCACGGCGCCGAAGACCAGGAGCGGCACGAAGGGGATGACGTGCCGGGCGAAGAAGCCGCCAACACCCGAGGTGGCGAAGATGGCGAGCTGCAAGAGCAGTCCGGCGACGACGATCGGCAGCGCCTGAGCGCCGACGGCGCGCCCCAGCGTGTACCGCAGACGCGCCGGCCGCCGCAGCAGGGGCAGCACCCGCGCCCAGGCCGATCCGGCCACGCTGGCGGCGCGCGGCGCGGCGCCACGGAGGACGCGCCGGCGGCGATAAGCACGCAGCGCGGCGGCCACCGGTAGCAGCGCGGCGACGAGCAGCAGCGTCGTCGGCAGTCCGAGCGCGGCCACGACGTAGGCGCCCTGACGGCGAAGGTTCGCCGCCACGTCGAGGGTCAGCCCCTCGCCGGCCTGAACGAAGCGCAGGAACCTGCCGGCCTCCTGGAGCTGCTCGGGGCCGTAGTTGAAGCCGTTGCCCAGCCAGAACGCCCCCGCGGCGATCAGCGCCAGCGCCGGCAAGAGCGCCAGCGGTCGCCGGGCGCGCAGCAGCATGGCCACACCGGGGACGAGGAAGTAGGTGGTCGAGAACTTGGTCGCGGTGGCGAAGCCGGCGATCGCGGCGAAGAGCAGCAGGAGCCGTTCGTTGCCGCTGGCGGCGAAGCGCAGGAAGACCCAGCAGCCGAGGTAGATCCAGAAGACGTTGAGCGCGTCGGCCAGGAAGAGATGGCCGTAGACCGAGAGCAAGGGCGAGAGCGCAAGCAGCCCGGCGGCCAAGGTGCGCTCGAGCCTGGAGCGCAGACCGAAGGCCGCGCCCCCGAGCAGCACGAGCAGCAAGAGCGCGAGCGAGGCGACGATGCTCGCGCAGCGGCCGATGCGATAACCGATGGCCGGGCTTTCGAGCGCAGCCACGGGCTGACCGCGCAAACGCGCGACTGCCGCGACCACCCGCTTCAGCAAGAGCGCGTGCATCGTCGTCTGGTCGACATAGACCGGGCGATGGTGCGGATAGGCGACGTAGTGCCGATAAAAGGTGCTTTCATCGGTCTCGACAATTCGCGGCTGCGGCTGGCCAGTGTCGATCGCCCACGGCGTCGCGGGCCAGCGCACGAGCACCGGCGCCAGCAGCACGAGCGCAGCAGCAGCGAGCCAGAGCCAGCGGGCGCCGCCGGCTCCCGCCATCCAGCGCTCCGTCGGCGAGGGGTCCAGCGACCTTGCGGGCAGCGGAGGCCCGGGCATCAGGCGCTAGCCTCGAGCGCGAAGGGCCGCCAGGCGATCGGCGTACGCGGCTCGAGGTAGAGGCCCTGCGCCCGCGCCACCTCGTGATGCGCCTCGTTGAGCAGCCGCGCCCGCGTGATCAGCTTGCGCCCATCCTCCTCGACGACCGTGGCCTCGAGCAGCGCCCCGCGGCGCACCGGCAGCGGTCGCAGGAAGTCGACCTCGAGCCGCGCGGTCAACACCGCGCAGCCGCGCCGCAAGTAAGCCACCGCGCCCATCGCCTCGTCGAGCAGGGCTGCGACCGCGCCGCCATGGGCGTGACCCGGCGGACCCTGGCTCGCGGGCCCGAGCCAGACGCGGCCGAGCACCGCGCGATCCGCCGAGCGGAGCGCGTAGCGCACCGTGACGCGATCATCGGGGGTCTCGACGAAGAAGGTCGCCCCAGCGAGCGCGCCGGGTGGCCGCAGCAGCCGCAGGCAGCCCGGCTCGAGCTGATCGAGCCAGGCCACTTCGCATCGATCGGGCTGCAGCGCGGATGGGCTCATCGGCAGGGCTCGGCGGGGCTCCGCGGCGCAGCATAGGGCAAGCTCCCCAGCGCCACCAGCCCGCCCTGAGCGCGCAGGAAGGTTCGTGCCCCCCGTGAGGCGAAGCGGCGCTTCAGCATTGACTTCTGAGGGCGAGCGCCTTCATGCTAGCGGCGCTCTGCCGTTCAGCGAAAAACCGTACGTTCGGCCTTGGGTTTCTTCCTCTGCCCGCAGGCCAGAACGCGCAAGCGGCGGGTATTGAGGGTGGCCCTGGTGCCAGCAGCACCGCGGACCACGAGGGCGTGTGGCGTGCGGGCTGCTGCGGCCGACTGCACCCACCGGCAAGACACGACAGGAGGCCGGATTCATGGTGACCCTTGATGATCTGCTCAAGCGCGCGGCGAGCTTCGTCGAGAAGCAGAAGGGCCGTTGGGACGACGAGGCCTGGAGCGGCCTGGTCGCCGACGTGCGCAAGAAGGGCGTCGCGCTGAGCGGCGACGTTGAGCGCTGCTTCGGCGCCACGCTGGAGTCGATGAAGCGCCTGCAGGACTCGGCCACGCAACACGACGTTGGCCGCGGCGTCGGTGAGGTCCTGCACGCGGTCTCGGCGCAGGCGGCGAAGTTCGTCGCCCAGACGCGCGGCAGCTGGGATCACGCCGGCTGGGAGGAGTTCCTCAAGGGCGTGCAGCAGACGGGCATTCGCTGCACCGCCGAGGTCACCCCGGCGCTCGGCGAGGTCCTCGAGGCGACCAAGCGCGTCTATCACGCGCTGCCCTTCGCGGCGGCCGAGGCGGCGAGGCCGGCCAGCGCAAAGCCGAAGGGCGACACCGAGCGCGCGCCTGCGCCCACGGCGAGCAAGGCTGCGCCCGCGAACCCGACGCCGGCCAGCGGACTGAAGAAGGTCGCCTCGAAGGCCACGGCAGCCAAGAGCGCCACCGCGGCGGCCCCCAAGAGCCTCAGCGGGGGCAACGGCGCCAAGACCGCCGCCGCGGCGGCCAAGCCGCTCAAGGCCAGCGCCACGAAGGAGACCGCCAAGGCGGCCAAAGAGGCGCCGAAGGCCGCGCTCCAGAGCGACGCCAAGGCCCCAGCCAGCGCCAAGGCCCCAGCCAGCGCCAAGGCCCCAACCAATGGGGGCGCCAATGTGGGGGGTGGCCGTGGCGCCACCAAGAGCGTCAAGCGCTAGCGCAGCGCGCGCTCGTAGGCCAAGAGGCGTCGCAGACCCTCGCGCACCTCTACCGTTGGTTGATAGCCAAGCTCACTGCGCGCCCGCGCGAGGTCCGCTCGCGAGTGCCGCACGTCGCCGCTGCGTGCGGCTGCGTGCCGGGGCGCAAGGCCCGACGCAGCGAGGTGGCCCAGCACCGCCACGAGTTGCTTGAGCGTCGTCGCCTCGCCGCGGCCGATGTTGTAGCTGCGCCCGACTGCAGCGGGCGCCGTGGCGGCGAGCAGGTTGGCGCGCACGACATCCTCGACGTAGACGAAGTCACGCGTCTGCTCGCCATCACCGTAGATCGTCGGAGCCGTGCCGCCGAGGGCATGCGCGACGAAGATGCTGATCACGCCGGAGTAGGCAGAACGCGGGTCCTGGCGCGGGCCGAAGACATTAAAATAGCGCAGCGCCACGGTCTCGAGCCCATAGAGCCGGTGGAACAAGCGGCAGTAGTGCTCGCCGGTCAGCTTTTCCAGCCCATAAGGAGACGCGGGCGCCGGCAGCAGGTTCTCGTGCTGCGGCGGCGGCGCGGCATCGCCATCGGCGTCGTCGCCGTCGGCGTCATCGCCATAGACTGCGGCGGAGCAGGCGAAGACGACGCGGCCTACGCCTTGGTCCCGGGCGGCCTGGAGCACGTTGAGCGTCCCCGCCAGGTTTACGGCATGGGTCTCCAGCGGATCCTCTACGGAGCGCGGCACGGAGACGATCGCGGCCTGGTGGAAGACCCAGTCGCAGCCGGTGCTGAGCGCGTTGACCAGCGCGGCGTCGCGGATGTCGCCCACCGTCAGCGAGACGCGCCCGAGCAGTGCATCGAGGTTGCTGCGCCTACCCGTGCTCAGGTTATCGAGCACGCGCACGGCATGGCCCTCGGCGAGCAGGCGCTCGACCAGGTGCGAGCCGATGAAGCCGGCACCGCCGGTGACCAGGGCCTGCATCGTCGTTGATCCTGCTGCCGCGCCCTAGCCGGCCTGCCGCGTCGCGGCCTTCATCTCGCGCACGAAGGCGGCCAAGACCCGCAGCATCTCGCTCGGGGCGTCGAGGTGGCGCTCGATACGCTGCACGATCGCCGAGCCGCTGATCGCGCCCGCGGCGCCCAGCGCGAGCGCGGTGCGCACATGCTCGGGATGCGCGATGCCGAAGCCGAGCAAGGCCGGGGCCGCCTGCACCGCAGCCAGCCGCTCGAGGAGTCGGCCATCGAGCGCGGGCGCGGTCATGTCGGCGCCCGTGACGCCGCTGCGCGCGACGACGTAGGTATAAGCGGCGCCGAGGCGCGCAATCTCGCTGAGGGTCGTGTCGGAACAGCTCGGCGTGGCGATCAGCACGGGCGAGATCCCGGCCGCGAGGGCCGCAGCGACGTAGGGCGGAGCCTCCAAGGTCGGCAGGTCGGCGACCAGCACCGAGTCCACCCCGGCGGCGGCCGCGGTCGCGTAGAAGGCCGGCGCGCCGTGGCGCTCGACGAGATTGGCGTAGACCAAGAGCCCGATCGGCAGCGCAGGAAACTCGTCCCGCAGGGCGCGGATCAGGGCCCAGGCGTGCTGCAAGCGCGTGCCAGCGGCGAGCGCGCGCACGTCGGCGGCCTGAATCGTCGGGCCATCCGCGACGGGGTCGGAGAAGGGCAGGCCGAGCTCGAGCGCGTCCGCTCCGGCCTCGACCAGGGTCCGCACGATCTCGAGGCTGGTCGCCGGATCGGGGTCGCCGAGCACGCTGAAGGGCACGAAGGCGCCCTCGCCCGCGGCGCGCAGCCGCTCGAAGAGCGGAGCGTAGCGCTCAGGCATGGCCGACCTCCACGCTCGTGGGCTCGAGCTGCATCACCTGCTGCAGGTCCTTGTCACCACGGCCGGAGAGATTGACCAGCAGCAGGCTTTCAGGCGCGACCTCGGCCGCGCGCTGCATCGCATAGGCGAGCGCATGGGCGCTCTCCAGCGCCGGGATGATCCCCTCATGGCGCGCCAGGGCGCGAAAGGCGGCGAGGGCCTCACCGTCGGTGATGCCGACGTAGCGCGCGCGCCCGCTGGCCTGCAGCGCGGCGTGCTCGGGACCAACGCCCGGATAGTCGAGGCCGGCGGCGATCGAATGCGACTCGATGATCTGACCGTCCTCGTCCTGCAGGAGCATCGTGCGCGAGCCGTGCAGCACGCCAGGGATACCGGCCTGCAGGGTCGCCCCGTGTCGCCCGCTCGCCAGACCATGCCCCGCCGCCTCGACGCCGATCAGCTCGACCGCCGCGTCGTCAACGAAGTCGGAGAAGATACCGATGGCGTTCGAACCGCCCCCGACGCAGGCGATCACGGCGTCAGGCAGTCGCCCCTCGGCCGCGAGGAGCTGGGCCCGCGCCTCGCGACCAATCACGCGCTGCAGCTCGCGCACCATCAGCGGAAAGGGATGCGGACCGGCAACCGTGCCCAATACATAGTGCGTCGTCGGGAAGCTCTGAGCCCAGTCGCGCAGCGCCTCGTTGATCGCATCCTTCAGCGAGCGCGAGCCATTCTCGACGGGGATCACCTCGGCCCCCATCAGGCGCATGCGAAAGACGTTCGGCTGCTGGCGTGCGACGTCCTTGGCGCCCATGTAAATCTGCGTCTGCAGGCCAAAGAGCGCGCCCGCCAGCGCCGTCGCCACCCCATGTTGACCGGCACCGGTCTCGGCGATCAGGCGCGTCTTGCCGAGGCGCCGGGCCAGCAGGGCCTGGCCTAGAACCTGATTCGTCTTGTGCGCGCCGCCGTGCAAGAGGTCTTCACGCTTGAGGTAGAGCCTGACGCCGGTCGCGGCGCAGAGATTGCGACAGCGATAGAGCGGTGTGGGGCGCCCCGCATAGTCGCGCAGCAGCGCCTCAAGCTCCTGCTGAAACGCCGCGTCCTGCTGCGCCGCGAGAAAAGCCTGCTCGAGCTGCTCCAGCGCCGGCACCAGAATCTGGGGCACGTAGCTGCCGCCAAACTCACCGAATCGGCCATTTTGCTGCATTAGCTGGACTCCGCGCGGGTTCTTAGCACGCGGCCCCGAGCGCCACCAGGGCCCGCAGGCGGCCCCGAGCGCCCGGCCGGTCCTCGCGTCCCGCGGGCAGCAACGCGCCCGCGCGCGACGAAGCACTGCAGCTCGGCGTTGAAGCCCCCCATGTCGACGCGCTGGCGCCGCGTGGCGCGCAGCCCCTCCTGCTCGGCCTGCTGCAGCGTGAGCGCGGGCAGCGGCGAGAGCAGCACGACGCGTCCGCCGGGGCGCAGCGCCGCCGCAGCCTGGCTCAGCATGGCCTGGAGCAGCGTGCCGACGCCCGAACCGGCGAGCAACCGGCGCCCCATCGGAGGGTTGGTGATGACCAGCGAGACCGGCTCCGGAGGCCGCCAGGTGCGCGCATCGGCCCGCACCAGCTCGACCCCCGCCACCCCCGCCGCCTGCACATTCTGCGCGGCGGCCTCGAGCGCCGCCGGATCGTGATCCGTGCCGTAGAGCCTCAGGGCGCCGCCCAGGCGCGCGCGCTCGATCAGCTCGGTCGCCGCGCCGACGAAGGGGTCCCAGACCACGTCATCCGGCTCGACACCGCCGACGCGCGCCAACGCGGCAGCGAGGGTCGGATGCGAGGAGGCGGGGAGTGCACTCACGCGGTAGTCGAAGCGCGGATCGTGCAGCCCGCGCGGCCACAGCTCCAACGCCGCCGTCGGCGCCCCACGATACACCCGCTCGGAAACGACGACCTGCCAGAGCGCGTCGCGCGGGTCGTTGATCAGCGAGGGCTCGCGTCGCGTCACCTCGGCGGCGAGCCGCCAGGTCAGTGCGCGTCGCGCGCCCCCCTGGGCCCACTCGAGGCGATAGCGCGGCGGGCCGCTGGTGAAGGTGCGAAAGATCTCCAACGCGAGCGGACTGGTCAGCGCTTCGACCACCGCGGTCGCCAAGGCCGGCAGCGCGGGCGGAGCAGCTTCCTCCCCTGCCGGAGGCCCCTCCCCTGCCGCCGTCGCCAGCGCCGTGGCCCTCGGATCGAGGCGCTGCAGCGGCAGTGGGAAGCCGCAGTCGAGGAAGGTCCTCGCGGCCCAGAGCTGCCGCAAGGGCCCGCGCAAGGTGATCGCCACGCGTCCTGGGGCCAGCAGCCGCGGCGCCAGTCCGGCGGGCAGCTCCTCGAGCAAGAGCGCTTCCAGCCCCGCGCGGACGTGCAGCAAGAGCGTCGGTGGCCGCGCCGCGCTGGCCTGGTCGTCGATCCGGCCGGGCGTCGCGCGCAGCGCGTCGCGGGCGACCTTGGCGCGGGCCTGTTCGGCGATGCGCTCGAGCTCGGGGTCGGTCGGCAGCGGCTGCGCCAGCGCCCGCAGCGTCGCCTGACGACCCAGCCGGCCGAGGGCCGCCGCGAGCGCGCGCTGCTCAGGCAGCGCGGTGGTCTGCGCCCAACGCGCCAGCAACGCCGCCTCGTGGCGTGGATCGGCCAGCTTGCCCAGCGCAACGATCGCCCGACGTCGGCTGCGCGCGTCCGGGTCATCGAGTCGCGCGACGAGCCACTCGGCGAGCCCGTCGGCGAGCCCGTCGGCGAGCCCGTCGGCGAGCGCCGGATCGCGGGCCTCGCTCGCCACGCGACCGACCAGCTCGCAGAGCCACGGCCGCGCCGCCGCGGGCGCCGATGCGAAGCGCGCCACCGCCAAGGCTGCAGCCGCAGCAGCGCGACGCGCGAGCACGCGCACCAGCACGCGCGCGGTGCGCTCGTCGACCTGCGCCAGCGCGTCGAGCAGAGGCTCGAGCGCCGCGGCCGCCGGCGTATAGCCAGGATCGCGGGCGGCGGCGAGCAACGCTGCTAAAGCCTCCGGCATGGGAACGCTTTCATGTGGGCCGCTCGAAGAGCAGGAGATGCTCGCGCCGCGTGCCGCCGCGGAAGGCGTGGCGACTCGATGGATCGAAGGTGCGCCGCGCCTGCGAGGCGCTCGCCAGCATCACGAGGCCGGCCGTCGCGACCCAACCCGCGAGGTCGCCATCGAAGGGTATCGGGCCAAGCGCGCTCGCGCCGTCGCCGCCCAGCACGGCCGCGCGACCTCCCGGACGCAAGACGCGGGCGAGCGCCCGCACCCAGGCCTCACCATCGCGCAACCAGCTCGAGCGCCCGGCGCGCGCGTCGACGAAGGAGCGGCGCGCACCGATCTCCCCCTGGGCGAGCGGCGCCGCGTCGAGACCGAGCCACTGCAGGCGCAGGGCGTGCTGGTCGGCGTAGTCGTAGACGCTGGGGTAGGGCGGCGAGGTGACAATCACGTCGACACTGCCATCGGCCACGCTGGCGAGGCGGCGCGCGTCGTCGACGCCGACCGAGACGACGCGCGGGCGGTCGCCGGCCCGCGGGAGGCCCGACGCGCCGCCCAGCCCACGCCAGGCGCCGGCGAGGCCCTTGAGCTGCAGCGACAGCTCCTGCGCACGGGCGCGAAAGGCGCGGGCCGCCGTGCCGACCGTCACGCCGCGCCGCTCCTCGACGGTGGCATCCGTGTCGCTGACGCGATGCGAGAGCTTGACCAGCAGCGACGAGACGACGAGGGCGAGCGCCTCACGCGCGAAGGCATCGTCCAGCTGCGCGACGCCGTGGGTGATCCAGGCCAGCTCGAGCAACACGACCGGGGGAAAGAGCGCCGCCAGATCGAGGCGCCAGGGCGCCAGCGCCACGGAGGAGACGGACGAGGGCGTCGCGCTGGCGCCATCCGCGAGCGGGAGCAGCAGCGGCGTCCGCAGCGCGGCCGGTTCAGACCCCAACCGCGCGCGCCGCAGCGCCTGCAGGGCGATGCGCGAGGCGCTGTCCCGCAGCGCGCGGCGCTCGGTGTCGGAGGTGATGCGGCAGCGCAGCGCGGCGATGCGGACGGCGAGGGGATTGAGGTCGCGGCCGATCGCCTGCCGCCCCGCGGCGAGCGCCTCGAGCAGCACCGTCCCCCCGCCGCAGAAGGGGTCGAGCAGCGTCTGCCCCGGCGCCACGAGCAGCGCCACCAGGCTCGCCGCCGTGTCGGGATGCATCCGCGCCGGATAGGTGTGGAAGCCGTGCGTCAGGCGCTCCAGCCCCGCGGCGGGCCGCACGCTCAGACAGCGCTCGAGCGCCTGCGCCCAGCCGGGCTGCCCGCGGCGCGCCACCGCGCCACCGACCTGGGTCAAGGCGCGCTTGGCGCGGATCGGCCTGCGAGAGCCCTCTTTCGCCGGCCGCCCTGTCCTCGTCGCTCGCCGCTGCACCCGCTGACACTAGCAGCCTCCTGCTGGCCGGGGCCACCGCTCTCGGCGACCCAACGCTGGCGCGGACGCACAGGCGCCTGCTGGCCCGCAGCGGCTCGCAGGCCGCCCAAGCGCGGCGGCAGGCTGCCTTGCGAGGCGCTGCCGCCGCTGCTAGAGGGTCTTCGGAGAGATACTCATGAAGCAGCCCGCATCGCCCTGGTTGTCCTTGCTCGCGTCCTTGGTTGCAGGGGTCGCGCTCTTCGCACCGCGACCCCTCGTGGCTGGCGAGCCCCCGGCCTTTCGCCTGCGGGAGCTGCAGACCCGTTACCTCTGGGCCGAGCGGGAGGGCTGCGAGCTCTTCCTCGGCGTCGAGCAGCGCTCCGAGCAGCCGGCGCTTCGGCTCAAGGTCGAGCAGGAGCGCTGTCCGCTGCCCTTCAGCGCGCGCCGCGCCGGGCTCGACGCGCTCTGGCAGCGGCTGCTGCGAGCGCGGGGGGGCGCCGCGCCGCGGGTCGCCGCGGTGGCTGCGCCGATGTATCCGGAGGCTGCCGATCGCCTCGCGCGGGCCGCGCTAGCCTCGCCGGGTTGGCGTCGCCACGTGCAGCAGGGGCGACGCGGCGCGGCGAGCGCGGCGCTGGTGCTCGAGCTGCTACAGGCGTCCGCTGCCTACGCCGAGCTACAGGCGCTGCTGCGTAGCTGGGGCCAGGACTGTGCGGTCGGTCATGTGGAGAAGATCGCCGAGCTGCGCGGGCCGATGCGCGGCCCTTCGCGCCCGAGGGCTCATCCCGCCGAGCAGTGGCTCCCACCGCTGCCTCGCGGGATGAGGGTGCCCTTTCCGCTGATCGTCTCGCTGGACTGCAAGCCAGCCGCGGCGGCGTCGACTGACTGAGCCGGCGCGCGCCAGCGGCCCGAGCTGCGCCCGACGCCACATGTGCTGACGCCGCATATGCTAGGGTGCCGCGCCGCGGGGCACTTGATGACGAGGCCAGTGATGGAACGAAGCGAGCAGACTCCAAAGGACGAGACCGGCGCCGTGCTGCGACTGGCGTTGCCGAAGGGCAGCATGCAGGAGGGGGTGTTTCGCCTGCTGGGCGAGGCGGGCGTGCATGTGCGAGGGGGCGGGCGCAGCTATCGGCCGACGCTCTCGCTGGCCGGCTTCGAGACGAAGATGCTCAAGCCGCAGAACATCGTCGAGATGCTGCACCTCGGCTCGCGCGATCTCGGCTTCGCCGGCGCCGACTGGGTCGCCGAGCTCGAGGCCGAGCTGGTCGAGCTGCTCGACACCGGCCTCGATCCGGTCGGCATCGTCGCCGCTGTACCGCGCGCCCTGCTGGTCGAGGGCGAGCTGCCGACGCGGCGCCTCGTCGTCGCCTCGGAGTACGAGCGGCTGACGCGGCGCTGGATCGCCGCCCGCGGGCTCGACGCGACCTTCGTCCGCTCCTATGGCGCGACCGAGGTCTTTCCGCCCGATGACGCCGACTGCATCGTCGACAACAGCGCCACCGGGTCGACGCTGCGCGAGAACGGGCTGACGATCTGCGACGAGCTGATGCGCTCCTCGACGCGCCTCTACGCGCATCCACGCGTGCTCGATGACGCCCCGCGCGCGGCGGCGATCGAGCGCTTCGTGCTGCTGCTGCGCTCGGTGCTCGAGGCGCGGCGGCGCGTGATGATCGAGGTCAATGTGACGGCCGAGGCGCTGGAGGCCGTCGTCGCAACGCTGCCTTGCCTGCGCGAACCGACGATCGCGCCGCTCCACGGCGCGGCCGGCTATGCGGTCAAGGCGGCCGTGCCGCGTGACGAGCTGCCGCGGCTGATCCCCGAGATCAAGGCCCGCGGCGGCACGGACATCGTCGTCACCCAGCTGGCGCAGATCGTGCCCTGATGGCCGGGCCCTACCCGCTGCCGGCCGTGCTGCTCTTCGATCTCGACGGCGTGCTGGCCGACGTCTCGCGCTCCTACCGGCGCGCGATCCTCGACACTGGCGCGACCTACGGAATCACGATCAGCGCCGAGCAGGTCAGGGCGGCAAAGGCCGCCGGTCACGCCAACAACGACTGGGAGCTGACCTGGCGCCTGCTCGGCGCGGCCGGGGTCGAGGCCACGCAGGCCGCGGTCACGGCACGCTTCGAGGCGCTCTACCAGGGCACGGCCGACGCGCCCGGGCTGCGCCAGAGCGAGACGCTGCTGGTCGCGCGAGCGTGGCTCGAGCAGCTGGCCGCGCGCCTACCGCTGGGACTGGTCACCGGCCGGCCGCGCCGCGATACAGAGCGCTTTCTCGCGCAGCACGGCATCACCGGCGTCTTTCGCACCTTGGTCTGCATGGAGGATGCGCCGGCCAAGCCCGATCCCGCGCCGGTGCGACTGGCCCTGCGCGCGCTGGAGGCCACCACGGCCTGGTTCATCGGTGATACCCCCGACGACGTGCGCGCCGCGCTGGCGGCCGGCGTCCTCCCCTTCGGCATCGCCGCGCCGGGCGATGACGTCGCGCTGGCCCACGCCACCCTGCGTGAGGCTGGCGCGCTTTGCCTGCTCGAGCGCGTCGAGGAGCTCGCGGGCCTCCTCGACGCGGCGGCACCGCCCTTGAAAACGGCCCCTCTTTGACGCATGGTCTGAGCGCCGTCGGCTGGTGCTCGAGCGTAGCCGAGGGCCAGCCGACGAGACCGCTGACGAGACTGATCGCCGATGCTCTTCACGAAGCCCAGCCCCGCCTCCGGACCACGCCGCGCCAGCGTCTCGCGCCGGACCGGCGAGACCGCGATCACGGCCACGCTGGTGCTCGACGGTCGGGGCGCGAGCGAGGTGGCTACCGGCATCGGCTTTCTCGACCACCTGCTCAGCGCGCTGACCAAGCACGCCGGCTTCGACCTCGAGCTGCGCTGCGCTGGCGATCTTCAGGTCGACGATCACCACAGCGCCGAGGACTGCGCCTTGACCCTCGGCAGCGCGCTCGATCAGGCGCTCGGCGAGCGGCGCGGGATCGTGCGTTTCGGCTCGGCCTACGCGCCCCTCGACGAGGCGCTGGCCCGGGCGGTCGTCGACCTCTCCGGGCGCCCCTTCGCGGCCATCTCCCTCGGGCTCGAGCGCGGCGTGCTCGGCGGACTGGCCTGCGAGAACATCGGCCACGTGCTCAGCTCCCTGGCGGTGGCGGCACGCGCGACGCTGCACGTCGACGTGCTGCGCGGCGCCAACGACCACCACCGCGCAGAGGCGGCCTTCAAGGCGACGGCGCTGGCGCTGCGCCAAGCCGTGGCCCGCAGCGCGGGCGGCGGGCAGGCCGTGCCCAGCACCAAGGGAGTGCTCTGATGGTCCCCGACGCTCCTCTGGTCGTTCAGGTTGTTCGCACGGGCGTGGCCAACATCGCCTCGGTGCTGGCGGGGCTGCGCCGTCTTGGGGCCGAGCCCACCCTGACCGAGGACCCACGGGCAGTCGCCGAGGCGAGGGCCGTGGTGTTGCCGGGCGTCGGCGCCTTCGGCGCGGGCATGGAGCGGCTGCGCGAGGCCAAGCTCGAGGGCGTGCTGCGTGAGCGCGTCGCCGCCGGGCAGCCCACGCTGGCCGTCTGTCTGGGCCTGCAGCTGCTCTGCGAGGGCAGCGAGGAGAGCCCCGGCGTCGCCGGTCTCGGCGTCTTGCCCAGCACGGTGCGGCGCTTCTCGCCGGCGGCGCAGGGCCCACAGCCCGTGCGCGTGCCGCAGCTCGGCTGGAACGAGGTCCTGCCGCAGGCCGAGGACGGCCTGCTCGAGCGCGGCTTCGCCTATTTTGCCAACTCCTACCGGCTCGACAGCGCACCCCCGGGCTGGGCCTGGGCGCGCAGCGAACACGGCGGCCCCTTCGTGGCGGCGCTCGAGCGCGGGGCCGTGCTCGCCTGTCAGTTCCACCCCGAGCTCTCCGGACCCTGGGGCGCGGCGTTGCTCGGGCGCTGGCTCGCGCGGGCCAGCGCGACGCGCTGAGGCCAAGCAACGACGCAGGAGCACGCCGTGCTGACAGTCCGCATCATCCCCTGCCTCGACGTGCGCGACGGGCGTGTCGTCAAGGGCGTGCGCTTTCAAGGGCTCCGCGACGCCGGCGATCCGGCGATGCAGGCTGCCGCCTACGAGCAACAGGGCGCCGACGAGATCGTCGTGCTCGATGTCTCCGCCACACCCGAGGGGCGCGCGACGCAGGCCGAGACGGTGCGCCGCGTCCGCGCGCAGCTCTCGATCCCGCTCACCGTTGGCGGCGGCGTGCGCAACGCCGACAACGCCGGCACCTTGCTCGAAGCGGGCGCCGACAAGGTCGGCGTCAACACGGCGGCCGTCGATCAGCCGGCCGTCCTGACGCAGATCGCTACGCGCTACGGCGCGCAGTGCACGGTCTTGGCAATCGACGCAGCCTATCGTGACCCGCAGAATCCGGGCGCGGGCTGGGAGGTCGTCGTGCTCTCCGGCCAGCGCCGCACGGGCCGCGATGCCGTCGCCTGGGCGCGCGAGGCCGTCGAGCGCGGCGCGGGCGAGATCCTGCTGACGAGCTGGGACCGCGATGGCACGAGGGCGGGCTATGACGACGCGCTGATCGCGGCGATCGCCAGCGCGGTCAACGTCCCGGTGATCGCCTCGGGCGGCGCCGATACGCCGGCGCACCTACTGAGCGCCTTGCGGGCCGGCGCCGATGCCGTGCTCGCCGCCTCGATCTTTCACTACGGCGACACCACGCCGGCCCAGCTCAAGCGCGAGCTGGCGGCCCAAGGAATTGCGGTGCGGCAGTGATCATTCCTTCGATCGATCTGATGGATGGCCAGACTGTGCAGCTCGTCGGCGGGCGCGAGAAGGCGCTCGACGCCGGCGACCCGCAACCGCTCGCCGAGCGCTTCCGCCTGGCGGGGGAGATCGCCGTGATCGATCTCGACGCCGCCCTCGGCCGCGGCTCGAACGAGGCGCTGGTGCTGCAGCTGCTGCCGCTGGCGGCCTGCCGCGTCGGCGGCGGTATTCGTGATCTGGCCACGGCGCGCCGCTGGCTCAATGCTGGGGCGGTCAAGGTCATCCTCGGCACGGCGGCCGTGCCCGAGCTGCTGCGCGAGCTGCCCCGCGAACGCGTCATCGCCGCGCTCGACTCGATCGACGGCGAGGTCGTGGTCGAGGGCTGGCGCAAGCGCACCGGCCGCAGCGTGATCGAGCGCATCGCCGAGCTGGCGCCCTGGGTCGGCGGCTTCCTCGTCACCTTCGTCGAGAGCGAAGGGCGCATGCAGGGCATCGACCTCGCGCGCGTCGAGCAGGTGCTCGCGGCGGTGCGCGGGCTCGACGTACGTGTCACGGTAGCCGGTGGGGTGACGACGGCGAAAGAGCTCGCCACGATCGACCAGCTGGGTGCCGATGCCCAGGTCGGCATGGCCCTCTACAAGGGACAGCTCGAGCTCGCCGACGCGATCACGGCGCCGCTCCGTTCGGAGCGCAGCGACGGGCTTTGGCCGACCGTCGTCGTCGACGAGCGCGGCGAGGCCTTGGGGCTGACGTATTCCAGCGCCGAGAGCGTCCGCGCGGCCGCCAGCACGCGCAGCGGCGTCTACCACTCCCGTCAACGCGGGCTCTGGAACAAAGGCCAGACCTCGGGTGCGACGCAGGAGCTGCTGCGCATCGATATCGACTGCGACCGTGACGCGCTGCGCTTCGTCGTGCGCCAGCAGGGGGCTGGCTTCTGCCATAACGCGACCCGAACCTGCTGGGGACCGAGCGGGGGCGTGGGCGAGCTGGCGCGCCGGCTGGCGGCACGTCAGGCTGACGCACCGGCCGGCTCCTATACGCGGCGCTTGCTCGACGATCCGACGCTGCTCCGCGCCAAGCTGCTCGAGGAAGCCGCCGAGCTGGCTGCCGCCCGCGAACCGGCGCAGGTCGCGGCCGAGGCTGCCGACGTAATCTACTTCGCGCTGGTGGCGCTCGCCCGCGCGGGGGTGCCGCTGGAGCAGGTCGAGCGCGAGCTCGATCGCCGCGCGCTACGCCTGAGCCGTCGGCCGGGGGACGCCAAACCAGCGGCGGACGAGGCGCCGACCCGATGACCACCACGCTGCTGCGTACCCTCACGCCCGAGCAGCTGCCGGCGCTCGGGCGCGACGCCGTCGACGCTGCCACCCGCGCCGCCGCAGCCCGCATCGTCGACGATGTACGCCAGCGCGGGCTGCCGGCGCTGCGCGAGCACGCCGAACGCCTCGGTGACCTGCGCCCTGACGAAGCGCTGGTGATCCCGCGGGCCGCGCTGGAGGCGGCGCTTCACGGCCTCGCGCCGGCCGCGCGTGGGCTGCTCGAACGCACCGCCGCGCGCATCCGCGCCTTCGCCGAGCAGCAGCGCGCTTGCCTGCTACCGCTGACGACCGCGCTGCCGGGGGGCGCGGCCGGGCATCACGTCACGCCCCTCGCTAGCGCCGGCTGCTACGCGCCGGGGGGCCGCTTTCCGCTGCCGTCGTCAGTGCTGATGACAGCCGTGACCGCACGCAGCGCCGGCGTCGCATCGGTTTGGGTCGCCTCCCCGCGGCCAGCCACCGTGACGCTCGCCGCCGCGGCCGTCGCCGGCGCCGATGCGCTACTGGCGGCGGGCGGTGCGCAGGCGATCGCCGCGCTGGCCTACGGGGCCGGCCCAGTGCCGGCCTGTGAGGCCGTCGTCGGCCCAGGCAATCGCTGGGTCACGGCAGCCAAGGAGCTGATCGCCGGACGGGTGGCGATCGACATGCTCGCCGGTCCGTCGGAGCTGGTGGTGTTGGCCGACGCGACGGGGGATCCGGCGCTGATCGCGGCGGACCTGCTGGCCCAGGCCGAGCACGACGACGACGCGCTGCCGGTCCTGGTGACCACCGAGGCGGCGCTGATCGACGCGGTCCGCGGCGAGCTCGAAGCGCAGCTCGCCACCTTGCCCACGGCGCCGACCGCGCGCGTCGCGCTCGCCCATGGCTTCGCCGTGCTCGTCGATGATCTCTCCGCCGGCGTCGCGGTCTGCGATCGGCTGGCGCCTGAGCACCTCCAGCTCCACCTCGAGGATGCGCCGGCCGTGGCAGGGCGACTCCGACACTATGGCGCGTTGTTCATCGGCACACGCGCGGCAGAGGTTCTCGGCGACTACGGTGCCGGTCCCAACCACGTCTTGCCCACGGGTGGCACAGCGCGCACGACTGGGGGGCTCTCGGTGCTGACCTTCCTGCGCACGCGCACCTGGCTCCGCCTCGACGACGAGGGCGGGGACGCGGTGGTCGCCGACGCCGTGGCGCTGGCACGCCTGGAGGGTCTCGAGGCGCACGCCCGAGCGGCCGAGCGGCGCCTCCACGACGATCGCGCTCAGCGCTAGCAGCTCAGCGCTGGCGCTGCCGCCCCATCTGCTCGAGCGCATGGGTCACGGTCTGCAACGCCTCATCAACCAGCTTCATCTCCCGACGGAGGCCCTGGACCTCGCTCATCAGGAAGCCTACGCGGCGCGTCACCACGGCGAGGACGATCAGGGTGATCAGGATCACGGTGCAGGTC
Organism: Pseudomonadota bacterium; assembly: GCA_016711215.1. Taxonomy (NCBI): domain Bacteria; kingdom Pseudomonadati; phylum Pseudomonadota; species Pseudomonadota bacterium. Next base: position 729,043 of record JADJTL010000002.1, on the reverse strand, counting down.
AACGCGGCGAAGATCAGCGTCTGGGGATCGAAGAGCTCTTTCATGGCGAGTCTCACTCCGGTGCTACGAGGCGGCGCAGGCGCTGGTGCTCTCGGCTGGGACTGCGGTCGGCCCTGGGACTGCGGTCGGCCGTGCCGCAGCGGGTCACGACGCTGGCAGCGTACGCGGAGCGGCAACGGATTGCGAGCATGGTAAGCTCGCTGGTCCATCGATTAGAATGGTCGTTGCCGAGCAGCGCCGCTGAACGCTGCGTGACCCGACCCCTGGAGCGCTGCCGTGGCCACCGACTACCTCTCCGCCGTCGGGGCCAACACGATTGTCGTCCATCAGCTGGATGCGCTGGCGCGCGCCCGCCTGGTCGAGTACCTGTCCCACAAGGGCTATCGCGCGCTGCCGGTCGCCAGCATCGCCGTCGCCAGTGAAACGGCGCAGCGCGAGCGCGCCGACGTCGTCATTGTCGAGCCGACGACCGCGGCTGCCGACGTCGCGGCCTGCGCGACCTTGCGGCGTGGCGGCGCCGGTCCAGCGCTGGTGGCGCTCTGCGCGCGTGGTCCTGGGGCCGAGCTCGCGCGACTCGACGAGACCGCCCGCCCCGAGCTGATCGTGCTGCAACCCGCGCCGATGCCGCAGGTGCTCGCCGCGGTCGAGGACGCGCTCCTGCGCCACGGCGCCAGCCCCACCGGAAGCGGCGACGGCGCACTCGCCTTTGCTCGCCTGCTCTTGCAGCTCGCCGTCCAGCGCCAAACGGGACGGCTGCGCCTCACCGCGCGCGGCGTGCAAACCACGATCCTCTGGCGCGCGGGCATTCCGGTCTTTGCCGAGGAGGGGAGCCTCGGTCAAACGCTCGGCCGACAGCTGCTGAGCAGCGGCAAAATCACACGGGAGCAGTTCGAGCAGGCCGTCGCGCTGATCACGAGCGACATCGTTGAGAACGAGCAAATGCGCCTGGGCGAGGCGCTGGTCGCGCTCGGGGTGCTCACCAGCGCCGAGGTGATGGAGGCGCTCGCCAAGCAGGTTCACGAGAAGATCGTCGCCTGCTTCGCCTGGGAGCGTTTTCACGCCGACTTCAGCGCGGGCGAAGACCACCTGGCCGAGGTGATCGAGTTCCCCCAAGCACTCGAGTCGGTCGTCGTCGAGGGCGTGAAGACGGTCCCCCTCGAGGCGCTCGCAGCAGGCTTGGCGCCGCACGGCGCGGGCTACGCGCTGTTGAGCCAGCACGGTTGGAACGCGTCTCGGGCCCGGCTGGGGCTGACCGCGCGCGAAGAAGCCTTCGTCACCAGCCTGACCGGGCAGCGCACCGTGAACCAGGCCTGCGCCGCGGCGCAGCTCGATCGGATTCACGCGCGGCAGGTGCTGACCGTGCTCTTGCTGCTCGGGCTGGTCACGCTGCACGACGCGGCGATCAGCGCCTCGAGTGGGCCGGGCGCGGGCGGCGGCCAGCCCGACGACGGCAGCGCGGGGCCGACGCCGGGCGCCACCATGCCCGCGGCTGCCGCGGCCGGCGACGCCCAGCCGCGGCAGCGACGCCGGAACCGGCGCGCTCGGCCCTGATGGCGCTCTTTCTGCGCATCACGGGCCGGCCGGATCACGAGGTGTTGCGGATAGCGCCCGGAGCGAGCGCCGACGAGGTCGAGCAGGCCTACCGGCAGCTCACCGACGAGCTCAAGGGTCTTGGCGCCGCGGACAACGCGAGCGCGACCCTGCAGCAGCAGCTCGATACGCTGAGCGGTCGCGCGCGCCTGGCGCGTGACCGCCTGCTGCAAGGCGCACGTATCCGGCGGCCGAGCGGCGCACAGGACAGCAGCGAGCGCCAGCGGCAGCTCGAGGCCGAACAGGCCTACCAGCAGGCCCGCGACGCGCTGACGCGCGATGACACCGCTACGGCGTTGGAGCGCTTCGAACACGCGGCAGCGCTGCATCCGGAGGCCGTCGAGTACGCCCTCGGCAGCGCCTGGCTCAAGTACAACGCGGCGGATGCGCGCGCGGCGAAGAAGCTCGGCGAGCAGGCCCAACGCCTGGCTGCTCGGCTGCTCGGCCAGCAACCGAGCAGCGCGCTGGTCAACTTGACCCTCGGCCACTTTCTGCGCCAGGAACGCAAGCTCGACCGGGCTCAACGGCACTTGCTGCTCGCGTTGGATCAAGAGCCGCGCTGGGCGGCGATCGATCGCGAGATGCGGACGCTCGAACGCCAGCGTCGTGGTCAGAGCGAGGTCAAAGGCCGCGCGAAGCGCTGACGCTCGACGCGCCGAAAGGAGATCCACTGCCGTGCCACGCAGGAATGGTCTGGCCGAGCTGCTGCTCGCAGCGCGGGCGGTCGAGCTGCGAGCGCAGCCGCCGTTTTTCACCTTCGCCTCGGGCCTGCGCAGCCCGATCTACACCGACAACCGGCTCCTGATCAGCGATCCAGCGGCGCGCCGCCAGGTCGCCGAGGCCTTCGTCGCCGCGATCGAGGCGCAGGCCTTGCGGCCGACCGTCGTCGCCGGCACGGCGACGGCCGGCATTCCTCACGCGACGCTGGTCGCCGAGCGCCTCGGCCTGCCGCTGGTCTACGTGCGTGGCGACGCCAAGGGGCATGGCAAGGGCAAACGCGTCGAAGGGCGGCTCGCCGCGGGTGCTCGGGTCGTGTTGATTGAGGACCTGATCTCGACCGGCGGCTCCTCCGTCTCCGCGGCGCAGGCGTTGCGAGACGCGGGGGCCGAGGTCGTCGCGGTCCTGGCCATCTTCAGCTACGGCATGGCGGCAGCAGCGGAGCGTTTCCGCGCCAGCGGGCTTGCACAGGCGGCGCTGGTGGCCTTCGATGAGGTCTTGCAGGAAGCCCAGGCGCGCGGTCAGCTCGCTGAGGCGGCCGTCTCGTCGCTGCTCCGCTGGCGCGACGATCCCGAGCATTGGCAGCTCGAGGTCCCCGCGGCCGCCGATGCCGCTGAGGCCGCCGCCGCGAGCCGCGACGCGGGCCGCACGGAGGCGCTGGTCGTCGCGGCCGACCTCGAGGATCGCGCGGCGCTCGAGCGGCTCGCCGATGCTGTCGCCGGCTCCGCCGGCTACTACAAGCTCAACGCCGCCTTCCTCGCCCACGGTCCGGCGTTGGTGGCTGCCGTGCGCAGGCGCGGGCTCGAGGTCTTCCTCGACCTAAAGTTTCACGACATCCCCAACACTGCGGCCAACTATGTCAGCGCCGCGGCGCGCCTCGACGTGCAGCTCCTGACGATCCACGCCAGCGGCGGGCCGACGATGCTACGGGCCTGCGTGGCGGCCGCCGATCGCGCCGCCGCCGCGGGCCTGCGGCGCCCGCGGCTCCTTGCCGTGACCGCGCTCACCTCCCTACCCGACGCCGAGCTGGCCGCCATCGGCATCGAGGACGGGCGGGCGGCGCAGGTCGTGCGGCTGGCGCGCCTGGCGCAGGCCTGCGGGGTCGACGGCATCGTCTGCTCCGTTGCCGAGGCGGCGGCGGTGCGTTCAGCGTGCGGGGCCGCCCTGCTGATCGTCACGCCCGGCGTGCGCCTGGCCAGCGGCAGCGCAAACGACCACGCTCGGGTCGACACGCCCTCCGCGGCGGTCGCGGCCGGCGCGACTCATGTGGTCGTCGGGCGACCGATCTACGAGGCCAGCGCGGCAGCGGCCGCCGCCGCCGCCATCGCCGCCGAGCTACGACAGGCCACGGCGGCACGGCCAGCGAGGACGGGATGAGGGGCACCTCCGCCGGCCGGCGGAGGTCGGCGATGGTCGAGGGGAACTGACGCGCGGAAAAGGTAGAGAATCTCGACAAAGAGGCGCGGAGTCGGCAGTTTAGTGTTGGGGCGGCTCAGCGTGACGCGTCGCCCCGGCACAGATCGCAAGCTTCGGCAGTCAGGGGCCATGCAGACCGTCGATACCTTTTCAAAGGCCTTGCTCAGCGTTCAGAGCGACGAGAAGGCCCTGAAGCGGCTGCTTTCCGAGCAACGCGGCCTGGTCGCCGAGTGGCTCGAGCACGCCCACCGCGAGCTGCGCTCGACCTTTGCGCGGCAGGACGCCGGGCGGGCGCGCGAACAAGGCGCGCTGCTGGGCGTCGTGCTGCGCGCACGGCCCGCGGATCCGCTCGGCGGACCCTTCGACGAGGCCTTCCAGCTGTTGCTGGTCGCGCTCGAGTCGAGCCAACTCGGCGATGTCCAGACGGCGCTGCCCCTGCTCGAGCGCGTGGCGCTCAGCCCTGAGGTCAGCGCCTCCCTCCGCTGGCTGGGGCGGCTTGGCCTCGCGCTGGCGCGCGCGCAGCTCGACGATGCAGAGCGTGCCGAGCCGGCGTTGCTTGAGGCGCAGCGCTTGGCGCGAGCGCTCGATCCCGTCGCCCAGGCGCTGACCGACTGCCACCTGGCCGAGTTCGAGGCGCGGCAGGGGCGCGCGCCGGCGGCGCGCGAGCGCCTGCGTCAGGCCTTGGCCCTCGTCGAGGCCGAAGGCGATCGGGGCGGCATGGCGCTGGCGTGGCTGGTCGAGGCTCGCATCCTCGCTGCCGAAGAGCTCCAGGGGGAAGAGGTCTACGAGAATACGGCGAGCGTTGCTGCGGCCCAACGCGCCGCGATGGCCGACCCGCGCTGGCCCCAGCCTGCGCTCTTTCTCGCGCGCGCGGCGATGACCAACGGCGACCTCGACGAGGCGGAGAAGCGCCTGCGTTCGATTCCGGCGAGCGCGACGGTGCGGACCTGGCTGGGGCTCGTGGCCCGCGCGCGCCGCGCCGCCATCCCCCCCTTCATCGCGGCCGAGTACATGGCGCTCCACGGGCAACCTGCGACGCGCGCGCGCGTCGAGCAATACGAGGTGTTGATCGGTCTCACCCCGGAGCTGCTGCGCTTGCGCGAGGCGCTGGCCTGGACGTTGCTCCAGCTCGGCGACCTCGACGCCGCCGAGCGTCACCTGCTCGCGCTGCTCAGCGAAGCGCTGGACGGGGATCTTCATACGGCGACGGTCGCCGCGCTAGCCTGTGTCCAGGTGGCTCGGCGCAGGAGCGACGCGCTGGTCGCCGAGCAGGTCGGCGCGCTGGAGGCCTGGACCATCGACTGGGCGGCGCGAGGCTGTCGGCGGTCCCGCGGCGCGAGCGCGAGCCGACGCGAGGGGGCGGGGCTGCGCCCGGCCGTGGACGAGGGCGCGACGACGAAGCCGACGACTGAGACCCCGGTGCTGCCCGCGACGCTGCTGGCCGCAGCCCGCAGCCAGACCTCCGAGCTCGAGTTCGCCCGCTCGTCCGCCGGCCTGCCGGCGATCACGGACTTCGCAGGACACGAGCGCACGCAGGATGACCCAGCGGTCTTCAGCGGCGACCTCGCCACCCTCAATGCGCTACAGCTGCTGGAGTTCTTTCGGACGACCAAACGCACGGGGGCGCTGCTGATCAACGCCGACTGCGGCAACGGTGTATTGCGCCTGGCCGATGGGCGACTGCTGGCCGCGCGCGCCTCGGGCTGCAGCAGCGTCGTCGAGTTGCTGCTCGCCGACGGGAAGCTCACGCACGAGCAGCTCGAGACCGCCCGCGCCCAACCGCGGACGGCGGAGCGCGGCACGATCGGGACGACGTTGCTCGCGCTCGGCTACGTCACCGAGGCCGTGCTGACCGAGGTGCTCAATCGACAGCTCAGGCAGGCGATCCGCGTGATGTTGACCTGGAACAAGGGCCGCTTCGCCTTCCGCCCGCACGTCGAGTGGGTGCTCCGCGTCGAGGGGCACGTCGCGATCGACACTCAAGAGGTGCTCTTCGATCTCGCGCTCGAGGGCCCCGCCCCCGAGTGATCACCATCCCCCGGGGCTGCTGAACCGGGGCGGCGTGCTGGCGCGCGCGAGCCGCTTGTGGCCGGCGTGCGCGCAAGGATGCTACCTTCCCGCCACCGATGCCAGACGATCACGCGCGACCCGCGCTTCGCGAGGACCCACGGCTCCCCGTCGATTGGCGCGCCACGATTCGCTGCCCTGACTGGGCCAGCGCTGAGCAGCTCGCGGCGACCAACGTCAGCCGCGGCGGGATGTTCCTGCGCACGGATCGCAGGCTCAGCGTCGGTGCGCGCGTCGAGGTCGCGGTCGAGCTGCCCGATGGCAGTCGCGTGCCGATTCAAGCGACGGTGCGCCACGTCAACGCGGCAGGGTCGCAAGCGCCCGAGGCGGAGCCAGGCATCGGCATCGAGGTCGATGCGACCTACCACAACGAGCTGGCCGCGCTGGCTGAGATCGCCCGCCTGCGCCAGGCGCCCGCCCCGCCGGCGAGCGGCCCGGCGAGGCGGCCCCTGGCGCTGGACCGCTCGCCGACGCCACCGCCGCGTCGCGCGATCTCGCTGCCCGCGGGGGCCGTTGGCGCGATCGTCGGCATCGACCTCGGCAGCGCCCTGAGCGCCGTCGCCGCAACCGCCGGTGAAACGGTCTACACGGTTCCCGATGCCCATGGCCGCACCCAGCATCCCTCGATGGTCTGCCTCGGCTGCTGCGCGGAGCGGCAGTCGGTCGTCGGCTGGGACGCCCACCGCCTGCAGCTCGACCATCCGGGTCGCGTAATCGCCGGTGCCAAGCGGCTCTTGGGTCATCCCTTCGCGGACGGCGCGCTGGCGGCCCAGCTCGCCGCGTTGCCCTACGGCTGCGAGCCCGGCCCAGATGGCGAGGCCGTGCTGATCATCGGTGAGCAGGGGGACGCGCAGGGTGCGCGCCGCGTGAGCGCGACGGAGGTCTGTGGCCTGGTGCTCGGCCACGTGCAGCGAAGCGCCGCCGAACAGCTCGGCCAGCCGATTCGCCGCGCCGTGCTCACGTTTCCCGTGATGGCCAGCCCGGCGCAGCGTGAGGGCCTGCGCCACGCCGCGCAGCGCGCCGAGCTCGAGGCGGTGGCACTGATTCCAGAGCCGCTCGCCGCCGCGCTCGCCCATGGCTTCGGTCGTGGGGCTAGCGAAGTGGTCGGCGTCTACGACTTCGGCGGCTCGTTTCAGTTCACGGTGCTGGAGTTGAGCGCCACGGCCTACCGGGTGCTCGGCACGGCGACGCTACCCGACGTCGGCGGTGATCAGCTCGATCACGCCCTGGCGGCGGCGGTGGCCGAGACGCTGCGGCGCCGCAGTGGGATCGAGCTGCCCGCGAGCGGGTTGATCTGGCAAAAGCTGCTGCAGACCTGTGAGCGCGCCAAACGCCGACTCTCCGCCGACGAGGTCACGCTGATCGACGTCAGCAGCGCCTGCCCGACGGCCGCGACCGATGCGCTCAGCCAGCAGGTTCAGCGCGAGGCCGTCGAGCGGCTCTTCCGCCCGGTCCTCGAGCGCACGCGCGCGGCCTGCGCCGAAGGGCTCCGCGCCGCCAGTCTGCTGCCCTCGCGCCTCAAGGCGATCGTGCTGGCGGGGGGCGTCACCCGCCTGCCCTTCGTGCAGCGCGAAGTCGAGCGGATCGGCCCCGTCGCTGCCGCCGGCGGAATTCAGCCAGAGGACGCGGTCGTGCTCGGCGCCGCCACCTTCGCCGCCCGCCTGGCCGGTCGCCCGACCAGCGAGGTGCGCTCGCTCAAGGTCTAGCGCCCCCGGCCTCGAGCGGCTGCAGGGCGACAGGGGCTGCGCGCTACTCGGGTTCCACCGTGCACTTCAACGGATGCCCCTCGCGCCGGGCGGCCTCGGTCGCTCGCGCGGCCTTGGTCTCCGCGAGGTCGAAGGTGTAGACACCGCAGACCCCGACCCCCTTCAGATGCACGCTCAGCATGATCTGCGTCGCCTCGGTCTCCGTCTTGTGGAAGTGCTCGATGAGCAACCCGACGACGAACTCCATCGTCGTGTAGTCGTCGTTGTGCAGCAGCACCTGGTAGAGGCGCGGCTGCCGGACCTCCGGTCGCTCTTGAAGGGCGAGCCCGCCCTCGGGAGCGGACGTCGTCTTGGTCTTCGCGCTCATCGCCGCGCCCGCTGCTCCGCCAGCCAGCGGCGCTGCAGCGCCGTCAGGCCGGCCAGACCGTAGACCTGCTGCACTGCGGCGTCGTAGCCGCCGCTGCGAGCATAGCGCACGAAGCCCAGGAAGTCGGCGTAGCTGCCGAGGCGCAGCAGCAGCCGCACCAGCGAGCAGCTCTGCGCATAGAACAGCGCGTTGAAGGGCCCGTCGGGATAGCTCTGCATCGCCAGCAGGTCGGTCAGCCGGTAGGGCTGCCGGCGCAGCAAGAACCGGCGCAGCACCTGCCCATAGTAGTCCTGCTTCTCGCCCACCTCGGCCGCGGCCGCTGCGCCTTCGTTGGCCCAGAGGGGAATCTGGCCGCCGAGCAGATCACCGAGAATCACGTGCGTGATCTCATGCGGCAAGGTGGCCTGGCGCAGCTGTCGGTCGTCCTGCGCTACGTTGACGCGCCGCGAGAGGATGCGGCCGCGATAGAGCTGCGAGGGGCGCACGAGCGTCGACCCCGCCTTGGCCTCGCCGCCGGTCATCTCGTTCATCTCATCGGTGGTCGGGAAGAGGTAGAGGTCCGCGCGCTTGAGCCACGGCGCCGGATAGCGCTCGCCGGTCCAGCGGTGCAGGAGCTGGTCGCGCAGCTGCTCGGCCTGCAAGCCCACCGCCTCGGCCGCAGCACGGTCGCGGTGCAGCACGCGGAAGTTCGGCGTCCAGTAGGTCAGCCAGGCCGCGACCGCCGCTTTGGTGCTGCCGCGCGACTCCCGCGCCAGCTCGGATAAGGTCTCCTGGGCGGCGGCGTCGGTGAAGGACGCCGAACGCTGCTGCCGCGAGCGCGGCGGACCCTCGGCAGGGCGCGACCGGGACTCGGCGCGCACGACCGGCGCGACCATCAGCAGGGCGATGAACACCGCGGCGCGGTGCAGGCGGCCAGCGCGGCGAGCGGTCACCTGGCGGTCCTCGTCGGCGCCACTTGGAGCGTGAGCGCGGGTTGGGTCGGCATCGCTCTTTGATAGCACCGCCGGGCAGGTCGCGCGACGCGCTAGCGCAGCGACCCGCCCTGTTGCCAGCCCAGCGGCGGCGGCGCAGTTGCCCCTGGCCATGCCTTCGTGGCAAGAGAAGGCAGGGATTGGGGCGAGTGCTCGCCCCGACCAGGGCCCACCCCAACGACGGAGAGCGGCCACCGTGAAGCTTAACGTCTTCATTCCCCGCGAGATCGCCTCGGGCGAGCAGCGCGTTGCCGGCACGCCGGAGACAGTGCGCCGGCTGCTGCAGCTCGGCCTCAGCGTCACCGTCGAGAGCGGCGCTGGCGAGGGCGCCTACTTCACCGACGGCGCCTACGGCGGCGCGGGCGCCGAGCTACAAGGCGACACGGCGGCGGGCTACGCCGCGGCCGACATCGTGCTCAAGGTGCGCGGACCCCTAAACAACCCCGCGCTCGGCCGCCACGAGGCTGAGCTCCTCAAACCAGGAGCCATCCTGGTCTCGCTGCTGCTCCCCCAGGATCAGCTCGACGCCGTGCGCTTGCTCGCCACGGGACGCGTCAGCGCCTTCTCCATGTACCTCGTCCCGCGCATCACCCGCGCGCAGAAGATGGACGCGCTCAGCTCGCAGAGCAACATCGCGGGCTACAAGGCCGTGCTGGTCGCTGCCAACGCCCTGCCGAAGTTCTTCCCGCTGCTGATGACGGCCGCCGGCACGGTGAAGTCGGCCAAAGTCGTGATCATGGGCGCCGGTGTCGCCGGCCTCCAGGCGATCGCCACGGCCAAGCGACTGGGCGCCCAGGTCTGGGCGACGGACGTGCGGCTGGCGGTCAAAGAGCAGGTCGAGAGCCTCGGCGCCAAGTTCATCACGGTCGCCGGAGCAGCCGACCTGCAAGACGAGGGCGGCTATGCCCGCGAGGCCAGTCCGGAGTTGCTCGCGCAACAGCGCGAGGCCGTCGGCCAACACGTGGCGGAGGCCGACGTCGTGATCACCACCGCGCTCGTCGCGGGCAAGCGCGCGCCCCTGCTGATTCCGAGCGAGTTGCTGCAACGCATGCGACCGGGCGCCGTGGTCGTCGATCTGGCGGCCGAGCAGGGCGGCAACTGCGCCGAGACGCTCGCCGACCAGACGATCGTCCGCCATGGCGTGACGATCATCGGCCCGACGAATCTGCCGAGCACGCTCGCCCAGCACGCCAGCGAGCTCTACGCGCGCAACGTGCTCGCCTTCACGCAGCCGCTGCTCGACAAGGACGGCCAGCTCGCGCTCGACTGGCAGGATGAGATCCTCACGGCCAGCGCCGTCACGCACGAGGGCGGGGTGCGTCACGGCCCAACGGCCGAGGCCCTCGCCTCCCGCTGAGGCCGAGCCCGCGCTTGCAGAGGCGAGTAGCGCTGCGACCGCTGCTGAGCCTACAATGCCACACTCGTAGCCGCATTGGGCCCGCTCGGCGGATGATCAATGGTCGTCCGCGGCCCTGCGCATGCTGCGAGCGGGGTGACGGTTCAGTCGATGGCCGAAGAGTGGAAAACCAGGATCACGGCTGTCAAGCTGCCCGAGGCGCTGGCCGGTGAGGCCTGCCTCGTCCTGATCTATCCGCCAGGCCCGCTGATGGGTAAGCGCTTCCCCCTCGGCGACAGCAGCATGTACATCGGCCGCGGCCAAGACTGCCACATCCAGATCGACCTCGACTGCGTCTCGCGCCAACACGTCTGGCTGCGCAAGGAGGGCGATCAGGTGCTGATCGAGGACCTCGACAGCACCAACGGCACCTACGTCAATGAGCGCCCCGTCAAGCGGCAGGCCCTGCGCAACAGCGACCTCGTCCAGGTCGGCAACACGATCTTCAAGTTCCTGCTCGGCGGCAACATCGAGTCCGACTACCACGAGGCGATCTATCGGATGACGATCGTCGATGCGCTGACCGACGCGCACAACAAGCGCTTCCTCCTCGACTACCTCGAGCGCGAGGTGGCGCGCTGCGTCCGCTATCAGCGACCGCTCTCGCTCGTGATGTTCGACCTCGATCACTTCAAGGCGGTCAACGACAACCACGGCCACCTGACGGGTGATCATGTGCTGCGCGAGCTGATTCGGCGGATCCATGGCCGGGTCCGCCGCGAGGAGGTGATCGCGCGCTACGGCGGCGAGGAGTTCGTGGTCGTGCTCCCGGAGGCTGGCCACATCGGCGCGCTCGAGTTCGGCGAGCAGCTGCGCCGGCTGGTTGGCACCGATCCCGTCGAATTCGAGGGCGAGCTGATCAACGTCACCGCCAGCGTCGGCGTCGCGACGATCGAAGGTGAGACGATCGACGTGCACTCGTTCATCAAGCGCGCCGACGGTAACCTCTACAAGGCCAAGCGCGCCGGCCGCAACTGCGTCGTCGGCTGAGCAGGGGCCCGCCGCCGCCGCCGCACCGGGCGGCGATCAGCCGCGCACGCCGTATTTGCGCAGCAGCTTGCGCAGATGCTTGCGATCCATCTCGGCCTCGCGCGCGGCGCGGGTCAGGTTGCCGTTGGTGCGCTGCAGCAGCCAGGCCACGTAGCGGCGCTCGAGCTCATCATTCCAGTGCTGCTTGTTGGCGCCGTAGGAGGCCTGCGGATCGAAGCTGAGATCGTGCGCCACCGGCAGCGCGGTCGAGCCGAAGGGTACGAGATCGGTGAGGCCGAAGGCGTCGGCACCCAGTTGCTTCGAGAAGTAGATCCCGCGCTCGAAGACATTGCGCAGCTCGCGCACGTTGCCCGGCCAATCGTGATTGAGCATCATCTCGAGCGCCTCGGGCGGCACGGCGCCGGCACCGGCCGCGAATTGCCGCTCGAACTCGGCGACCAGCAGCGGGATGTCCTGCTTGCGCTCGCGCAGCGCTGGGACATAGAGCGGGACCACCGAGAGGCGGAAGAAGAGATCCTCGCGGAAGTTGCCCTGCTCGACCTCGGCGCGCAGGTTCTTGCGCGTCGCGGCCAACACGCGGATGTCGACGTGGATCGGCCTATTTCCACCCACGCGGCGGAACTCGCGCTGCTCGAGCACGCGCAGCAGCTTGGGCTGCAGCTCGAGACTCAGCTCGCCCAATTCGTCGAGAAAGATCGTCCCGCCGTTGGCCTGCTCGAAGGCGCCCAGCCGCGCCGCCGTGGCGCCGGTGAACGAGCCCTTCTCATGGCCGAAGAGCTCCGACTCGATCAAGGAGCCGCTGACCGCGCCGCAGTCGACGACGACGAAGGGGCCGGCAGCGCGCGGGCTCAGTCGATGCAGCGTGCGCGCGACGAGGTCCTTGCCGGTCCCCGTCTCGCCGGCGATCAGCACGGTGGCATCGGTCGGCGCGATCTGCTCGATCAGGCCGAAGATCTCACGCATCGCCAGACTGCGGCCCACCAGCTCGCCGAGCCGTTCGTGCTCGCTCGGCAGGATCTCGATGCGGCGCTCCGCCAGGCGAAAGCGCAGGTCGATCGCGCCGATGCCGATCACCGCTCCGCTGGTCAGGTACGCTTCGCGCACCTCGGCGCCGTTGAGCCGGGTGCCGTTGGTCGACTGCAGGTCGCGCAGCAGATAGCCGCGCGGCTCCCAGATAATCTCGCAATGCTGGCGCGAGATCGCATCATCGCTGAGCACCAGACCGTTGTCGGGCGCCTTGCCGATGCCGAGCGCGTCGTGGGTCACCACGACCTCCCGCCCGCGCTCTTGGCCGTTGAGCACCACCAGCTTGTATTGGCGCAGGTGCAGCATCCGCGCGTCAGGCGTCAGCTGCCGCGTCTCCTCAGCGTAGTCCAGAGCCTCCACCGCTTCGCCCCCCTGCCTCGCTTGCCCTGGAGCAAGCCTCAAAACAACTTGCGCGCCGATCGGCTAGCAGTATATTCGCGATCAAGGGTGCATGCCGATTGGATCGACCAATTTCCGACGCAGCTCCTGCAGCCGGCGCGAGCTGTGCGTGCGCTCAATCCCCCGGTAGCCGCGCTTAAGGGAAGAACAGCCACCATGGTCATGATGCGCTCGCGGACCCTCAATGCTCTACGCACGAGCCCCGTGCAACAGAAGCGACCTGCCGGCGACGATGACGCCGACCCCGACCCGCTGCAGGCGCCGCTTACCATTGCTCGCGGGCAAAAGGGGCGCAGCCGTCGCCCCGCGCTCGCCGCCGTCGACCCCGCAGCCTCTGGCGCGGGGTTTTTCATTGGCGACAAGGCACGCGCCTTCCGCGAACGGGCCTTTCCCGCGGTCAGCGACGCCGACTGGACCGACTGGAAGTGGCAGCTCCGGCACCGCATCCGCGATCGGGAGGAGCTGGAGCGCATCTTCCGGCTCTCCGAGGACGAGAGCGGGGCGTTGGCGCGCCTCGGCGAGCGGCTGCCCGTCGGCATCACACCCTACTACGCCGCCCTGATGGACCCCGACGACGCGCGCGATCCGCTGCGGCGGACGATGGTGCCCGTCGGCGGCGAGTTCGTCGTCAGCCCGGGCGAGCTCACCGATCCGCTCGGTGAGGATCACGCCATGCCCGTACCGGGGCTGGTGCATCGCTACCCGGATCGCGTGCTCTTCCTCGTCACCAGCTTCTGCGCGACCTACTGCCGTTACTGCACGCGCGCTCGGCTGGTCGGCAAGACCGGCGAGTATCACTTCAACAACGCTCAGTTCCAGCGCGCCATCGACTACATCGCGGCGACGCCCCAGATCCGCGACGTGCTGATCTCTGGCGGCGACCCGCTGACGATGGGCGACGACCGGCTCGAGTGGCTGATCTCGAGGCTGCGCGCGATTCCGCACCTGGAGCTGATTCGCATCGGTAGCAAGGTCCCCGTCGTGCTTCCGCAGCGCATCACGCCCGCGCTCTGCGCGATGCTGCGCCGGTACCATCCGCTCTTCATCAGCGTCCACGCCATGCACCCGACCGAGCTGACCCCCGAGGTCGCCCAGTCCTGCGGTCGGCTGGCTGACGCGGGCATCCCGCTGGGCAGCCAGACAGTGCTCTCGCGCGGCATCAATGACGACCCCGAGACGATGAAGACGCTGATGCGCGGATTGGTCCGCATCCGCGTCCGCCCCTATTACATCTACCAGGCGGATCCGATCGCGGGCTCCAGCCACTTCCGCACGCCGGTAGAGACGGGGCTACGCGTGATGGAGGGGTTGCGCGGCCACACCTCGGGCTACTGCGTACCGGCCTTCGTCATCGATGCGCCGGGCGGCGGCGGCAAGATCCCGCTGACGCCCGACTACGTGGTGGGCCGCGACGGCGACGAGCTGGTGCTGCGCAACTTCAAGGGCGACACCTACCGTTATCCTGACCCCCTGCCGCCCGGCAACGATTGAGGCGGCTGGCGCTGGCGCGGCTCGCGCGCGCCAGCGCTAGAGCGGGCCAGAGATAGGGCGGGCTGAGGCGATGCAGATCGGGCTGACCTACGACCTGCGCGATGACTACCTGGCGCGGGGCTGGACCGAAGCCGCCGTCGCGGAGTTCGATCGCGGCAGCACCATCGAGGCGATCGCCAGCGCAGTCGCGGCGCACGGTCACGCGGTCGAGCGCATCGGCGGGGCCGTCGAGCTGATGCAGCGGCTCCTCGCAGGGGCGCGCTGGGATCTGGTCTTCAACCTCGCCGAGAGCTGCGGCGGCCGCGGCCGCGAGGCGCTGGTGCCCGCGCTGCTCGATGCCTACGGCGTTCCGGCCACCTTTGGCGACCCCCTGGTCTGCGCGCTGACGCTCGACAAGGCCGCGGCGAAGCGCGTGCTGCGCGACCTCGGCCTGCCGACGACGCCCTTCGTGGTGATCGCAGAGGAGCGCGATCTAGAGCGCCTCGGGCTGCCCTTTCCCGTCTTCGCCAAGCCGCTGCACGAGGGTTCGAGCAAGGGCGTGGGGCCGGACTCACGCGCCGACGACGCGGCGGCGCTGGCCCGCGTTTGCAAGCGGCTCTTGGTCGACTTCGCGCAGCCGGTGCTCGTCGAGCCCTACCTGCCGGGGCGCGAGGTTACCGTCGGCGTGCTCGGGACAGGGCCGCGCGCCGAGGTCATCGGGGTGCTCGAGGTCGCCTTGCTCGCCGGCGCTGAACCGGGCGCCTACACCTACCAGAACAAGGAGCTCTGCGAGGAGCTCTGCCAGTACCGCCTGGCCAGTGACGACGACGCCGCGCAGGCCGCACGACTCGCGCTGGCGGCCTACCGAGGCCTCGGCTGCCGCGATGGCGGGCGCGTCGATCTGCGCCAGGACGCCGCGGGAGGCTGGCAGATCATCGAGGCGAACCCGCTCCCCGGGTTGCACCCCTCGCACTCCGACCTGCCGATCGTCTGCCAGCTCGCTGGCCTGAGCTACGAGGCGCTGATCGGCCGAATCGTCGCCTCGGCCAGCGAACGCGTGCGCGACCCGGGGCGCGACGGGGCCGGCGATGGGGCCTGGCACCTCGGCCGATCAGCGGCGCCAGCAGCAGCGAGGCCTGGCGCCAGCGCCGCGAGCGCTGCAGCGCCGACGCCAGCGGCTGGTGGACCCGTGCTGATTCTTCACGACGCGCTCCCGCCCTCGGCGCGCACCGACGAGCAGGACGCGCTCGTCCAGGCCGAGGCGGTCGCTGCAGCCCTGCGGGCGGGCGGGATCGCCAATCAAACGCGAGCAGTGGGGCTCGACCTCGGGGCGCTCGAGCAAGAAGTCGCGCGGCTGCAGCCGCGGCTGGTCTTCAACCTCGTCGAGTCCCTGGCTCAGCGGGAGCGCCTGGTGCACCTCGTGCCCACGATGCTCGACACCCTCGGGGTGCCCTACACCGGCTGCGCCGCAAGCGCGATCTTTCAGACCTCTGACAAGCTGGTCGCCAAGCGCCTGCTGGCCGCCGCCGGCGTTCCCACGCCCCCTTGGTTCGCGGCGTCCGAGCTCACGCGGGGCGTCGCGCTGCCGGCCGCGCGCTACCTGCTCAAGCCGATCGCGGAGCACGGCTCGGTGGGTCTCGACCGGGGCGCCTTGGTCGACGTGGTCAGCGCCGACGAGCTGCGTCACGCCCTCGCGGCGCGGGCCGCTGCGGTCGGGCTGGCGCTCTTCGCGGAGCGCTTCATCGAGGGGCGCGAGTTCAACCTGGCCCTGCTGGCGGCGCCTGACGACGCGACGAGCTGCGCGCTGCTGCCACCGGCGGAGATCCTCTTCGAGGACTTCGCTCTCGGCGAGCCGCACATCGTCGACTACCGCGCCAAGTGGGACAGCAGCTCGCATGCATATCACCACACGCCGCGCCGCTTCGACTTCCCGGAGGGGGATGCGCCCTTGCTGACGGCGCTGAGCGACCTGGCGCGCCGCTGCTGGGCGCTCTTCGGGCTCGGCGGCTACGCGCGCGTCGACTTCCGGGTCGACGCGGCGGGGCGCCCCTGGGTGCTGGAGATCAACGCCAACCCCTGCCTCTCGCCGGACGCCGGCTTCGCCGCGGCTGCCGCTCGCTCCGGACTGAGCTTCGACGCGATGATCGAGCGCATCGTCGCCGCTGGCGGGCGGGCGCCGGCGCGCCCGGGCGGCGCGAGGTGAGCGCCGCTGCTCCAGCCAGCGCCGGCCTGGCGGGGATTGTGCTCCGCGAGGCCCCGCGCCCCGCCGACCTCGAGGGCGTGCGCGCGATCGTCACCTCGACCGGTTTCTTTCGCCCCGACGAGATCGACGTCGCCGTCGAGCTGGTGCAGGAGCGCCTCGGACGGGGCGCCGCCAGCGGCTACGAGTTTCTCTTCGCCGATCGCGAGGGCGCCAGCTTGGGCTATGCCTGCTTCGGCCCGATCGCCTGCACGCTGGGCAGCTACGACTTGTACTGGATCGCGATCGATGAGCGCTGGCGCGGCCAGGGCATCGGGCGTTGGCTGCTGCGCGAGGCCGAGGCGCGCATCGCGGCGAGCGGCGGACGCCGCGTCTACATCGAGACCTCGTCGCAGCCGCGCTACGAGCCGACCCGCGGCTTCTACAGCGGCGCCGGCTACGCCCTGGAGGCGCGGCTGGCCGAGTTCTACGCCCCGGGCGACGACAAGCTCGTCTACGTGCGCGCGGTCTGAGCGCGCCTGCGACCGAGAGGGGGACGAGCGCATGGCGCGCTGCGTGGTAGCGATTGATCAGGGGACGACGGGGACGACGGTGCTGGTCATCGACGAGGCCCTGCGCGTGCTCGCGAAGGCCACCGAGGAGCTGCCGCAGCGCTTCCCCCGACCGGGTTGGGTCGAACATGACCCGCGCGCGATCTGGCAGACGGTCGGCGCGGCGCTGGCGCGGGCGTTGCCCGCGTCCGGCTGTGCCGCGCGAACGATCGCCGCCATCGGCGTGACCAACCAACGCGAGACCACGCTGCTGTGGGAGCGCGCGAGCGGCGAGGCCCTGCACCACGCGATCGTGTGGCAGGACCGACGGACCGCCGAGCGCTGCGCCGAGCTGCGCGCGGCGGGCTTGGAGCCCCTCTATCGCCGGCGCACGGGGCTGCTGCTCGACCCCTATTTCTCCGGCACCAAGCTCGCCTGGTTGCTCGACCGCTACGATCCACAACGTAGCCGCGCGCAGCGCGGCGAGCTCGCCTTCGGCACCGTCGACAGTTATCTGATCTGGCAGCTCACCGGCGGGGCGGTGCACGTCACCGATCCGAGCAACGCCTCGCGCACCCTGCTCTTCGACCTGGAGGGGCTGCGCTGGGAGCCCGAGCTGCTGGCCCCGCTCGCTATCCCCGAGGCCCTGCTGCCCTCCGTGCGCAGCTCGTCGGAGGTCTATGGGCTGACGCAAGGCGTGCCGGGGCTCCCCGACGGCATTCCGGTGGCGGGGGCAGCGGGCGACCAACAGGCGGCGCTCTTCGGCCAGGCCTGCTTCGCGCGCGGCGACGCCAAGTGCACCTACGGCACGGGAGCCTTTCTTCTGGTCAACACGGGCGCGCGGCCGGTGCCCTCGCAACACGGGCTGCTCACGACCGTCGCCTGGCGCCTCGGCGAAGAGGTCAGCTACGCGCTCGAGGGCAGCGCCTTCATCGCGGGGGCGGCGGTTCAGTGGCTGCGCGACGGCCTGGGGCTGATCGCCCATGCTGAGGAGATCGAGGCGCTCGCCCGCAGCGTGCCCGACAGCGGCGGCGTGATCTTCGTGCCCGCGCTCGTCGGGCTCGGCGCACCACTGGCGCCCGGAGGCACGCGGGGTGATCAGCGGGCTGAGCCGGGGAACGACGGCGGCGCACCTGGCGCGCGCCACGCTCGAGGGCATCGCCTACCAGATCTGCGAGCTCGCGGAGGCGATGGCGGGCGATCTCGGGGCCGCGCTAGGCAGCTTCCGCGTCGACGGCGGCGCGGCAGCCAATGACCTGTTGATGCAGCTCCAGGCCGACTTGCTCGGACACCCGCTGGTGCGGCCAGCGATCACCGAGACCACGGCCCTGGGCGCGGCGTTGCTCGCTGGGCTGGCCACGGGTGTGTGGTCCGACCAGGGGGCGATCGCCGCGGCGTGGCAAGCCGAACGAACCTTTGAGCCGGAGGCGGCGAGCGCGGAGCGCGCCGCGCGCCTGGCGGACTGGCGCCGCGCCGTGACGCGCGCCTAGCCCCGATGTCCTCCCTCCCTTGGCGGGCCTTGGCCCGCGAGCTGCGAGCGCAGGTCGTCGTGCCGACCGGGCTCGATCGCGCTCCAGTGCTGGTGCTGGGACCGCTGGCGTTGGCGCTCGCCCTGGAGCGCTTGCTGCCCGGTCTGCTCTGGGGCGCGCTGCGCCGCCCGGCGCGGCGTCGGGCGCGGCAGGCTGCGCATATTGCGTGCTTCCGCGTCGCTGGCGCCGCCGCGCTGCCGCTGGCGCCGGGACGCTGCGCCGCGGTCGTGCTCTTTTCGGCCCAGCGCGGCGAGCAGACGGCGGCCCTCGTCGCCGAGGCCCGTCGCGTGCTCCGACCGGGCGGCGCGCTGATCGTCGCGCAGGCGGCGCTGCCCCGCTGGCGCGCCTGGGCGCGGCGACTGCGCCTGCCCGTCGCCGCCGGCCTGACGCCCGAGGACTTTACCGCGCTGCTGCTCAACGCTGCCCTCGAGGACATCGAGCAGCACTGGCCACGGGGCGCCGCGGGACCCCTGCTGACCCGCGGCCGGCGGCGCTCGCACGCGCTCACACCATCCTGGGAGAGCGGCACCAGCGCCGTCGCGCCGGCGTCGCTGCCGCCGCTGACGGTCGGGCCGCTGGCCGGCTAACGCAAGGTGGGCAGGGCGCCGCCCGCGCGGCGACCGATAGGGCGGCGTCCGGATCGAGCGGCGGCCAGTTGCTCACCGAGCATGCTTGCGGCTATCGTCGGCGCATCATCTTCGATCGAAGCGAGTGATTCATGGCCGCGCTGAAGCTTGACGCGTCCGACCAGCCTCCCAGCAGCCTGGACCGCGCGCGGGACCTGGCGCGGCTCGTCGCGGAGCTGTGGTCAGGGGTGACGCCACGGCAAGTCGGCCTCGCCTGGGGTGTGCTCAGTCTCGGGATCATGCTGATCAGCATCGCCTGGGCGCTGACCGATAACAGCCCCCTGCCCCAGCCGCGACCCGGTCCGGCTGACGCCGAGAGCGAGGCCGTCAGCTCCTACCGCTACAAGCTGAGCTACTTCCACGCCCAGCTCGAGGCCGACTGCGTCGAGTACCACCTGCCGAAGACCGACCCGGAAGCGATGCGCGCGGCCTTTCCCGCAGCCGCCGAGCTGAGCAGCGAGGAAGAGCTCGCGGGCCGGCGCGTCCTCTTGACGCCTTCGCTGAAGCTGCAGCTGCAGACGAAACGGCTTTGGGTCGGGGCCGAGGGCCAGGGAATGCGGGCACCGCACCTCGTGCTCAGCATCACCAATCGCACCCCGCACTACCTGGCCTATCGGATCGACACGCGCGTGGCCGGCGCCTGCCAGAACAAGGCGGCGATCGAGCACAATGCCCTGGCGCTCAAGCCTCGGCAGCAGGTGTTTCGCAGCGAGTGCCTGCTGCGCAACGCCAATAGCCTCGTCGTCGAGCGGGTCGAGGTGATGCAGCTCCCGGCCCTCAGCTACTACTACGTCAGCCGCCTCGATCCGCCGCGCCTGCGAATGGCCGAGCGCACGAGCGCGGGGCATACCTTCGCGGAGCTGCAGCCCTGCCGCGTGCTGCCCTGGGATACGCTGCGCAAGACGCTGGAGGATCCCGCGGGCTGGCGCGACGTGGTCGACTTCTACGCGCGACACAACTGCGACGAGTACAGCTTCTTTCCCACCTATCGCTGGGCGGCCGGCGGCGCGCGCGAGCTGCCGTCGCGACCACCCCTGGCGCTTGGCACTCGCGCAGGCGCCAGCGCCAAGCCATGAGCACGCCTGCCGCGCCGCTCGCGCGGGATGCGGGGCCGGCAGCCGCAGCCGCGCGCGGCTGGCCTCCCAGGCTGCGCGCCGTGCTCTTCGACCTCGATGGGGTGTTGATCGACTCGGCCCGCGCCTGGCATCGCGTGGTCGTGCTCGGGGCCCAGCGCTACGGTGGGCACGTCGTCGACTTCGAGACCTTCGCGCGCACCTTCGGCCAGGGACCCGACGCCGATCAACGCGACTACTTTCCTGGGTGTTCGGTGGCGCGCGTGAGCGCGTTTTACGCCGAGACCTTTCCGCAGCAGCTCGCTGAGCTGCGCCTTATGCCGGGCGCGCTGACGCTGTTACAGGCGCTCGGTGAGCGCGGCCTACGCCGCGCCGTCGTCACCAACACGCCGCTGCAGCTCGCGCGTGAGGTCCTCTCGACGCAGGGCCTCGCGCCGCTGCTCGAGGCCACCGCGGCGGCCGGCGAGGCGCCTGAGAAGCCCAGCCCCGCGCTCGTGCAGCTCGCGCTCAGCCGCCTCGGCGTCGCGGCTGCAGAGGCCGTCTACGTCGGCGACTCAGCCAGCGACCGCGGGGCCACGCGCGCCGCCGGCGTCTTCATGCTCGGCCTCCGTCACCCTGCCGACGCCACCATCGACCAGCTCGACGAGCTCCTCGCCTGGCTCTGAGAGGACCTGCCGGGTCGGACGGGAGCAATAGATCGCCGGGCTGTTAGCCCTTCTTGCCGAGACGACTCACCGTGGGAGTGGCGCTGGGACTCGCGCTGGGACTGGGCGTCGCGCCCAACCTGCGCGAGATTTGCAGATCGATCTGGATCTTGACCTGCGCACCGACGACGGCAACGCCCTCCGCGAGCTTGCCGAACTTGAGCCCGAAGGCATGCCGGTCGATTGTCGCCTCCGCACTATAGCCCGCGCGACGCTGGCGCCCATCGCCAAAATCGACGTCGTGAGTGCCGATCAGCGAGCCCTTGAAGACGACGGGCTTGCTGACGTCCCGGATCGTCAGGTCGACCAGCACCTCGAAGTCGGTGCCCTTCCAGTTGATGCGACGAAGCTCGAGCCTCAGCGTTGGATAGGCCGGCGCGTTGAAGAAGTCATCGCTCTTCAGGTGCGCATCCCGCCGCGCGTTGCCCGTGTTGATCGTGGCGGTCTGCGCCGTGGCACGCAGGGCCGTGATCTTGCCGGTGAGCGCCTCCGCCTGCACCTCGGCGGCGAAGGCCTCGAAGTGGCCGCGAACCGTGCTCAGCCCGAGGTGTCGGACAGCGAAGCCCACGGAGGAATGCACGGTATCGAGCTTCCAGACCACCCCCTTGGCGCCCGCCGTGGCCTGCGCCGGAGCGAGGCCGAGCGTCCACAACGCCGCCAGCGCCAGCAGCGCCGGCGCACCCTTCTTGCTTCGCATCGCAGTACTCCTTGCTGCTCGATTAGGCTTGTCGCTTAGGCCCGAGGCATGCGGCCCGAGGCATTAGGCCTCAGGCCCTTCGGCAGGTGCGGTGGTTGGCGCCACGAGCACACCGAGCGCCGTGGCCTCGGCGAGGGCCCGCTCGACGCGGCCCTGATCGACGCCCGCGAGCGCCGCTGCGGCCGGCACGGTCAATTGATCGTGCGCCGCCTTGAACGCCAAGAGCAACGCGGCGTCCGCGACACAGGTCCGATAGCCCTGGGTGATCGGATCACGCAGCACGAAGACCGTCTCGCCTGCGGTCGTGGCGTCGGGCTCTGGGGGAGCAGCCGCCCGCTCGCCGCGCTCCCAGGCGCGCCAGTCGGCGAGAAAGCTGCCGACTGCGTGGCGGAGCTGCAACGCGCGCAAGGTCGGGTTGAGCGCGAGGTGCTGCAGCTCGCCGGGCGCCGGAATGCGCGCGGGGTCGACGTAGGCAGCGAACTCCTCCCACTCGACCAGGGCCAGCTCGGCGTGGAAGGCAGTCAGCGCGCTTGCGCCCGCCGCGAGCTGCGCTTCGATGAAGGCCGGGAGCTGCTCGGCCGCGGCGTTGAGCTCGGCTTCCTGCGCGGGGACCTGAGCAAAGTACGCGGCGCAGAGCGGCTGCCAGCGCGCTTCACCGAGCAAGGCTCGCAGCGTCGGGTAGTTTTTGTCGAGGACGCCTTGCACATGCGCCCGCACGAAGCGCTGGTAAGCGCGCAGGCGCACGAGCGGCGCACCGAGCACCGCGGCGGCCGCTTCAGCGCTAGTCTGGCCGCGCAGCAGCGCGTGCATCGTCTGCATCGAGCGCTGGGCGTCGGGCGGTGGACCGTGCCCGGCCTTGGGAGGCGCGAGCGTCGGCGCGGGGCTCGCATGGGCCGCGCCCGCCGGCGGTTCCGCGAGGATTCGGCTGGCCGTGACGCATAGGCGCTCGCTCTCCGCCAAGAGCAGCGCGAGCGGCGGAACGTCATGGTCCCACTCGACCAGCGTCCAGGTCGGGCCGAGCCGTCGCAGCGTATGCTCGTAGAGCTGCAGCACGGCGGGCACGATCGCCGACCCGTGCGTGTCGACGAGGAACTCGCCGCTCGCGTCATGCCCGGCCATGTGTAGCTGCCAGACGCGGTCCGTGGGCATCGCGTCGATGAACGCGGCGGCGTCATAGCGATGGTTCGTCGCGTTGACGTAGACGTTGTTGACGTCGAGCAGGAGCCCGCAGTCCGCGCGCTCGACGACCTCGGTCAGAAACTCCGCCTCGGTCATCTCAGCGCCGGGCATGCGGAGGTAGTAGGAGGGGTTCTCCAGCATGAAGGGTCGGCCCAAGCGTCGCTGGACCTGCTGGATCCGCTGCACGACCTGGCGCACGGCCTGCTCGGTGAAGGGCAGCGGGATCAGATCGTGATACTCGACGCCGAAGGCCGACGAGTAGCTCAGGTGGTCGGAGAACCAGGGCGGGTCGAGCCAACGCAGCAGGGCGTCGAGATCGTCGAGGTAGCGCTCGCTGAGCGGATCGGGACCACCGATCGAGAGGCCTACACCATGCGGGATGATCGGCAGCCGCCCGCGTAGCGACTCGAGCACCTGGCGCGGCCTGCCGCCGAAGCGAAAGAAATTCTCGCTGACGATCTCGACGAAGTCGACGGCCTGCGTAAGTTGCTCGAGCTGCTCGAAGTGCGGGCGACGAAGCCCGACCCCGAAGGCGCCGACGCCCCGACGCAGGGTCACCGCGTGATCGTGTCGCCGAGGCCTGGAGCCTGCCATCTTCCCTCTCCCCTGGGCGCGGCCCGCCGGCACCAACAGGCCGCACCCAAAGGCCGGCCCAACAGGCCGGCACCAACAGGCCGGCCCAGCAGGCCGTACCTACTTTGGCCGCGCCAACGCATGGCACCCACCGAGGGGCGTGTCAGGGGCAGCGCGCGCTGCCCCTCGGTGATGGCAGGGCTCAAGCGGCAGCCACCCTAGCCGCAGCTGCTTTGGCCGCAGCTCTTTTCGCCGCCCTTTTCGCCGCCCATTTCGCCGCCCTTCTTGTCCTTGCTCGCACCGCAGCTACCCTGCCCGCAGCTCTTCTCGCCGCCCTTGCCGGGGGCGCCCTGCATTCCAGCACCCTTGCCGCAGCTTTGCTCGGCGCCCTTGGCCGCCGCGGCCGGCGTTGACTTGGCCTGGCTTTGGGTCGAGGCGCAGCCACCGAGGCTGAGGCCCAGGCCGCCCAGGCTGAGGCCCATGGCGAGGCTGCCCAGCGAGAGGGTCTTGCGCGCGAGCGTGCTGCGTGGGGCATTGGGTCGCAGTGACATGAGGAAGCTCCTTTTCTTTTCGGGCCGGCGGCGTCTTGCGCTCGCTGCGGCCGCATCGTGTTGCTGACCCTTCACAGTCCAGCGCGGCGGCGAAACGTTACAGCCTCAGCCCGCTGACCGACCGCGGCGGACGTGCACTGCGGCTGGCCCGGTGCTAGCGTTGGCGACCTCAGACCTTCGAGGGGCCCTTCGATGAGGCGCGAGGCGCGAGCTATCGCGGGGGTGGCGAGATGCATGCCGAGGGCGAAGCCGAGGACCCGGGCCTCACGCAGGCCGCGGCTGCGCCCAACCTGTCGCCCGCCGATCAGGCGCTGATCAGCCGGCTGCGGGCGCGCGACGAGGCAGCCTTCGTCGAGCTCCTGGAGCGCTTTCAAGGGCCGCTCTTGCGCCTCGCCTCCGCCTTTGTCGCGAGCCGCGCCGTCGCCGAGGAGGTCGTCCAGGAGACCTGGGTTGCCGTCCTCGACGGACTGGAGCGTTTCGAGGGGCGCTCGAGCCTCAAGACCTGGATCTTTCGCATCCTCAGCAATCGCGCGCGTACGCGCGGCGCGCGCGAGGGGCGCTCGCTCCCCTTCTCTGCCTTCGATGCTGTCGACGAGGAGGGAGAGCCCGCGGTCGACCCGCAGCGCTTCGACGCCAACGGGCATTGGAGCCGAGGACCGCGGCGCTGGGAGGACGAGACGCCCGAGCGGCTGCTGCTGCGCCACGCCGCCCTCGAGCGGCTCGAGCAGGCGCTGAAGGAGCTGCCCCCACAGCAGTGCGCGGTGGTCTCGCTGCGCGACCTCGAGGGCTGTGACAGCGACGAAGTCTGTAGCGTTCTTGGCGTCAGCGAGACTAATCAGCGGGTGCTGCTGCACCGGGCGCGCGCGAAGCTGCGCGGCGCGCTCGAGACCTACTACGACGGATCGAATACCTGATGCTGACTTGCAAGGAGCTGACCGAGGTCATCACCGACTACCTCGAAGGGCGCATGTCCTTCGGGCAGCGCCTGCGTTTCCGCATGCACCTCGCGCTATGCAGGTCGTGCCGCCGCTACTTGCGGCAGATGCGCCTGACGATTCAGGCGCTCCGCCGAACGCTTAGCGAGCTGCCCGCGGAGAGGATGCCAGCCGAGATGCGCGACGAGCTCTGCGCGCGCCTCCGCAGCCTGCGGCCCCGCGAGAGCGACTGAGCGCCGCCGCGGGGCGGCCTGCTACTGGCGGCGGCCGGAGAAGGAGCCGATCCCGACCCAGGAGCCGGCATTGAGGCGGTCGATCGTGCGACCGTCGGCGGCGCGCAGGACGCCGGCAGAGCCCTCGAGCTTCAGCGTCTCATCGATGCGGGCGGCCTGCAGATCGCGCATCAGCTCCTGCTGGACCTCCAACGCCACGTCCTGGATCGCGTCCTCGCAGAGCCCCGAGATGAAGATGCGGGTCAGCGCGCTGACGCCCAGGCCAATGATGTTCTGCAGCCGGACGACGTTCGAGTTGATCCACCGATCGACGACCGTCGCGACGTTGCTGCACTGCACGGACTGCTGGATCACCTGATCGAAGCGAGCGGTACCGAACTGCTCGAGCAGCAGGTTGCCGAGGATCGCGTCGGCGATTGGCAAGGTCAGCTCATGGGGCGCGATGCTGATGCGGTCCGCCTGCTGCAGCGTGATCGTCGTGGTCGCCTCGAGGCGCGGCAGCGTGGTGCCCCCGAAGACGCGCTGTCCGTCGCGCAGGAAGAAGTCGCGCTGCGTCCCAGCGCCGAGATCGGCCGTGAACTTGAAGAACTTATGCGTCGCCGTCAGCTGGCCGCGCGGTGTGCCGTTGTCCTGCGTCAGCTCATCGCGAATCAGCATCGTCGTATGGAGCTGGATGTTGCTGGCGTTCTGCAGCGAGGTCGCGATGCGCCGCAGACTCATGCGGTTGGCGCTGGCGGTGGCGTCGCGTGCCAGCAAGGTCGCCACCTCCGAGCGGTAGGCAGCCAGCAGCTTGCCCATCAGCCCGTTGTTGTCGCGTAGCTGCATGCGCATCAGGAGATAGTCGGCGGGGTCGTTGACCCCGTCAGACATCCGCTCGAGCAGGCCCCCGAGGCCGCGCAGCACGACCGGCTGGAAGTCGAAGAGCGTCGTCAGGACGAGCGCGCTCGGGTCGGGCGGCACGGCGACGAAATCCTCGAGCTCGACCGTGGTCGTCAGCGGCGTCGTGCGATCGATCTGGTCCTGGTTCATCGAGAGCTGGTCGCGACAGCCGCCGGCCACGATCTGCTCGCCGAGCTTGCCAATCGCCACCACCGAGTAGACCACGCTCGGACGCAGTCCGACGAAGTTGAGCGTCGCGGCGTTGGCGTCGAGGGGCACGCCCGGCACGTTCGCGTTCGGGATGTCACCGCTTGGCGCCGGCGGCCGCAGCGGGTCGAAGGCGACACAGGGGAGATTCTCCACGACCATCACCTGCGCCGTCAGCGCCTGTGCGGCGGAGTTGCGCGAGATGACCACCCGCAGGCGGCCGCCGAACTCCTTGGCGACGTAGACGGCGATCGACACCTTCTCGCGCGCATCCTCGGCGTCGCATTCGATGCGAAAGGTGCTGGCGTACTTGGCCTTGATCGTCAGCCGACCGACGCCGCTGGCATCGGTCAGGGTGACGCGGCGATCGAGCAACGCGCCGTTGCTGAAGCCCTTGAGGTCGCAGCGCAGCTTGGCGTTGCCGACGGGCAGGTTGGCGTCGTTCGAGTAGCGGAACATGACCTCTCGAGTCTCGAACTCGAGCATGTTCAGGGTGGTGAAGCCGTAGGGCTCGATCTCGTTGTCGTCGTTGCTGCAGCCAAGCTGCACCGCAACCAGCGACACGAGACCGATCAGGGCCACACTCCCGCGCCAGCCTTTGCCACTTGCTCGCCTGATCATGGCGACCTCCTGAGCCGCCGCGCACGTCGCTTGGTCGTGCCGCGGGGCCATGGGTTGGAGCCGGCTGCGCTCCCCGCGCCTTCGCCGGCCACTGCTCCTCCCTGGATATGCAATCGCTGGTCCAATCGATGAACAAAGCAATCACAGTTAGTTATGTGCTCAAGGCGGCCAACTCACCGACCGTCGGCGCGTGCCGGCCGGATCCCCAGCCGGATCCGCTAAGCTCGCGAGAGTGCGCCTGGTTCACGCCAGAAAGGGGGCTCAGGGCGAGCTGGCGAGCGCGCTAGCCAGGGCGGCGCGAGCTTCCCGCACGCAGGGCGGCCGGGGCACGGGCGGGCCGGGACAAAAAGCCCCGTAGGCGCTATGCTCGTCGCCGCTCGCGCGGCCCACTCGACGCGAGCGCTGGAGGCTCGATGACACGCCCCCTCCGCAACACCGCCGAGCTCGCCGCAGGCGGAGTCAGGGACAACCGGCAGAAGTTCTTCGAGCGCGCGATGTCGCGCCAGGGCTATGCTGGCCACGCGCTGATCGAGGTGTTGCACACGGCGCAAGAGCTCTTCGGACACCTCAGTCCCGAGCTGCTGCGCGAGGTGGCCCTCAAACTCAAGCTGCCACCGAGCCGGGTGCTCGGCGTCGCCACCTTCTACAACTTCTTCTCGCTCGAACCCAAAGCGCAACATACGGCCGTGGTCTGTCTGGGCACCGCCTGCTACGTGGCGGGCGCACCGCAGCTGCTCGAGACCCTCGAGCGCCGCCGCTGTGCCTGCGCTGCGGCGAAGGACGCCGACGACGAGGGGCCAGCGCAGTTCAGCGTCCAATCGGCGCGCTGCATCGGCTCCTGCGGCCTGGCACCGGCCGTGGTGGTCGACGGCCGCATCCTGCCGCGCGTAACCCCCGCCCAGCTCGAGGTGGCGCTCGACGCGATCGGACTTCCAGCATGACGCCCGAGGAGCGCAACGAACGGGGCGCGGCCGAGCTCGAGCGGCAGCAGGGGTTTCGCGAAGGGCTGCACTGCTGCACCGCCGCCGGCTGCCTCTCCTGCGGAGCCGATGGCCTGAAGCGCGCGCTCGTCGCCGAGGTCGAGGCCAGGGGCCTGGCCGAGCAGGTCTCCGTCGAGGGCACCGGTTGCCTCGGCCTCTGTAGCCGCGGGCCGCTGGTTCGCCGCGACTCCGATGGCGCCCTCTTCCACGAGCTCGAGCCGGGCGAGGCCGGCCTGCTGCTGCAGGGGGACGCGGCCGCCGAAGCCGCGCTCGCCGCCAGGAGGATCGATACTGCGAGTCACCCCTTCTTCGCGCATCAGCGGCGCATCGTGCTGGAGAACGCGGGGCGCGTCGATCCCGAGCGCTTGGACACCTACCTCGCGGTGGGCGGCTACGGCGCGCTCGCTCACGCCGTCTCGGAGCGCTCCCCCCAAGAGGTGCTGTTGGAGCTGCGGACCAGCGGCCTGCGCGGGCGCGGCGGCGCCGGCTACCCGACGGGGGTCAAGTGGGAGCTCGTCGCCAAACAGCCCGGAACGACCAAGTACGTC
The DNA here is from genome assembly GCA_016711215.1 of Pseudomonadota bacterium. NCBI lineage: Bacteria > Pseudomonadati > Pseudomonadota > Pseudomonadota bacterium. The sequence continues at coordinate 700,863 of JADJTL010000002.1, read as the reverse complement.
GTCTGCAACGCCGACGAGGGCGACCCCGGGGCCTTCATGGACCGCAGCGTGCTCGAGGGCGATCCCCATCGCGTGCTCGAGGGCATGGCGATCGCGGGCTACGCCGTCGGCGCGAGCCATGGCTTCATCTATGTCCGCGGCGAGTACGCGCTGGCGATTCAGCGCCTCCAGGGCGCCATTCGCCAGGCCGAGCGCGAGGGGCTGCTGGGGCCGCGCGTGCTCGACAGCGCGTTCCGCTTCCGCGTCGACCTACGCATCGGCGCGGGCGCCTTCGTCTGCGGCGAGGAGACGGCGCTGATCGCCTCCATCGAAGGGGGGCGCGGTGAGCCCCGGCCGCGGCCGCCCTATCCGCCGGAGAAGGGCCTCTGGGGCCAGCCGACGCTGATCAACAACGTCGAGACCTTCGCCAACGTCGCGCCGATCCTCCGCGAGGGCGGGGCCTGGTTCGCGGGCATCGGCACGGAGCGGAGCAAGGGCACCAAGGTCTTCGCCGTCGCCGGCAAGACGACGCATACCGGCCTCGTCGAGGTGCCGATGGGCACGCCGCTGCGCACGATCGTCTACGCGATGGCCGGTGGCGTCGCCGACGGGGGCCGCGTCAAGGCGATCCAGACCGGCGGCCCCAGCGGCGGCTTCATCCCGGAGCGGCTGCTCGATCTACCCGTCGACTACGAATCACTGGTCGGCGCGGGCTCGATGATGGGCTCGGGCGGCCTGATCGTGATGGACGAGGCCACGAGCATGCTCGACGTGGCGCGCTACTTCATGGAGTTCTGCCGCGACGAATCGTGCGGCAAATGCGTCCCCTGCCGCGCCGGCACGGTGCAGATGCATGAGCTCCTGGAGCGCTTCTGCGCGGGGACGGCCAACGCGCAAGACCTCGTGCTGCTCAAGGAGCTGGCGACGCTGCTGCGCGAAACGAGCCTCTGCGGCCTGGGGCAGACGGCGCCCAACCCGGTGCTGAGCGTGCTGCGCTACTTTCCCGAGGAACTCGAGCGCGGCCTGCGGCGGGACACGGCGAGCCCGGCGGCCGACGCCGCGACGGAGCGCGCATGAGCGTCAAGACGCTGACCATTGACGGCAAGATGGTGACGGGCGTGGCAGGCACGTCGGTTTTCGGCGCCGCCTGGGAGGCCGGCATCCAGATCCCGCGCCTCTGCCACATCGGCGGCCTCTCCGAGCTCGGCGCCTGTCGCCTCTGTCTGGTCGAGATCGACGAGCGCCCGCGGCTGCAGCCCGCCTGCATGACCGAGGTCGAGGAGGGGATGGTCGTGCGCACCGACAGCGCCCGGCTGCACGCCCATCGCAAGCTGATCGTCGAGCTGCTCTTCGCCGAGGGCAACCACGTCTGCGCGGTCTGCGTCTCCAACGGTCACTGCGAGCTGCAGGACCTGGCGACGAGCCTGGGGATCGACCACGTTCGCGTCAGCTATCAACACCCGCGCCGTCAGGTCGACGCCAGCCACCCGCGCTTCGCGCTCGACCTCAACCGCTGCGTCTTCTGCCGGCGCTGCATGCGCGTCTGCGATGAGGTCGAGGGGGCGCATACCTGGGATGTCGCCGGGCGCGGCGCCAGCTTGCGCCTGATCGCCGATCTGGGCCAGAGCTGGGGTTCCGCTGAGAGCTGCACCAGCTGCGGAAAGTGCGTCCAGGTCTGCCCGACCGGCGCGCTCTTCGCCAAGGGCTCGAGCGTCGGCGAGATGACCAAGAACCGCGCCTTCCTGCAGTACATCGTCACCGCCCGCGCGCAGCACCAATGGATTCGCAAATGAGCGCGCAAACAAGCGCAGCACCGGCGAGCGTGAACCGCGCGGGGAAACCCCGCCTGGCGACGGTCTGGCTCGGCGGCTGTTCTGGCTGCCATATGTCTTTCCTCGATCTCGACGAGCGACTGCTCGCGCTGGCCGAGCGCGTCGAGCTCGGCGCCTCGCCGCTGACCGACTTCAAGGACTTCCCCCCGGCCGACATCACGCTGGTCGAGGGTGCGGTCGCCAACGAGGATAACCTCGAGGTGCTGCTGCGCGTGCGCGCGCGGAGCAAGGTGCTGGTCGCCTTCGGCGACTGCGCCGTCACCGGCAACGTCACGGCGATGCGCAACCTCTTCGCGGTCGAGGACGTGCTCGACTGCGTCTATCGTCAGTCGGCGACGGTGGTCGCCGGTCTACCCCTGGGCGGCGATGGCGTCGTGCCGCGGCTGCTCCCCCGCGTGCGACCGCTGCACGAGCTCGTCAGGGTCGATCACTTTCTGCAGGGCTGTCCGCCCGCCGCCGACCGCATCTTCGACCTGGTGGTGGCGTTGCTCGAGGGACGCACGCCGGAGCTGACGCGGAGGTTCGGTTGAGATGGCACGTCGACTGCTGATCGACCCAGTCTCGCGGATCGAGGGCCACGCCAAGGTCACGATCGAGCTCGACGACGACGGCACGGTGCGCGACGCGCGCTTTCATGTGACCGAGTTCCGCGGCTTCGAGAAGCTCTGCGAGGGGCGACCCTTCGAGGAGATGCCCGGGCTGATGGCGCGCGTCTGCGGTATCTGTCCGGTGAGCCACATCCTCGCCAGCTCCAAGGCCGGCGATCGCCTGCTCGGCGTCGACATCCCGCCAGCGGCGGTGGCCCAGCGTCGTCTGGCGAACTACGCCCAGCTCTTGCAGTCGCATGCGCTGAGCTTCTTCCACCTCTCGGGGCCCGATCTGCTGCTTGGCTTCGACGCCGACCCGGCGACGCGCCACATCTTCGGCCTGGCCGCCGCCGACCCCGAGTTCGCGCGCCGCGGTATTCGGCTGCGTCAGTTCGGGCAGCGCCTGATCGAGCTGCTCGGCGGACGCCGCGTCCATCCGCCCTGGTCGGCCCCTGGCGGCGTCAATCAGGCCTTTCCGCTCGCCGCGCGCGACGAGGCCCGCGCTTGGCTGCCCGAGGCCTATGCGACGCTGGAGCTGGCGCGCGCGCGCTTCCGCCCGCTGCTCGACGGCTTCCGCGAAGAGGTCGAGCACCTCGGCGACTTCCCCTCGCTCTTCCTCGGGATGATCGATGAGGATGGCCAGCTCGAGTACTACGAGGGCGCGCTCCGCCTCGTCGATGGCGAGGGCAACATCGTCGCCGACGGGCTGTCGCCGCAGCGCTACGCGACCTATCTCGGCGAGGCCTCGGAGGCCTATACCTTCATCAAGAACCCGTTCTACAAGCCGCTGGGCTACCCGGGCGGCATGTATCGGGTCGGGCCGCTGGCGCGGCTGAACGTCGCCAGGACCGCCGGGACGCCGCGCGCCGATCGGGAGCTGCGCGAGCTGCGCCATCATGCAGGGGATGCCGCTGGCACCGTCTGCGCCTCCTTCCACTACCACTGGGCGCGGCTGATCGAGATGGTCCACGCCGTCGAGCGCATCGAGGCGCTCTTGGACGACCCCTCCCTGCTGGACACGCACGTGCGCGCCAAGGCGATGCTCAATCACCAGGAGGGCATCGGCGTGAGCGAGGCGCCGCGGGGCACGCTCTTTCATCACTACCGGGTCGACGAGCAGGGACGCATCGTCACGGCCAACCTGCTGATCGCCACGGCGCAGAACAACCTGGCGATGAATCAGGCGGTCAAGCAGAGCGCGCTGCGCTTCGTGCGCGGACAGACCCCGGCCGAGGGGATGTTGAACCGCGTCGAGCATGCCATCCGCTGCTACGACCCCTGCCTCTCCTGCTCGACGCATGCGCTCGGCCAGATGCCGCTGATCCTCGAGCTCCGCGACCAGCAGGGCCAGTTGCTCGAGCGCGTCGCGCGCAACTGAGGCGCGAGCGCATGGCGGCGTCCACCCTCTTGATCGCCGTGGGCAACGTCCTGCGCGGCGACGACGGGGTAGCGGCGGCGGTGCTCGACCAGCTCGGGGCGCGCGCAGACCTGCAGTCGATCGCCGTCCCCGGTCTAACACCCGAGCTCGCCGAGACGATCGCCGCGGCGCGGGTCGTGGTGATCCTCGACGCGGACGTCGCCGCTAGCGACGTGACGCTCGAGCCGCTGCTGGCGACGCCGCTGCGTCGCGGCGAGGGCCACCTGCTCAGCCATGACCTGAGCCCGGCCATCCTCATCGCCCTCGCGCGCCAGCTCTATGGCTTCACCGGCGCGGCTTGGCTCTGTCGCCTGCCGGCGCGGGCGTTCCCCTACGGCGCTGAGCTCTCCGGCTTTGCATGCGCGGCGGTGCGCGAGGGGGCGCTACAGCTCGTGGCGCTGCTCGGGCGGCTCGAACGCGCGGCGACGGAAAGCGCTAGGACAGAAAGCTAGCGTACGAGGTCGGTGCAGCCGAAGAGCAGCTTGAGCTGCGCCACCGAGAGCGCCTTGCAGACCGAGGGGCAGATGCGCACAGCGTTGTTGTCGAGGTACCAACCCGGCGCGTTGGCGCTACAGGCCGAGCCGTCGGCGTGTTGCGGCACCAGGGCCCAACCACCGTCGCCCTCGGCGTTGACCTGGATCTGCGCCGTGTTGATGCCGCGATCACCGTCGAGGGTGGGCAGCGCATAGCGGCAGGGGATGTCGACCAGACCGGCCACGCTGCGCCCCAGCTCGCCGAAGATGCCACTCGGCAGGCCCTCGCCCGCCTGATCCCAGAACGAAGCGCAGATCGAGAACTTCGTGCCGCCGGTCTTGTCGCTGAGCGCGAGGTAGGTCGTGCCTTCTGCCGCCGCGCTCGGGCAGCCGCGTGGATGGCCGAGCGAGCTGCGCTCACCATAGCCAACGATGCTGTGGACGACATAGGTGTTGAACATCGTGCCGCCGCCCAGGGCGCGCAGCTCCTGGTCGAACCAATCGGGCGTCACGCCGTCCGCGTTGGAGTCGCTGACGATCACCAGCACCTTCTTGGCGTTCGGCCGCAAGAAGTAGCTGTACTCGGGGTAGAGCTGGAGGATCTGGCGCAGGGCGTCGTTGCCGACGTAGCGCTGAATGTGACGGTAACGCAGACCGTCCTGGCAGTCTGGCCCGCCGAAAGGCGGAGGCACGCAGAGCTGCTCCCGGCCACCCGACTGCTTGTCGCCCAGCATCACGAGATGCAGGTCCGCGCGCAGCCCGAGCATGTAGGTTGCGAAGTTGTTGATGTTGTGGACGACCTTCGCGATCTCGTCATCCATGCTGGCCGAGCCGTCGACGGCCCAGATCATATCCACCGGCGTGTGGCCGCGATCGCCCTCGAGCTCGCCGCAGCTCGCCCAGGGGGGCTGAAGCGGCATCCCGAGGCCTGCCGTGATCACCCCGCAGCCGGGTCCGCCCGCGCAGTCCGGGTCGGCACAATCGACCGCGGAGTCCAGATCGTTGTCGCGCCCGTCGCCGCAGATCTCCTTGCTGGCGCGGGGAGCGCCCAACTCGGCGATCACGCCCGGACCGCAGGACGTGGCGGCGAGGAGCGTGGCGGCGAGCGCTGCCGCGACCACCAGCCGCTGGCGCAGCGCGGCCGGCGCCGACCCGCCCCGCGCCCGCTGCGAGCGCGGCCCGCGGCCCCCTTCGACGCGCTTCACAGCCGCTCCCCACTGAAGCTGCCGACGCCGGTCCACTCACCGCTGGCGAGCTTCTTGATCGTCTGACCGTCGGGCTCCATCAACACGCCGGCAGTGCCCTGCAGCGTGATCTCGTCGTAGAGGTGCGCCTCGTAGAGCCCCAGGTCGAGCTGGTACTTGAGCTCGGCCACCATCTGCTTGACCTGGGTGTTGCAGAGGTCGGCGATTGCAGCCGAGGTCAGCAGCGTGGCGCCGAGGTCGATCAGCCCGCTGAAGCCGAGCATCCCGACGTAGAAGTTCTTGTTGATGATCTCGGTCACGGCGGTGGCCAGCCGGTCGCAGCGCACCATCGAGCCCAGCGCATCCTCGAGGTTGGCGCTGCCGAGGTTCTCGAGCATCAGCCCACCCACCACCGTGTCGGCGACTGGCAGCGTCATCGTATGCGCGCCGATCGAGATCCGATCGGCCTGGGTATGCTGTAGCGTCGCCACCCGCGGGGTGCGCTGAGCGGGCTCCAGCTCGTAGCTCCTCGACTGGCCCCCGACCTGCGCGCTGAAGCGCAGGAAGGTGTGCAGAATCGACAGATCGCCGGTGATGAAGCCATCGGAGCTGACCGACTCGTCCCGAATCTGCATCTGTGAATGGAGCTGCAGGTTGGCGACCTGACTCAACGCCAGCGCCATCTTGCGCAGCTGATCGCGCCCCGCTCGCTCGGCCGGCGAGCTGAGCAGCATGGCGATCTGCGAGCGGTACATCTGGACCAGCGTGGCCGTCACACCCGTCATCTGCGAAAGGGTCCGCCCGAGCAGCTCGTCGGCCGGATCGTTGTCGCCGTCGGAGAGGCGCGTGTAGAAGCCGGCCACGGCCCTCAACGCCGGCGGCGCCGTGGTCAGCTGCGTGGTGATCGCGAGGGCGTTGCCGCTGATCTCCGGCGTCCAATCGTCGAGTCGGACGACGGCGGTGATCATCACGTTGTTGTCGATCGCCGCCTGGGTCAGCGAGAGACCGTCGACACAGCCCGCGGCCACCGTCTGGCCGTCGCTCTGGCCGAAGCCGACGATACTGTATTGCGTGGCCGGGCGCAGTCCGGCGAACTTGACCTCGACGCCGGCGTTGCTCAGCTCGACGTTTTCGCGCGTCGAGCTCGGCACCAGCGCGCTGGCGGCCGGCGAGCGCAACGGGTCGAAGCCGGCGCACGGATAATTCTCGATCAGCTTGACCGTCGCGACGAGCGAGGAGGCAGCAGCGTTGCGGCTGATCTGGACCTTGAGCTGGCCGCCGTTCTCCTTGGAGATGAACACGGGCACATTGGCCTTGGAGCCGGCGCCGTCGGCGGTGCAGACGATCTTGAAGGTCGTCGCGCTACGTGCGCGCAGCGTGAAGCGCGCCTTGCCCTCGAAATCGGTCACGCCGACGCGGCTCTCGAGCAACGCCCCGTTGCTGAAGCCGACGAGATCGCAGCGGATCTTCGCCGTCTGGATCGCATAGCCACTGGGATCCGTGTAGCGCATCGTGATGTCGCGGGTATCGAACTCGAGGAGGGTGAGTTGGGCGAAGCCGAGCGGCTCCAGCGTGTTGCCCGCGCCGCCGCAGGCGCCGAGCGCGGCCAGCGTCAGCGTGGCAGCCAGCGTGCCCCAGCGTCTGCGTCTGGAGTCCCTGTTGCAGATCCTCATGACATCCTCCTCCACAGCCCAGGGGCCTCCGGTATCCGGCGAACCCAGGATCGCCGCCAACCGTGGATCTCGATCGTCCCCGGGAGGCGGCTCGTAGCGAAGAGAATGCAATCGTCAGGCCACCTGTTTATGCTCGCAAAATCAAGGTCATACGAACGATGAGCGGATCCTGGACGGGGACGTGCAACCCTGAAGCGCTCCCGGGCATGACGAATAAACAGCATAATAGCAATAGCTTAGAAGTGGGGTCGAATGACCTCGCACTGGCCGACCGGTGATCCAACTGGCGCCCCGAGGGTCCAGCCGGCAGGGCAATCGGGAAAGGGGCGCCATCCAGCGGCGACTCGATCCGGGCCCCTTTCTTTGGCCCCGGCCGGACGAGCCCGGTCAGTGACTCGCCGCTGCCTGCTCGGGCCCTCGCCAACTGTGCAGCATGCCATGCCCCTGCGCAGGCGTGAGTGCGGCTAGCTCTGCCTCGTGAATGAATTCGGCCATCACAGGCCCGGGCTTCCGGGATTTCGCGGCCCTGAAGGCCTCGGTGAGACCAAGAAGGCGCGCTAGCACGGAGGGCTCAGCATCGCCCTGACGGGGGGGGCGTCCGTCGACCGTCTGCGCCTGCACCGAAGACGCTCCCGCCATGCCCACGCCCGCGGCCGCAACCCACACCTTGCGGAGGTTGGAGCTGACCCCGTACTGGATGGGCCCCGTTGGGGTTGCGCTTCCGTCAAGGAGCCAATAGGAGACGGTGAAGGCGCCGTTGGGCTCGCGGAAGCAGCCCACCTGCCAGACGACGTGCTCCTCCGTGCGCGCGCCGCCGGCCCTGGAATCAAGCACCGCGTCGCGCACCAAAAACGATCCGCCCTTGGGGTGGGCGAGCAGCGTCGCCGGACGCCAATGGGTGCCGTGCGGCGGAAATCGCCTGGCGAGGAGGTTGGGTTCCGAGTGTCGGCGGGAGGGCGTCTGCTGGGCAATCCCTCGAGGCTCGGCTCGTGAGCAGGTCGTTGCTGGGAGCTCCACAACCTTCGCCTCTGCCACGCCCGCGGCCGCGAGGAGGCCGGCTGCCAGGAGGACGGCCCGGGAGGGCCGGGGCGGCGCGCGCCGGCACCTGCCCAGCGTGCTGCGCGGATTCACCTCGGCTCGTGAAGATCCTACGACCACTGTGCCCATCTCTTGCCTCCCCGGCTGTCGCTAGCCCCCTGTTGGTGTGGTTGCCCTGTCGCGCCCGCGCTGGCTGCACCCTTAGCAACCTTTGCGCAGCAACATCTGAGCCGAGGTTTCGACGGTGGGCGAGTTATTTGCGCTTTTGGGCCATAGCGAGGCAGTGGAGCGTGCCCTCGGGCGGCCCGATTGTCGGAGAGGGCTTCGAAAACGCGAGGTGCTGAAGCGGTGATCTAGTCGGAGGCCACACCGAAGGCGCGCAGCAGCTGCTGGGCGGCGAGCAGGGGCGTCGTCTGCCCGTCGAGGACGGCGCGCTCGAGGGGGCCGAGGTTGGCGCGGACCTCCGGGTGGGCGCGCAGGGCTTCCTGGAGGCCGCGCTCGACCAGACCCCACATCCACGCGAGCTGCTGGCGACGGCGCCGCTCCTGCAGCTCACCCTGCGCCTCGAGGGCCTGGCGGTGCGCCTCGACCTGGGCCCAGAGCTCATCGAGGCCCGTGCCCTGCCTGGCGCTGCAGGTGACGACCGGCGGCCGCCAATGCGCGGAGCGCGGCCGCATCAGCTGGAGCGCGCTCTCGGTCTGCTGGCGCGCGCGGCGCGCGGCCTGCTCGTTTTCACCGTCGGCCTTGGTGATCGCCACCAGGTCAGCGAGCTCGAGCACGCCCCGCTTGATGCCCTGCAGCTCGTCGCCCGCGCCGGCCAGCGCCAACAGCAGGAAGAAGTCGACCATCTCCGCCACCGTCGCCTCGGATTGCCCGACGCCCACGGTCTCGACCAGCACCACATCGAAGCCGGCCGCCTCGCAGACCAGCAGCGCCTCGCGGGTGGCCTGGGCCACGCCGCCCAGCTCGCGGCCGCTCGGTGACGGACGCACGAAGGCGCGTGGGTCGGCGCCGACACGCTCCATCCGCGTCTTATCACCCATGATGCTGCCGCCGCTGAGCTGGCTGGACGGGTCGATGGCCAGCACGGCCAGGCGGTGGCCGCGCTCGAGCAGGCGCGCCCCGAGGGCGTCGATGAAGGTACTCTTGCCGACGCCGGGGACGCCGGTGATGCCGACCCGCAGCGAACCACCGCAGTCGGGCAGCAGCCGCAGCAGCAGCTCTTGCGCCAAGAGACGGTCGCTCGAACGCTGGCTTTCGACGAGGGTGATCGCGCGCCCGAGGACCGCGCGGTCGGCCACACGGACGCCGGCGACGTAGGCGTCGAGGCTCAGGGCGGCTTGCCGTCGAGGTCGCATGCTCGGGTGGGTCGTCGGTTGCAGCTAGCGGTGGCCGCTAGGCCGCGCCGGCGACCTCGGGATCGAGCTGTGTCAGCAGCTCCCGCGCCGCCACGTGGGCCACGGTGCCGGGCCCAAAGATGGCCGCCGCGCCCGCCTGGCGCAGCGCCGCATGGTCCTGCGGCGGGACCACCCCGCCGACGACGATCAAGATGTCGGCGCGACCGAGGCGCGTCAGCTCGCCGCGCAGCGCCGGCACCAGCGTCAAGTGGCCCGCGGCCAGCGAGCTGACACCGACCACGTGCACGTCGTTTTCCACCGCCTGGCGCGCCGCCTCCTCGGGCGTCTGGAACAAGGGCCCGACGTCGACGTCGAAGCCCATATCGGCGAAGGCGGTGGCGATCACCTTCTGGCCGCGGTCGTGGCCGTCCTGGCCCAGCTTGGCCACCAAGAGGCGTGGCCGGCGTCCCTCGCGCGTGGCGAAACCCGCCGCCAGGGCGCGCACGCGGGTCAGCGCCTCGTCCTGCTCGCCGAGCTCTCCGCTGTAGACGCCGCTGATCGCATGGAGCTGCGCCTGATGCCGCCCGTAGACGCGCTCGAGCGCCGCGCTGATCTCGCCGACCGTGGCCTTGGCCCGCGCGGCCTGCACGGCGAGCTCCAGCAGGTTGCCCGTGCCGCCGCTCGCCGCCTGCGTCAGCGCCGCGAGCGCGCCTTCGACCGCTCCGTCGTCGCGATCGGCGCGCAGGCGCTCGAGGCGCGCGACCTGTGCCTTGCGCACCGCCGTGTTGTCGACCTGCAAGATCGACAGCTCTGGCTCCTGCTCGAGGCGCTGCGCGTTGACGCCGACGATCACCTGCCGCCCGCTGTCGATGCGGGCCTGGGCGCGGGCCGCGGCCTCCTCGATGCGCATCTTCGGCAGGCCCGATTCGATCGCGCGCGCCATGCCCCCGAGCTGCTCGATCTCCTGGATGTGGGCCCAGGCGCGCTGCGCCAGCTCATGCGTCAAGCGCTCGACGTAGTAGCTGCCGCCCCAGGGGTCGATGACGCGACAGCTGCCGCTCTCCTGCTGCAGGAAGAGCTGCGTGTTGCGGGCGATGCGCGCGCTGAAGTCGCTCGGCAGGGCCAGCGCCTCGTCGAGCGAGTTGGTGTGCAGCGACTGCGTGTGGCCATGCACGGCGGCCATCGCCTCGATGCAGGTGCGCATCACGTTGTTGTAGGGATCTTGCGCCGTCAGGCTCCAGCCCGAGGTCTGGCAGTGCGTGCGCAGGCAGAGCGACTTGGGGTTCTTTGGCGCGAAGGCCTGCAAGAGGTTGGCCCAGAGCAGGCGCGCGGCGCGCAGCTTCGCCACCTCCATGAAGAAGTTCATCCCGACGCCCCAGAAGAACGAGAGGCGCGGCGCGAAGGCGTCGACGGCGAGACCGCTGCGCACGCCGGTGCGCACGTACTCCAGCCCATCAGCGAGCGTGTAGCCCAGCTCGATGTCGGCCGTCGCCCCGGCCTCCTGCATGTGATAGCCGGAGATGCTGATGCTGTTGAAGCGCGGCATCTCGCGCGCGGTGTAGCCGAAGATGTCGCCGATGATGCGCATCGAGGGCTCCGGCGGGTAGATATAGGTATTGCGAACCATGAACTCCTTGAGGATGTCGTTCTGAATCGTGCCGCTGAGCTGCGCGGGCTTCACGCCCTGCTCCTCGGCGGCGACGATGTAGAGCGCGAGCACGGGCAGCACGGCGCCGTTCATCGTCATCGACACGCTCATGCGGTCGAGCGGAATGTCGGCGAAGAGAATCCGCATGTCGTAGATCGAGTCGATCGCGACCCCGGCCATGCCGACGTCGCCGAGGACCCGCGGATGGTCGCTGTCATAGCCGCGGTGGGTCGCCAGATCGAAGGCGATCGAGAGGCCCATCTGGCCGGCCGCGAGCCCGCGCCGATAGAAGGCGTTGCTCTCTTCCGCGGTGGAGAAGCCGGCGTACTGCCGAATCGTCCACGGCCGCTGCACGTACATCGTCGCGTAGGGGCCGCGGACGAAGGGGGGCAGGCCCGGCATCGTCCCGAGGTGGCTCAGCCCGTCGAGGTCGGCCGCGCTGTAGACGGGGGCCAGCGCGATCTGCTCGGGCGTGGTCCGGCGCTGCGCGGCGAGCGGCTGGCCAGCAGCCGCGACGGCGAGACGCTCCCAATCCTCGCGTCCGGAGCCGGCGGCAGGGGCGCTGGTCCCGTCCCATAGTGGCACGTTGCGGTAGTCGGGAAGAGGGCTCATAGCGGAACTCCAAGCTGCTTGAGCAACGCGGTGAGCGCGTGCTCCGCGTCACCGCCAAGGGCGATGAAGTGGTCGATGCCCGCGGCGCGATAGGCCGGCTCGCGCTCGCCGGGCCGACCGGCCAAGATCACGAAGCGCGCGCCGCGCTCGCGCAGCGACCGCGCCAGCGGCTCGGCAAACTCGGCATAGGCCTCGTCCGTCGAGCAGATCGCGGCGCCCTCCGCTCCGCTGGCAGCGAAGGCGGCCACGGCGTCGTCGACCTGGGCGAAGCCGTCGTTGCCGAGCGGCTCGAAGCCACCCGCCTGCAGCAGGTTCGCCGCGAACTCGGCCCGGGCGCGATGCTGAGGAATCGGGCCCAGGTTGGCGAGAAAGACGCGCGGCAGCCGGCCGTGGATCGCCGCGTAGGCCTCGCTGGCGTCGCGCAGCCGCTCGAAGGGCGCCGCGTCACGACCCGGCGCCAGCGGCTCGGGCAGAGCCGGCCGCGCGCCGGCGCCCGCCTGGAGCAACGCGGCGAGCTGGCCCAGCGTGGCCGAGGCCGCCGCGCCTTCGATCGCGGCCGCCATCAGCGCGCCGGGCTCGGCGGGAGCGTCGGCGGCGAGCCGCGCCACGAGCCCGGCCACGGCGGCGGACTGCGGGTGCGCCGCGCGGTGCGCGCTCAGCGCCGCAGCCGCCCCGGCCCGCAGGGTCGCGGCCGCTGGTGCGGGACGCACGACGGCCTGCTCGTGAACGTCGGCGAACTCACTCACGCCGGTCAGCGGCTGGCGGCGCTTGACGATCGCCTCGTGGCGGCGGCGCGAGGCCTCGCCGATCCAGCGCCCGACGGCGCCGCTCAGCAGCGCGCGCGCCAGGCCACCCTCCGCCTCGACCTGCTGGAACACGCCCCAAGCCGCCTCGGCCAGGCCGCGCGTCGCCGCCTCGACGTACCAGCTTCCGCCCGCGGGATCGAGCACGCGACCCAGATCAGCCTCGTCGCGCAGGATCGTCTGGGTGTTGCGGGCGAGGCGCCGCGCGGCGTCGTCGCTCGGCCCCAGGGCCTCGTCGAAGGGAAGCGTGGTGAGCGCATCGGCCCCGGCAGCGGCGGCGGCGAAGCCCTCGACCGTCGTGCGCAGGAGGTTGACCCAGGGGTCGCGGGCCGTCTTGGTGCGCCAGGCCGTGCTGGCGTGGACGCGCATGCGCTGCGCAGCGGCCCCTCCGCCGGCGGCGGCGACGAGTCGGGCCCAGGTCAAGCGGGCGGCGCGCAGCTTGGCCAGCTCGAGAAACACGTCGCGGCCGACAGCCAGGCGGAAGGTGAGCTGGAGCGCGGCCGGATCGAGCGGCAGGCCCGCGTCGGTGAGCCGGCGGAGGTAGGCCGCGCCCGTCGCCAAGGCGAGGCCGAGCTCCTGCGCTGCCGTGGCGCCCGCCTCGTGATAGGCGAGCGTCGACACGGTCACCGCGCGCCATTGTGGTGCGTGCGCTGTGGTCCAGCCGGCCAGGTCGGCGAGCTGCTGCAGCAAGCGCTCGATCGCGCAGGGCAGACGACCCTCCGCCGCCAAGAGACCGAGCGGGTCGGCCCCACAGCTACCGTGCAAGACCGTCGGCGCCAGGCCGCGGCGGCGGGCCAGGGCGACCAGCGCCGCGGCGGCCGCCAGCGCGCTGCTGCCGGCGTCGAGATCGATCGCCACCCGCGCCAGATCGACGCCCGCGAGCAGCGCATCGAGCGCATCGACGTGAGCGGCGACGACGCCGTCGACCGGCGTCGCTGGGCTCGCCGAGTACGCGGCCGCATCCGGATCAGCGCCTAGGCGCAACGAGCGGTCAAAGGTGATCCACAACGAGTGCGCACCGTGGCCCAGCTCGTCGGCGACCGTGCGCGCGGCTAGCGCGGGATCGGCGGTGGCGATGCGGACCCGCACATCCCAGCCACCCGGCGTGGGCAGGGGCGCGCCGCCGCGCGCGAAGGGTGGTAGACCCGGCCAGCCGGCGGAAGTGCTGCTGGGGGTGTGCTCGGTGCTCTGCTCGGCGCTCTGCTCGGCGCTCTGATTGGCGCCCTGATTAGGGGTGTAGAGCGGCTCGATGCGCAGACCGTCCTCGGTGGTGCTCACCAGGCGCTTGTCGAAGGAGACGCCCTTGAGGTCCTTTTCGACCATGGCACGCCAGTTGCTCAGGGCGGTGCCGGCGCTCGACGCGGCGGTGCCGGCGCTCGACGCGGCGGTGCCGGCGCCCACCGCCGGCTGATCGGCGGGGAAACGCAGGGGTTGCTCTTGCGGTGACGTGGACATGCTTGCTTCCTCTCGGCGATGGCGGCCGGATACTAATCGCAGAGGCCCGCCGAGTCGATGCCGCGAACACGAGGAGCGCGGCGGGCGCGGGTTTGGCGGGTGGAGACGCAACCTCCTTGGCGCGCCGGCCGAAAAGGCCGCCATCGCCGAGCCCGCGAGGCCATCTTGGGCGAATGGCGGGGGAGGCCCGGACGCTGAATACCGGGGCCCGGACCTTACCGGAAGGAGCATTAGCCATGACCGACTCTGCTTTCTCGATCCCGAAGCGCCGGCTCTCGGCGCTGCTTGGGCCAGCCCTGCTCGCCTGCGCGCTCGCCGCCTGCACCTCCGACACTGCCGACTACTGCGACGAGGCGACCCCTTGTGCCGCCGGTTATCGCTGTAACCTGGGGATGCTGACCTGTGTGGCCCTGCCGCGCTCCGCTCAGCAGCCCGGAGGTGCGCTCGGCACGACCGACGCAAAGGTCGGGGCAGCGGGCCGCGACGGCGGCGCCGACGCCTTCAGCGACGCGGGGGCCTTGCTGCGGCACGATAGCGACGGCGACGGCGATCCCGACCTGACGGACTGCGCCCCGAGCAACAATGCCGTGGCCCATGGCAAGCCAGAGCGCTGCAACCAGGGCGTCGATGACGACTGTGACGGCGAGGCCGACGGCGAGGGCAGCCAGGGCTGCGTCGCCTACTACGCCGATCGCGATGGCGATGGCTTCGGAGCCGCCGGCGACAGCCGTTGCTTATGTGCTCCAACCGCACCCTACCAGGCCGAAAACGATCGCGACTGCGACGACGACGACAACGCCATCAAGCCCGGCGCGCGGGAGCGCTGCAACGGGAAGGACGACGATTGCGATCAGCTCAGCGACGAGGCCGACGCCGCCCTCCCACCGATCGGCTGCACAGTGTTTTATCCCGATGCCGACCACGACGGGTTCGGCGCCACGACCGGAGGCGAGTGCCTCTGTGCCGCCACCGAGGCCCTGCCGGCGACCAATCACGAGGATTGCTACGACGGCAACGCCGACGCCAAACCGGGGCAGACCGCGTTCTTCGAGCACCAGCGGGGCGACAAGTCCTTCGACTATGACTGCGATGGCAAGGCCACCGGGCGCTATCTCGGGCTGCACTCCGGCTGCGCTTTGAGGCGATTTCCCGATGACATCTTCGCCTGTTTTCCCAGCCTTAACGCCTCGAGCGGAACCTGGGTGGAGACCGAGCCGGTGTGCGGGATGGCAGGTGCGGCCGCAACGGGGTGCGTATCCACCGGCACCTCAACGCAGGGGTCCTGCAAAGCTGCCACGCAGGCGCGGGTTCAGAGCTGCCGCTAAGGGACGCCGACAGCGGTGGCCAAGCTCCACGGGCCACGCGCGACCGGCGCCTCCGGCGCTACTCGCTGACGCGGGGCTGGCGGCGCAGGAAGGTGGGGATGTCCATCTCGTGATCCTCGGGCATGCCGCCGAGGCTCGGGTGCAGCGCGGGCACCGCCTGCGCCGTCGGCGCGCGGCGCAATGGACGAGCCGGCGTGCGAGCGGACTCGCGCCCGCCCTCGACCGTGGCATAGCCGTAGCCTGCCGAAACCGCCGCCACTGAAACGGCCGTCTCCTCCTCCTCGTGCGGCTCGCGCGAGAGCAGCGACGCACTCGCCAAGGGCATCGGGGGCCGCGTCATCGGCCCGGCATAGGCCAGGTTCAGCTCGGAGGGGGCGCTCGGTGCGTAATAGGGCTCACCGGCGGGCGCATGCTGAGGGGTCGTCGAGTCGAAGCTCTGCGCCGCGCCATGACGCGGCGCGGCGCCGTAGCGCTGCTGACCATAGCCCTGACCGTAGCCCTGATCGTAGCCTTGGCCGTAGCCCTGAGCCCGGCTCGCCGGGCCACCGTGGCCCAGCGCGCGCCCGTGAGCCACAGCGGCGGCGCGCCCGCGCTCGGCGCTCAGCGAGGGCCGCTCGAAGCCGGTCGCGATCACGGTGATGCGCACCTGATCCTCGAGGTTGGCGTCGATCACCGAGCCAAAGATGATGTTCGCGTCCTCGTGGGCCGCTTCCTGGATCAGCGAGGCCGCCTCGTTGATCTCCGTCAGCGTCAGGTCCGGGCCACCCGTGATGTTGATCAGGATGCCCGTCGCGCCCTCGATGCTGACATCCTCGAGCAGCGGACTCGAGATCGCCTGCTGCGCCGCCTCGATCGCCTTGCGATCGCCCGTGGCGTGGCCAGTGCCCATCAGCGCATGGCCCTTCTCGCTCATCACCGTGCGCACGTCAGCGAAGTCGACGTTGATGAAGCCGTGGATCACCACCAGATCGGAGATGCCCTGGACAGCGTTGAGCAGCACCTCGTCGACCTTGCGGAAGGCGTCGAGCATCGTCGTCGCCTGCCCGGCGACGGTGAGCAGCCGCTGATTCGGGATCGTGATCAGCGTGTCGACCTGCTCCTGCAGCGACTCGATCCCCGCCTCCGCCTGCCGCAGGCGCTTGCGACCCTCGAACATGAAGGGCTTGGTCACGACCCCGACCGTCAGCGCGCCCAGCTCCTTGGCGATCCTGGCGATGATCGGCGCCGCGCCGGTGCCGGTGCCGCCGCCCATGCCCCCGGTGATGAAGACCATATCGGCGCCCTCGAGCACCTCGCGAATGCGCTCGTTGGTCTCCAGCGCCGACTCGCGGCCGACATCCGGGTTGGCACCCGCGCCGAGCCCGCGCGTCAGCTCACTGCCGAGCTGAATCTTGGTCGGCGCGAGATTGGCCTCCAGCGCCTGAAGATCGGTATTGGCCGCGATGAAGTCCACCCCATCGAGCGCCGACGCGATCATCGTGTTGATCGCGTTGCCGCCGCCGCCGCCGACACCCACCACCTTGATCCGCGCCTGCGTCGCTGCCTCGTCTAGTTCGATCAGTGCCATGATGCCGATCCTCCTCGTCGTTCACACCGCTAAAAAACTCGAGAAAACCAATCTCTGACCCGGCCGCCGAGGCGAACGCGCTCGGTGCGCGGACGAAAGCGCTGCGCGGCCGCCCGCCGCGCGCCGTACTGCACTAAGCCCACGCTCGTGGCGAACTTCGGGCTGCGCACCACGTCGAGCAGCCCGCCGACCTTATGCGGCGCGCCCCGCCGCACGGGAAAGCCGAGCACCTCCTCGGCCAGCTCGGGCATCCCCGTCATGATCGTGGAGCCGCCGGTGAGCACCGCCCCGGAGGCGAGCAAATCCTCGTAGCCAGCCTTGGCCAGCTCGCGCCGCACGAGCAGGAAGATCTCCTCCACGCGCGGCTCGATGATCTCGCAGAGCACGCGCCGCGACAGTCGCCGCGCCGGGCGCCCGCCCACCGAGGGCACCTCGATCTCCTCGTCGGGATCGATCATCGCGCTCTTGGCGCAGCCCCAGCGCTGCTTGACGGCCTCGCCCTCGGCCGAGGGCGTACGCAGGCCGACGGCGATGTCGTTGGTGACATGATTGCCGCCGACGCCAAGGCAGGCCGTGTAGACGATCGCACCGTCGTTGAAGATCGTCAGGTCGGTCGTGCCGCCGCCGATGTCGATCAGCACCACCCCCAGCTCGCACTCGTCCTCATGCAGCACGGCCTCGGCGCTCGCCAGCGGCTGGAGCACCAGCTCGGCCACCTCCAGCTCACAGCGCTGGCAGCACTTGACGACATTCTGCGCGCTGGTGACGGCCGCCGTGACGATGTGAACGCGCGTCTCGAGCCGCACGCCGCTCATCCCCAGCGGCTCTTTGATGCCGTCTTGGCCGTCGACGACAAAGTCCTGCGGCAGCACGTGGACGATCTCGTTATCCATCGGAATCGCCACGGCCTTCGCGGCGTCGATCACGCGCGCGACGTCGCTGGCGGCGACCTCACCATCCTTGACCGCGACGATGCCGTGGCTGTTGAGCCCGCGAATATGCCCGCCGGCGATGCCAGCGTAGACCGTGGAGATCGCGCAGCCGGCCATCAGCTCGGCTTCCTCTACCGCGCGCTTGATCGCCGACACGGTGTTGTCGATGTGCGTGATCACGCCCCGGCGCAGCCCGCGCGACGGGGCCGTGCCGACGCCGATCACGTCGATCCCCTCGTCGGTGAGCTCGCCCACGATGGCCGCGATCTTCGTCGTGCCGATGTCCAATCCGACTATGATCTCTTCACGCTTCGCCATAGTGTCGCCTTCTGCTGGGGGTCTTGCCCGCCGCCGGGTGCTGCCTTCGCGGCCGGTGGCCCCAGGCTCGTTGCTCGCCGCTGCACGCCCGTGCTCTGCTCAGTCGAGCTGCCTCATACGCACCACCACGCGCCCCGGGCGCTCGCGGTGGTCGAGAAATACCGTCTGCGCCCGCGCCACCTCTGGACCCAAGGCCTTCAAGACGCGATCGAGGCGGGCGAACTGTGCGTCGCTGACGCGGGTGCCGAGGTGCAACGCCGTGCCGCCACGGCGAAGAAAGAGCGTGACCTCACCATCGTCGTCGAGGTGGAGCTCGCCCAGCGGCGGCCGCTGCGCCGCGCGGCCGTAGCGCGCGAGCACGCCGAGCGCCCGGACCACGCGCCGCGCGGCCTCCTGCGGCCGACTGCGAAACGCCGCGCGGTCGATGCCCGTGATCACGGTCAGCCCTGCGACCTCGTCGAGCGTCGCGCGCTTGAAGGGCCACCCCGCCGCATCGACGAGATAGAGCTCGCCTAGCAAGGCAGCGGCCCGCGCCTCGCGCTCGCGCACCACGACGTGCAGCGTGTCGGGCAGCGCCCGGTAGACCTCCGCCTCCGCGACCCAGGGATGCCCCGTCAAGATCCGCGCCGTTTCGCGCGTGGCGACCCGCAGGATGGCCATGCCCCGCAGCGGCTCGAGGGTGCGCAGCAGCTCGCCGCGCAGGGCGGGGCGGGCGCCCTCCAGGCGAATCGTACGCACCGCGAAGGTGTTCGAGCGCGCGAGGGCGCGATAGCCGAAGTAGCCAGCGGCGCCGACGCCGCCAAGCGCTGCCAGCGCGCCGATGGTGCAGAGCGCCAGCCAGGCCCCGCGCGCCACCGCGCGGCCAAGCTCACGCCAGGGCACGGGGCGCCGGCGCCGACGCGCGCGAAGCGCGCGCGCTCCACCGACGCGACCCGCGGCGCGACGACCGCCGAGGCCGCCCACACCGCGGGCGCCGGCGACGCGCTCGCCCGCGGGCTCGGCAGAGAGGGCGAAAGCGGCGGCCTGCGGCGGTTGGGGCGCGCCGACGCGGCGGTTGCCCGAGCGCCAGCGCGAGCGCGACGGCCGCTTGCCTCGGTTGAGGGCGCTCACGCCTTCAGCCTCGCGTCGTCGAGGATCGCCTCGACCAGCTCGCCATAGGACCAGCCAGCGTGCGCGGCGATCTTGGGCAGCAGGCTATGGCTGGTCAAACCCGGCAGGGTATTGACCTCGAGCAGCAGCGGCTCGTCCTCCACCCGACCGCTCCAGCGCAGATCGGCGCGCGTCGCGCCACTGCACTCGAGCAGGCGGTGGGCTTGCAGCGCCAGCGCCCGCGCCCGCGCGTCGATCGCCTCTGGGAGCGGCGCCGGCACCAGATACTCGGTATCGTCGCGCGCGTATTTGGCTTCGTAGTCGTAGTGGCCCGCAGCCGCGCGGATTTCGACGGTGCCAAGCACCCGGGCGGCGTCGCCGCTGCCGAAGACGGCCACCGAAAGCTCGCGACCCGGCGCGTAGGCCTCCGCTAGCAGGGGGGCGTCGGCGCCCGCGGCGGTGTTGGCCGCGCCGGGCCCCGGCGTCGACCCGGCCGAGGGCGCTGCTCGCGGCGCCGAGAGCTGCGCCAGCAGGCCCGCATCGTCGCGCACGACGACCACGCCCACGCTGCTGCCCTCGGCTCGCGGCTTGAGCACCGCGGGCAGCCCGAGGGCGCGCACAGTGGCGAGGGTGGCCGGGAAGGCCCAACGCGGCGTGGGAAGCCCGGCGCCGTCGAAGAGGCGCTTGGAGACGACCTTGTCCATCGCCAGCGCCGAGCCGAGCACCCCGCTGCCCGTGTAGGGCAGTCGCAGCGACTCGAGCAGGCCCTGGATACAGCCGTCCTCGCCCCAGCGGCCGTGCAGCGCCAGAAAGGCCCGGTCGGCGGCCGCCTCGCTGAGCTGGCGAGCGGGATCATCGCCGAGATCGACGCCGATCGCGTCCCAGCCGCGCTCGCGCAGCGCCGCCAGCACCGCCGTGCCGGACTCGAGCGACACTTCGCGCTCCGCCGACCGCCCGCCCATCAGGACGACAACGCGAGCCCTCTGCTGTGCTGGGTGCTGTACTGGGGGCTGGGCGATGACCACGGACTCCACTCCAAATACACCTATATAATCGCGCCGATATGACCGACGGATCCCGATTTCTTGTCTTTGCCTTCGGGTTGGTCCAGTAGGGCACCGGCCGTTGGCGAAGGCAAATTTTTGAGGCTCTTTTTTTTGGATCTTTTACGCGCGCGATCTGATCCGCGGGATCACCGCGGCGCCGGCGGCTGAGGCGGGCCCGGCGCGACGGCGGCAGGGCGCTCGTCGAGCAGGCGCTGGCCCACCTTCCAGACGTCGCCCGCTCCGAGCGTGATCACGAGATCACCCGGCGCGACGGTCTGGGCCAGCGCCTCGTGGGCCTCGTCGAGCGAGGCGCAGGCCCTCACGTCACGATGCCCATGGGTGCGCATCGCCTCGCTCAGCGCCTCGGCGTCGAGGCCTGGCTGCGGCGCCTCACCGGCGGCGTAGATCGGCGTGACCAGCACACGGTCGGCGTCGTAGAAGGCCGTGGCGAAGCCCTCCCACTGGTCGCGCACGCGCGAGTAGCGGTGCGGCTGGAAGACCGCGACGATGCGGCGCTGGAAGCCAGCGCGGGCGCCAGCGAGCGTGGCGCGAATCTCCGTCGGGTGGTGACCGTAGTCGTCGACGACGGTAATCCCGTCGACCTCACCGCGAACCGTGAAGCGGCGCTGGACGCCGCCGAAGCCATCCAGCGCCCGCCTGGTGACCTCGTAGGGCACCTCGAGCTCGTCGGCGATCGCCAGCACCGCGAGCGCGTTGAGCACATTGTGGCGCCCGACCATCTGCAGGGTGATCGGCGCCGCGGGCAGGCCGCGCCGCACGGGCGTGAAGCGCATCGTCAGCCCCTCGGCGACGAGATCGCGCGCGCTGTAGTCCGCCTGCGAACGAAAGCCATAGGTGACGTGCCGCTTCTCGACCCGCGGCAGCAGGCTCTGCAGCCGCTCACACTCGAGACAAAGCACCGCCAGCCCATAGAAGGGCACCTTGTTGACGAAGGCGAGGAAGGTCTCCTCCAGCCGCTCGATCGTACCGTAGTGATCCATATGCTCGGGATCGATGTTGGTCACCACCGCGAGGGTCGGCGCCAGCTTTAGAAACGAGCCGTCGCTCTCGTCGGCCTCGGCGACGAGGTAGTCGCCCTTGCCCAGCCGCGCGTTGCTGCCCAGGCTGTTGACCTTGCCGCCGATCACCACGGTCGGATCGAGCCCCGCCTCGTCGAGCACGGCAGCGACCATCGAGGTCGTCGTCGTCTTGCCGTGACTGCCGGCCACCGCCAAGCCGAGCTTCAGCCGCATCAGCTCGGCCAACATCTCGGCGCGCGGAATAACCGGGATCGCCAGCCGCAGGGCCGCCTGAACCTCGGGGTTGTCGCGCTGGACCGCGCTGGAGACGACGACGACATCGGCCTGCTCGACGTGGCCCGCCTCATGGCCCAGCAGCACCCGACCGCCGAGCTGCGTCAGGCGCTGCGTGGTCTCGCTGGCGCGGAGATCCGAGCCGCTGACCTGGTAGCCGAGGTTGAGCAGCACCTCGGCGATACCGCTCATGCCGATGCCGCCAATCCCCACGAAATGAATGTGCCGCACGCGGCTCTTGAACATGGTCATGGGCTGGCCTTTAACAGAGGAGCGGCGGGCAGGCAAAGCCCCGCGCGCCCTCAGGGGGCCGTTGACCAGCATAGCGCAGCATGCCATGGTAATTGGATTCACATATTCGATGAGGCTCGCATGCGCAGTCGGTGCCGTGGTGGAGCGTTGGGTTGGGTATGGGCGGCCCTCGCGGGCGCGGCGCTCGCCGCTTGCGGTGAGCAACCCGTGCATCGCGAGCTGGCCGACGGCCGCCCCAGCGATGCGCGCGATCTCGGCGGCTCGTTTCAGCGCGATGGCGGGTTGCAGCCTCCGGCGGATGGCCGCGCCTTTCTGACGGACTCGACGATCGGCCGGCCCTGCACCGACGGGGCGATCTGCAACGACGCCGGCATCATCATCGCCGAGCCCTCTTGCGGTGACGGTCGGCTCAACCAGCAGCAGGAGGCCTGCGACGACGGCAACACCCTCCCCGGCGACGGCTGCTCGGGCGTCTGCGCGCTCGAGCCCAACGCGCTCTGCCCGACCCCGGGCCAGCCCTGTCAGAGCGCGATCGTCTGCGGAGACGGCCTACGTGCCGGCGCCGAGGTCTGCGACGACAGCAACGCGGCTGGCGGCGACGGCTGCGCGGCCGACTGCGCGGCGATCGAGCCGGGCTGGGCCTGTCCCGCCGAGGCCGGCGCCTGCACGCCGCTGGTGCTCTGCGGCGATCGCCGCATCAACGGCAGCGAGCTCTGCGACGACGGCAACCTCGTCGGCGGCGACGGCTGCGCCGGCGACTGCCTCAGCGTGGAGCCCGACTTCGCCTGCCCCAACCCCGGCCAGGCCTGCCTCCGCATCGCCGTCTGTGGCGACGGCCGGCGCTCGGCGGGCGAGGCCTGCGATGACGGCAACGCGCGCGCGGGCGACGGCTGCACGGCGGACTGCCGCGCGGTCGAGGCGGACTTCGTCTGCTCGACGCCGGGCCAGGCCTGCGTCTCGACGATCGTCTGCGGCGACGGTCGCGTCAGCGGCAGCGAGACCTGCGACGACCGCAACACTGGCGCGGGCGACGGCTGCTCCGCCACCTGCCACGTGGAAGGCGGCTGGCGCTGCACGGTCGTCGGCGCCCCCTGCGAGGCGGCGGCCTGCGGCGACGGGCTGCTCCGCGGCGCGGAGGAATGCGAGGACGGCGGCCAGCCGCCCGTGAGCGGTGACGGCTGCAGCGCGCTCTGCCGGCTCGAGCCGGGCTTTGTCTGCGCGAGCGCGGGTCAGCCCTGCAGGGCTACTGTTTGCGGCGACGGCATCGCCGAGGGCAGCGAGGGCTGCGACGACGGCAACCACAACCTCGGCGACGGCTGCACCCCCCGTTGCCAGCGCGAGCCCAACTGCAGCGCCGGGGCCTGCGTCTCGGCCTGCGGCGACGGCCTTCGCCTGCCGGGCGACGCCGAGGCCTGCGACGACGGCAACACGCGCTCGGGCGACGGCTGCTCGGCAACCTGCCAGCTCGAGCCGGGCTTCCGCTGCACGGACGCCGCCGACGGCGACGGTAGCCAGCTCGTGCTGCCGATCGTGATCCGCGACTTCAAGGCCAAGGGCAGCAGCGGCGGGCATCAGGACTTCGAGAACGACGCCTACGTCAACCTGCTGGATTTCGGCATCGTGCGCGACCAGCTCGACGCGGTCGCGCGCAAGCCCGTCTACGCCCACGGCGCCAATAGCCCGCGCACAAATGAAAGCACCACCAACCAGACGCTCTTCGACCAATGGTATCGCGACGTCGCGGGCGTCAATCAGACCGAGGTGCAGAACCTGACGCTGACGCGGCAAGCGAACGGCTCCTACGTCTTTCACGACGCGACCTTCTTCCCGATCGACGGCCGGCTCTTCGGCAACCAGGGGCGCTCGCATAACTTCCACTTCACGAGCGAGGTGCGCTACTGGTTCGAGTACAAGGGCAACGAGGTGCTCGAGTTCATCGGGGACGACGACGTCTGGGTCTTCGTCAAGGGCCAGCTCGCGGTCGACCTCGGCGGCGTCCACGGCCAAGACTGGGGCGAGGTTACGCTCGACGCGGCGGCCGCCACGCGCTTCGGCCTCCAGGTGGGCAAGGTCTACGAGATCGCGATCTTTCAGGCCGAGCGCCACACCACGCAATCGAACTACAAGCTGACGCTCGGCAACTTCACGCGCGTGCGGACGCAATGCACGGCCGTCTGCGGCGACGGCATCGTCACGCGGCTCGAGGCCTGCGATGACGGCAAGAACGACGGCAGCTACGGCTCCTGCCTGCCCGGCTGCGTCGGCCGCGCGCCCTACTGTGGCGACGGCCTGCTCCAGGCGGCCGCCGGTGAGCAATGCGACGACGGGGTCAACACCAGCACCTACGGCGCCTGCGCGCCCGGCTGCAAGCTGGCGGCGCGCTGCGGCGACGGGGCGGTGGCGGCGGCCTTTGGCGAGCAATGCGATGACGGCAGCAACGACGGCGGCTACGGCCAGTGCGCCGCCGGCTGCCTGCTGGGTACGCGCTGCGGCGACGGCATCCCGCAGCCCGCCGACGGGGAGCAGTGCGACGACGGGCTCAACGATGGCGGCTACGCGCAATGCGCCCCAGGCTGCGTGCTCGGCGCGCGTTGCGGCGATGGCCTGGTGCAGACCGCCAGCGGTGAGCAATGCGACGACGGCAGCAACGACGGCGGCTACGGCCAGTGCGCCGCCGGCTGCCGGCTCGGCGCGCGCTGCGGCGATGGGCTGGTGCAGACCGCCAGCGGTGAGCAATGCGACGACGGCAGCAACGACGGCGGCTACGGCCAGTGCGCCGCCGGCTGCCGGGTCGGCGCGCGCTGCGGCGACGGCCAGGTGCAGGCGGCCAGCGGTGAGCAATGCGACGACGGCAGCAACGACGGCGGCTACGGCCAGTGCTTTGCCGGCTGCCGCCTCGGCCTACGCTGCGGTGACGGCCTGATCCAGAGCGCCGATGGCGAGCAATGCGACGACGGCAACGCCAGGGGCGGCGACGGCTGTAGCGCCACCTGTCGTCAGGAAATCATCATCTACTGAGCGCCAGACCCTACCGAGCACCCGTCCGTCCCGGCGCGTGGCCTTCGCGCCCCGCAAGCCACCAACCTCGGTGTTCGACCGAAGCTCGCTGCCCAAGCCAAGAGCCTCGGCGTCCGCGCCAGGCTGGCCTCGCGGACGGAGGCGACTCCCCTCCGGGCGCGGGCACCATTTAGGCCCGGGCGGCTGGCGTGCTTTCGGCGGGGCCTCCGGTAATCGGAGCGCGTCGGGGGCGCTGAAGCTTGCATTGCTGCGACGTTCGGCCGGCCAGGGCGGCGCTGGCCGGGGGCTGCGAACGCCCTGCGTGGGGCCGGGCAGGCGTCTTTCCTCGGCTCAGGGGCTGACGCGTTTCAATCTCCCGCAAGACTCACAGCCCGCCGGCCCGGATCTTGATAGACGCAGAGAGAGACGCGGCGCGCGGCGCCTGGAAACGCGTCCAGGGAATCCTTAACGAGAGGCGACAGAGCGATGTTGAGCAAGACACGGCGGAGCCGATGGCTACTTTCAGCCAGCTTGGTCGTCGCGACCCTCTTTTCCTTTTCTGCGAGATCGCAAGCGGCTAATCGAGCCGAGCGCGTCTCAAGAGCCCTTCCAAACGTGATCGCGTTCCGTGGCCAGATCCTTCGCCTGATGGAGATGGCGCGATTTTCGCCGGGAGCGCGGCCGAGGAGCGACGAGGCGCGGATCCTGCGCCGGTTGCTCGCGTCGGTGGTTCGGCAGGTTGAGACCAGGCCAGCCCATCCGAAATTGCCGGAACTAACGGCCGCGCTCAGCTCGGCGTTCGACCAGGCGGTCGCGGAGAAACGCGATCGCTGGGGATCGATCCTCAGCCTGGACCTGGACAGCAACGGGCACGCCACAATGAGCATCGAGCTGGCGCGGGCCCCTCATGGGCAGGAGCATGAGCTTCGGATCCTCTTCGCAGCTGTGCGGAAGGGCGAACCCGAGAGCGAGAGCAAGCCGCACCGCGCGTATGTCGCGAGCGAGTTTGTCGACGTAACGAATCCCGCAACAAACACGGCTCGGAAGGTCACCTTGGCGCTCCCGGGAGCCAGAGGGAACGAAGACCTCGCCATACGGCGGTCCCCAACGCCTGCTGCCGATAGTGACTGAGGCCGCCGTGCGAGGAAGAGCCTGGCGCGGGTGCCTCCTTCGGCGCCGGTTGCCTCGCTGGGTGCCGAGCACCCCTGGGTTCACAGGCAGCGCGAGGTTCGTAGCGTGAGGGTCGCGGCGGCGTGCTGCCTGCTCATCCTGGCGTTGGGCGGCGCGGAGGGCGCTGCCTTGGCCACCGGGGCGCTGCCCGCAACCCACCAACCGCAGCGGCGCCTTGGTCGATTCGTTGACCAGACGCGGGCGCACTGGCGAGGTCTGGTGCGGCCAGGCGCCCTGGATGCAGCGACCAGAGCGCTGCTCTTGGAGCGGAGCCCTCAGTCGGAAAGCGCCGCGGCGCAACCGCAGCTCGCGGCCTACGACGAAGCCCACGCGCGCGGTGACGAGCTACGGGCTCGAGCCTGGCGACTGGGAAGGATCGCCCTGGCCGCATCCTTTGCCTCGGCCGCGGCCTGGCTTCATCCCCTCCATAGCGTCCCACCGGCCGCCGCCGGCGATTTCCTCGATGTCCTTTCCCTCGGTCCTTTCGTGCCCTGGCTTCGGGCTATTCTTCCCATCAGCGCCTTGGTTGCCGCCGCCGCGAGCCTCGCGCGCCTGGAGCAAGCCAGGACCACTGAAGAGGCCGCTCGCGTCGACGTTCTCGGCAGGGCAATTCTCACGGAGCGCCTGACGAGCGCGCAAGTGGCCGACGACCCCATCCTCGGCCCGCACCACGCCGCCCGACTCCGCACGTGGTTCGCGGGGAAACATGCGGTGGTCACCGAGGCGGCACGCCTGGAGGCGCTCACCTCCAACGGCGCGGACCTCGCTGAGCGCCTCCAGAAACTCGCCAACGAGCCAACTGCGGCAACGCCTCCGAACTGACGGCGCACTGGCGCGAGCGCCGCGCGGCGGCTGTCACTTTGCACGGGTCAGTGGGGATGCACGAAGGTCGGGACGCAGCCCTCGGGGGAGTCGCTGAGGATGGGCTGGCCCTCGCGGGCGAGCCAGGCGTGGCCACCGCCGGCGGGGGCCGGGCGGAGGCCGACGAAGAGGCGGAGACGCGGGTCGTGCGGCGCAAGCAGCGCGTAGCGCACCAGCGCGCGAAAGAGGCAGGTGGTGCGCAGCGGCGAGGGGGGCCGCAACAGGAGGTCGGTGACCTCCCCGATCAAGGCCTCGCCCCAGGGCGGCGCGGTGCCGGGGCGCCGTAGGCGCTCCGCGAGCTGGTCGAGCGGCTCGCGCTCGAGCGCCCTTGGTAGCGTCAGGCGCAGCGTCATCACGGCCCAGGCCAGCCGGGGATGGCAGACGCAGCGCAGGGTCGCGCGGCTGAGGCCGGCAACGCGCCGCAAACGGCCTACGATCCTCTGGCAGCCGGGCCCCTGCACGGCGGTGAGCAACGCCATGGCCCACCCTACTATTACTCCGTGCATTCGGCACGACACCAGCCAAAGCGCTCGACGGCGGGCGGGCTCTCGGGGGCGGGGCGTGACCAACGGTCGCGCCCGTGCTAACCGAGCAGCACGCAGGGGCCAGGCGCTGCGCTGAACACGCGGCGCCAGGCGCTGCGCTGAAGGAGGGGGCTTGCAGTGGAAGAGCTTGCAGTGGAAGAGCTTGCAGTGGAAGAGCGACCGGTGGGCCTGAGCGAGAGCGCCGTCTTCACCCGCATCGACGAGGCCTCTGGCGTCGTGCTCGAGCTCGGCCGCAAGCGCTACTACCTGCTCAATGAGACAGCGACCGCGCTGGTGGAGCTGCTCGAGCGCGCGAGCGCGCCCCTGCGCCCCTCGCAGCTCGTGGCGGAGCTGCTCGCCGCCTTCGAGGTCGACGAGGGGATCCTTCGCACCGACGTCGAGGCTTGCCTGCGCGACCTGCAGGCGCGCCGCCTGCTGGCGACTGACGCGCCCGCCGTCCCGACCAGCTAGCCGCGCCGGAAGCAATGCGGGCAACTCTGGCGCTGGGAACGCGACCGCGCTAACCTGCCGCTCCCGCTTGCTGCGGAAACCTTTGACAGTCACGGTCTCGTTCATGATAATTGCGGAATCTGTGAGTTAACGTTCATTTTGAACCAGCATCATCGGGCTCGCGGTAGGCGTCTCGGCGCCTCTCGGCGCGCTTGAGACCGCAAGGCTCAATGGTACTCGATGGTACTCGACGGTACTCGATGGTACCTGCGCGCCGCAGCGCCTTTCCACGCAGGGGAAGGGCGATAGCAACGGAGGATTTCTCATGAGGGTACTCGCGACCAGACTGCTGCTGAGCGCCTCTCTCGGCCTGATGGGCTGCACCACACCCGCCGGGCCCGGCGCCGCGGGAGCCGATCCGGCGACCATCGAGGCCACCGCGCCTGGTGACGATGGCGCGGCAACCACGGACGAGGCAAGCGCCGCGCCCCAGCGCCTGCTGGCGCACTATCGCTTCGATGGCGATCCGGTGAAGGGGAGCTGGGACCTGCAGCGTGTCGACGCCGCCAACGACGAGGCTCTGCCGCCGGGGATCGGCCGGGTCGCGGGCGCGCTAGCCAACGGCGACGAAGCTGTCCAGGTCACGTTCGGCTCCCAGGCCTCGCTGCAGAACTGCGCCGCCGGGCAGTGCGGCTGCAACGCCGGCTCACCGGACTTCGACCTGCCGAC
Source organism: Pseudomonadota bacterium (assembly GCA_016711215.1). Lineage (NCBI taxonomy): Bacteria > Pseudomonadati > Pseudomonadota > Pseudomonadota bacterium. The sequence continues at coordinate 672,252 of JADJTL010000002.1, read as the reverse complement.
CTGGTACAGCAACGATAGCTGCCTGACGGGTCAGCGGGTGGCCTACGGCCGGGTGCGACTGACCAACAACACCTCCACGAGCTACTTCCAGAATCCGTCGACCGTCTTCGTAGCGCGAACCCCCGCTTCGCTACGGTTTTTTTCGACCTTCCCCAGCGCGCCCTTCAACTGCGGGGCCTACTCGCCGAGGACCCGCACAGCCAGCCCCTACAGTGGTGCGGTCTACTCGCGCTACAACGACATCGGCCCCGGGGCCTGCGACCGGGGCGTCGACACCTGGGTCGCGGCCGCGACCGCGGCCCCAGACGTCAATGCGCCCGTGTCCTTCGATATCTTCGTCTACGTGGACACCTTGGTGCCCAACCAGGTGCCCAATGGTGCCTTCAGCAGCGGGCTTGCCAACTGGACCGTCTCCGGCAGCGCAGAGGCGGTGGCCGAGCATTGCTCACACGCGAGCGACTACACCTGCGGCGGCGGCGAGGACGGGGTGCTCCCGCCCTCCGGGTCGGGGACGATGGCGCGCGTGCTGACCGTCGATGGCGCGGCGACGCCGGCCTATACCGGCTCGCTGACGAGTACGGCGTTCCTGCTGCAAGCCTCCATGCCCAACCTCAGCTTCCAATACAAGGCCGGCTCGCGCGAGGCCGCCTCGTTCTGCCTGGCCGCCAACGTCGACGAGTTCTATGTGCAGGCGCGCCGTAACGGCGGCAGCTGGATCACCCTGCCGCTGCCCAATCCGCCCGACACCAACAGCGACGCGCGCCTCGGCACGGTGGTCGACTGCGCCAGCTTCCAGCGGATCGACCTCGCTGCGGTCTTCGAGAACTCCTGGTATCCGGGCAGTCCGGGCTCGCCGCAGGCCTGGGCGACCGCGGTCACCAACCTCACGAGCGCGCCGCTGAGCGCGGTGGCCGGCGACCTGATCGAGCTGCGCTTCTGGACGGTGTCCGGAGCCCCCTCGCCGCAGCTCGGGGCCTCAGCCCTCTTGCTCGACAACGTCCAGATGGTCCCCTAGAGGATCGCGGTCGCGCCCCGGGCCCCCGTTTTGCGGGCAGGGGCAGCGCAGCGCCCCAACTGCCGCCCTCCTAGCGCGAAGAGAGCGCACGAGCAGCCCCGCTACCTTCGTGCGGCTTCAGGGTGCGCGAGTCAGGGCGCCGCGAGCAGGCGCAGCGCGTGGGTCAGCATGTCCACCACCACCACACCCTCGGAGACGCGCGCCACGCCGTCTGTCCAGCTGAAGCGCGCGTCCTGACCCAACCCATCGCTGTTGCCGGGAAGGCCCGCAGCGCCGGCCGGCGTGCCGACCGTACAGGCCTGCAGGTCGAGGCGCCGGACCACGCGGTTGTTGGTGTCTGAGACCCAGAGGTCCACGCCATCGACGGCGACCTTGCTCGGCGAGAAGAAGAGCGCGGCGTTCCAGGCGCCGTCCTGATAGCCGAAGGGTGCGCCGCCACCTGCGATTGTCGAAAGGCGGCCCGAGGCCAGGTCGAGGCGGCGGACCGCGTTATTCCCCGAATCGGCGATGTAGAGCGAGAGGCCGTCCGTCCCCAAGCCGCGCGGCCCCGAGAGGCGCGACACGTCCTTCAGGCCATCGCCCCGCCCGCGCAGACCCGCCGCCCCGGCCACGGTGATCACGGTGCCGGCGCTGAGGTCGACGTGGCGAATGACCTGATTCCCCGTGTCGGCGACCCAGAGCGACTGCCCGTGGCCAGTGATGCCGCCCGGGTGGTCGAAGCGCGCCTCGGCCAGGGCGCCATCGGCAGAGGCGTGCTCACCCGCGGCGCCAGCCAGGGTCGTCACCTGCCCGCTGCCGAGCTCGACGCGGCGAATCGTGCCGTTGTCCGTGTCGGCGACGTAGAGGCTGCCCCCCAACACGACCAGGTCTGATGGGCAGCGAAAGCGCGCGCTGCCGGCGGGGCCGTCGGCCGCACCAGCGAGCCCAGCGCTGCCCGCCACCGTCGTCACCATCGCGCTGGAGAGCTGCAGGCGCCTGATTAGCTGGTTTTGGCACTCGCTGACGTAGAGCGCGCCCTGGTCGTCGGCCGCGAGGCCGCGCGGCTCGCTGAAACGGGCCTGGCCGGCCACGCCGTCGCGCTGCCCTGGCTGCCCGTCGCCGGCAAGCTGCGTCGCGCGCAGCGCGCCCGCGGGCAAGCGCGCATGGGTCGGCGCGAGGGTAACCGGACGGTGGTCCTCGCAGCGGAAGGCCCCCTGATCCGCGGCGCCACCGTCCACCACAGCGCCATCGGAGGCGCCGGCATCGGGGCGCGCAGCGTCGGTGGCCCAAGGCGCATCGGCGGCGCTGCCATCGCGCGCGAGACGCGCGTCAGCGCCTCCCTGATCGACGGTTGCAGCCGTCGCGTCTCGCGCTGCACCCGTCGCGTCACGCGGGGCAGCCCTCGCATCGCGCTGCGCTGCCCCGCCGCGATCGGCGCCGCCGTCCTGCCGGGACGAAGCGTCGCGACCGTTCGCAGGCTGACTCGAACAGCCGGCGGCCAGCCCGGCGAAGAGCAGCACGAGGCGCGCCGCGGCGGCTCCCCGCCAAAAGGGGCTTTGCTCAATAGGCATCTGTCCACTCCAGGTGTCCGAACTGACGGTGGCAGCTCAAGCAGGGGTGGTAGTCCGCGGGGCGCAGCCGCCCCTCCTCGACCATCGCCAAGCGTTCGCGCTGGAGCTGATGGGTGCGCTCGAGCCAGAGGCGGTGGGCGTCGAAGAGCGGCGTCGTGCGCAGGTCGGCGACGACATCGCGCCGCTGACCCGTGCCATCGCGAAAGGCCGAGAGCGTGCAGCAGTAGATCAGATTGCCCTCGAAATCGACGTGCAGCACCTGCCCCGCCTTGGTCGGACACATGTAGAGCGGGTTGGTGTTGTACATGGTCTGACAGGGCCGAATCGGCAGGTTGAAGGCCTTCGTCAGGCGGTGGAGATCCTGCTCGACCGTGCGCCACTCCTCGAGCGGGATGGGCACGCCGAGCGCCACGTTCTCCGGGGTCGGATGCGTGTGGTCGACCGAGAGGAAGTCCGCGCCGAGGTGACTGGCGAGCAGCGCGATGCCGTCGAGGTCGTCCCGGTTGTACTGCCCGATGATGAACGAGAGCCCGAAGCGCAGGCCGAGGCCCTTGCAGGCGGCGATGGCGCGCATCACGGTGGCGAAGGACTTCGGCGCTCGGATGCGATCGTGGATCGCCGGCGTGCTGCCGTCGAGGCTGAAGACCACGAACTCGAGGCCCTCACGGCGCGAAGGTTGCCGCAGCAGCGGCATCACCCGCTTGACGAAGGTCGTGCCGTTGGTGACGAAGTGGTGCTTGAGGCCGCGCTTGTTGATCAGGTCGAGCGCCGCGCCGAACTCCGGATGGAGCGTGGGCTCGCCGCCGGTGATGCCGACCTTGATCACGCCGTAGCGCACCGCCTGCTCGAGAATACGGTCGAGCAGCTCGAGCGGTAGATCGCTGACGCTATGGTCGAAGTCGCGCAGGCAGTGGGCGCAATCGTAGTTGCAGCGCCGCGTCAGCTCAAAGGTGATCTCGACCATGTGGTTCAGCTCGTCGCGGGCTTCCGCTCGTTAGGGGCAGCGAACCAGCGCCAACGCAGGCGCATGGCTGCGTGGCTGCGTTGTGCTGTGCTGTTGCGCTGTTGCGCTGCTGCGCTGCTGCGTTGCTGCGTTGCTGTGTTGCTGTGTTGCTGTGTTGCTGCGCTGCTGCATTTGGGTCCGCGCTGCCGCTTAGGCGTCGCGGCGGACAGCGGCAACCTTAAGGCACGGCGGAAGGCCGCGCTGGCGCCGGTTGCAGCCCTTCAGGGAACGAAGCTTCAGGGAACGAAGCTTCAGGGAACGAAGGGTGTCTGCGACGAAGGGTTTGCGCCGCCCGAGAGCAGGGTCACGTTGACGAGCGGTTCACCATCGGTGACCTGCGGCGTGACATAGGGCCGGCGGGCCTTGATCGGGCGCGCTGGGCCTGAGCTGGCGGCGGTGATGCCTGCCGGCTCAGAAGCATGATCGCGACGCTTGCTGTCCATTTAGCGAAACCTCCCTCGTGCAGCACGTCTCAGCTGTCGCCCCGCGAGGACTCGGCGACGTCTTCATAGGCCAGGCGCAGCTTCATAGGCCAGGCGCAGCTTCATAGGCCAGGCGCAGCTTCATAGGCCAGGCGCAGCGCCTCGGCCAGTCGGTCTGGGCCCGCCGCGGAGCCAGACCCGCGCGCGAGCGCGAAGTTTGCTCCAGAGCGCACCACCTTTGCAAGGGTTTCAAGGTGCGGACGGCTCGCCGCGCTGCCCAGCATGACCAGCCCGCTCTGGGGTAGCAGCCCTTGCAGCGCCGCAGTCCTGGTGATTGGCGCGAGGCTCGGGGCCCGGTCACCCGCCTGCAGCAGCACCAGCATGGCGGGCGCGGCGGCGCGCTCGCGCACCTGACCCGGAAAACAGGCGTAGGGGTCGAGATCCCAGCGCAGGCGACTGGCGCGCTCGAAGGGGCCACGGGCCCGCGGCGCGAGGCCCGGAAAAAGGCGCAACGTGTCACCGTCGAGGTGCAGCGGGCGCCGAAAGGGCAGCACGCTGACACCGGCCGATCCCGTCTGAAGGAAGATCGCGTCGTCAGAGAGGTAGGGCAAACCCGCAGCCACCAGGGCCAGCGTCAGCGTCGTCTTGCCCGCCCCCGAGTTGCCGACGAGCAGCAAAGGCCCGCGCGGATCGCCGACGGCAGCCGCATGCGTGTAGTAGAGGCCGTGGTGGCGTAGCGCGAGCTGCAGCGCCAGGTTGAAGAGCAGCACGGCAAAGACATAGGGCGCGCGCATCGATTCTGGGTGCACCATCCCCTCGAGGCGACGACCCGCCGCGTCGATCACCAGCTCCGAGAAGCCATCACTGAGGACCAGCGCCGCGCCTCGTGGCTGCCCGTGCACCGCGCCATAGCTGATCAGCGGCGACGCGGCCGCGGGCGCCGGCTTGAAGCCGCCGGCGGCCGCGAGCAGGGTTGCCACGAGGTCAGGCGGAGGGTCCAGCTCAGGCGACGCTGTAGGCGGTGACCCGTAGGCCCCCAGCAGCTCCTCGAGCGCCTGAGCTACGGCGGCAACGTCCGTCCGCAGCGCCACCGTCACGCCATGAATGCTGTAGCGGCTGGTATCCACGGCGTCGGGCTGGGGCTTCGGTCTCGTCGATCAGCTTGCTGGCGAGCGCTCTTTGCCTGGTGAGCACTCGTTGCCGACAATATCTGCCAACAACGCCCTGCCGACAACCAGCCACGCCCTGCCGACGATATGCGCCGGCCTTCCCGACGGTGCCGACAGCATCCCGATCACACGATCGCCAGGCGAGCAAGCCACCGCGCCTCTGCCGCCCCCTCTTCTGGCCCTGCCGAGGCGCTGCGCCTGGCCGGCAGCGCGATGCGAGCTTGGCTCTGCGCGCGGAGTTCGGTTAGCATGGGGCTCCCGATAAGCAAACGCGGCGCGACGTGGGTGGGCCCCCTGCGGCCCCTCCCGGTGTTGGCGCCTATTCCACTCTTCCACGCAGGGGGGGAGGCGCAGCTTGCGCGATCTGCTGATCTCGGCCCCGCGGCGCCGACGCTTCCTCCTGATCCTCGGCCCCTCGGGGCTCGGCGCCGTGCTGGCGCTCGGCGGCGTCGTGGGGCTCGGCGCCTGTGCCACCCGCGCACGCCCGCTGCCGGTCGGCTCCGTGCTCGAACAGGCGCGCCAGGAGTGCGCGCGTTTGCGCGAGACGACCCTGCCCCGCCCGGTGCAGACGCCCGTCGACGGGAGCTTGGCGGAGCTCGATCGCCTGGTCGCCACGGGCCAGAGCGCGGCAGCCGCGGAGCGGGCGCGCACGCTGAGCAGCACCTGCAATGCCGAGGCGGAGCAGCGCGGCGGCTTGCTCGTGCTCAGCGTGGACGTCGAGTCGCTCCGGTCGCGGCTCGCCCCCCAGCGCTACGCGCAGTTCCGCTGGTTGGCGCAGCACGGCGACTACGGCAGCGCGATCATCTGCGGCCAGGCGCTGCTCAACGGCGACCGCGGCGGCTGCGAGGGCGCGCCGAGCGAGCGAGCGACCTTGGCGGCCGCTGCGTCAAAACCGGGCGCCGTCGCCCCCACGAGCCCCGGGGGCGCGGCCCTGTCTCAGGATTGGGATGCCACCGAGGGCGACGACGATGCGACGACGAGCGGGCCAGCCAGCGCGAGCGTAGGCGGCGCGGCCGGCACGCTGCGCGACCGCATGGACCGGGCTCCCTCCCACAGGGCCCCCTCCCGCACCGCCGCCTGGGTCGCCTTTGGCGCCGGGGGCGCGGCGCTGGCGACCGGCGGCGTGCTCGCGCTGCTGGCGACGCAACGGCGCGCCGAGCTCGCCGACCGCTGCCCGGATTGCTCGCGCGCGGAGCTCGAGGGCGGCAAGCGCCTGGCGCTTGGCGCCGACCTCGCCTTCGGTGTCGGCCTGACGGCGGCCATCACCGGGCTCGTGCTCTGGCTGGCGAACCCCTCGGCCACGGCCTCGCGTGGACCGGGCGCGCCCGCGCAGGCCAGCGGCGCGGGTCGCGGCAGCGCGCGCGGCGCCCAGGTGTCCGTGACCACGCGCGGCGTCGGCGCGCGCTGGGCGTTTTGACGATGGCCCTACTCATGGAGACGCGCACCGCCCCAGCGGCACGGGCTGAGGAGGCCACGCTCTTGCGCACCAACCGCTGCTGTCGTCGCCTCGCCTTGGCCCTCGCGGCGGCGCTGACGACCTCTTGCTCCTTTACGCTCGACTTCGACCTCAAGAGCCGCGAGAGCGTCGACGCCGCCCTCGACCGCGACGCCATGGTGCTGGCCGACGGGGCGCTCCCCCGCGACCGCGGCGGCAGTGTAGGGCGCGACGCGGGCAGCGCCGATGGCCGGCTGCGCGACGCGCGCGTGCGGCCCGACGGACCGCCGGGCGCCTGCGACGAGGCGCAGGATAGCGATCACGACACGATCCTCGATCGCGACGAGGGCTGCGCGCTCGGCCGCGACAGCGACGACGACGGGACGCCGGACTACCTCGACGACGACAGCGACGGCGACGGGATCACCGACGCGATCGAGGCTGGCGACGCCGATCCGCTCACGCCGCCGGTAGACACGGACCGCGACAACTTCGCCGACGCGATCGACCTCGATAGCGACAACGATGGGGTCCTCGATGCGCTCGAGGATCACGACGGCAACGCGCACGTCGGCTGCTGTCGCCGCCACTGCGGCGAGGTCGTGGCCGGCTGCGCGCCGGTGGCGGCGGACGCCTGCGGCCCCGGCCAGCAGTGCACGGGCGGCGCCGGCGGGGGCTGCGCGCCGCTGGCGCTCTTCGCCTGCTCGCAGGGCGAGAGCGACCCGCGGCTGGAGGACACCTTCGGGCTAGGGACGGACGCCCTGATCGGCGCGGGCGTCTGCGTGCCGAGCACGCCCCTGCACCAGGGGGGGCAGCGCGAGGTGAGCACCCATACGAGCGGCGCCGCGCTCGGGGACTGGACGCTCGCGCTCGATGCGCGCGCCAGCTATACGCCGCTCTCGGCGAGCAGCGCGCCGGCAGGCAGCGCGGCAGCCGCCTTCGAGTTGGTCGAGGGCACGCAGGCGACGCTGGGCTTCGTCGTCACGCTGCCGCTGATCAGCGCGGACGTGCGCTCCGAGGCCGATCGCCTGATCACGGCCGTGCGCAACAGCGAGGTCGGCCGGGACGGCGCCGTGCGGCTGCGCGCCAGTGGGGCACCGGGGCGCTCGCATGACGGCTTCGACCTGGTCAGCAAGCTCGTCGTGGACCTGGTGCCGAGCGCGCCCTGGCAGCTGGCGGAGGTGCGGCGCACCGTGCTCGAGGCGCTGATGGGCGCACCGGCGGTCATTCAGGGCTGGCCGGCTACGCCGCGTATCGACGCTAGCTTTTTTGTGCTGCGAGCCGCGGTGGTGATGCGCAAGGACGGGCGTGCGGTCTTCGTCGTCGCGCTGACGACCTACGAGGGCGAGAACGCCGCCGGAAGCGAGCTGCCCTGGGTCGCCGAGGACGTGGCCAGCGGCACGCTGCTCGGTCGCGCCGGCCGGGCGGCGCGGCGCGAATGCGAGTCCACCATACCGCATCAGAGCTCGCCCCCGGTCGACATCATCTGGGTGATCGATGAGTCCTTCTCGATGAGCGACAACCGCGCCGACATCGCCAGTAACGCCGCGGCGTTCTTCGGCCAGGCGCTCGCCGCCGGGCTCGACTTCCGCATGGGCGTGACCAACATCATCCCGCCCGACAGCAGCGACTGGGGCGACACGGGCAGGATTCAGCCCACGGTGGGGCGCTTCTGCTCCCGCGCGTCCAGCGACCCGAGCGACGGCGGCGGGGCGGATCGCTTCCTGCTCCCCAGCGAGGGCGCGATCTTTGCGGCCTGCGTGCGCAATCCACCCGGCTATGAGGGTGGCGACGAGTGGGGAATGACCAACGCGCGCCGCGCCGTGGAGCGGCACCTGCCCCGCGCCGCACCGGGCGACGCGGCCTTGCCCAGTCGGATCCGCCAGGGCGCCGAGACGCTGGTCATCATCGTCACGGACGAGGTGCCCCAGGACGACGACCTCGACTACGTCAACGCCAACTCGAGCCAATGCGTGCTCCCTGCCGAGACCGCGACGCGGCTGGAGACGGACCTTCAGCCCTACTTCAAGCTCTTCACCGGCCAAGACAGCGCCTTCCCGGGGAGCGAGGCCATCGTCCATGTCATCGGCGGCCTCTGCCCGGGTAGCTGCGACAATCGCTCGGTGCAGATCGCGCACGGCTACCTCGATCTCAGCCGGATGCTCGGCGGTCAGACCTTCGATATCTGTCAGCCGGACCTCGGCCCGAGCATGCAGGTGATCCTCGAGGACCTGCTGGCCAAGGGCTCGCCGCTGAAGCTGGCCGAGGTGCCGATCAGCGCCAGCCTGCGCGTCACGCTCGACGGCCGGGTCTTGCCGCGCAGCCGCGCCGGAGGCTTCGTCTATCACGCGGCGACCAACGCGATCGTGCTGCTGGGGCTCGGGCGCCTCGAGCCCGACAGCGTGGTCACCATCGCCTACGCGCGCTGGGAGGAGCCATGAGCATGCGGGCGCGAGGAGCGCGCGCGCGGCGCCGCGAGGGCGCCGCGACGCTGGTCTGGGCAAGCGCTGCGCTCTTGGCCGCGGCCTGCGGCTGCGGCGCGCAAGGCACGCGCGACGCAGGGTCGAACACGAGCGATGGGGCGGCCACGGCGGACCTACGCCTAGGCCGCGATGCGGGCGCGGCGATCGGTCCCGATGCGCGCGCGCTGCCGCGCTGTGACGGGGCGGCGGGGAGCCCCTGCACGACCACCGACCCCTGCGCCATCACCGCGCGCTGCGGCGACGACGGCCGCTGCCACGTCGCCTTCGGACAAATCTGCAACGATGGCCTTTCCTGCACGCGGGATCTCTGCCTCGGCCATGGGCTCTGCAGCTTCCAGGTCGAGGGGGAGACGTGCCTGGTGCTCGTGCGCGAGGGCAGCCTGCGGCGGCCGCGGTGCATGCTGGAGAACGAGGCCAACCCGGATAACGTCTGCGAGCGCTGCCGACCACGCAACGACAAGACCGCGTGGACCAAGCTCACGGGCAGCCTCTGCGACGACGGCGATAGCTGCACGACCAACGACCACTGTGAGACGGGTCGTTGCGTCGGCGAGGTCGGGGGCGGCACCTGCCGCTGAGCTGGCGCCGGCGGCCCGCTGGCGATCAGGGCGGGCCGCTAGCCTGGGCCGCTAGCCTAGGCCGTCTGCTCGCGCACGAAGGCCAGCACCTCGGGAGGGTTGCTGTCGAGCAGCTCGAAGCCGGCCCGCGAGACCTCGCTGGTCGTCTGGTGCCAAGCGCATTGCGCCCGCAACGCCACGAAGCTGTAGGAACCCTCGCTGCTGACGAACTGCCGCAGCTCCGGGGGCACCTCGGAGAGCAGCATTGTCAGCTTGAGGACATACTGCTCGCCATCACGCAGGATGTTGCTGCCCATCAGGCGCTGGCCCTCGAAGGAGATGCCGAGCCCGTTTTGCGAGACATCGCGCACCACGCCGACGACATTGAAGATGGTGTAGACCTCGGCGCGCTGCTCGAGGTGTTGCAGCAGGCCCGTTGCCGGCAGGTGCCGCCTGTCGCGGTAGACGGTCACGATCTCGACCCGCCCCACCGGGTTGCGCGCCGCCACGCGTGTATCTGAACCGGACATCGTCACCCTCGCTCCGTGCCGCTCCCGCTTCCAAGGGCCGCGGCGCCACGAGCATAGCCGGTGTCCGCGGGCAGGGCGAGCGCGCGCCCGCCAGGGTGGCTCCCAGCGCGCCGAGCCTTCGCGCACGCGCGCTCTAGATCTCGATTCCCCGCGGTGGGTCCCTTCTGCCAAAGGGGTCGCCGAAGGGGGTGCCGAAGGGAATGATGATCACGCTCGGTCGCGGTGCCGGCACCGCACGCACACGATGCACCGCGGCGTTTGCGCTGCCTCGGAGCTCCTTGGCGACCTCTCGATCCGACTGCACCTGTGGGTCGGGCGCGCCGGCCCGGCCTTGCCCGCGCGCAGCCTCGTCGTCGCGCCCCAGGGCATCGGCCAAGCGTTCGAGGTAGGCCGGCCCGGCGGCGCGATCGGAAGGCAGCGTCTCCCAGGGGCCGGGTGAAGCCGCGGTCAACGCGGCGGGGCGCTGCGCAAAGAGCGCGGGCATGGCGCCGAACACCACGTCTCCGACGAGCCCGCGGAGCCACGCCAGCTCGCGGTCCTCCTGCGCCGGCGTGGCGCGCTGAGCGCTGAAGATCCGCTCGGCCAAGAGGTAGACGGTGGTCTGAGCGTGATAGAGCGCGACGTCCAACGGCGGGAGCTCCAGGCGCTGCTGGGCCAGGCGCAAGGCGTCGGAGTGGCGCCCCTGTCGCAGCTCGGCCTCGATCTTGCCCGCACCGCCGGCCACGCGGGCCAGCGGCGTCTCGTGGAGCTCGCTGAGGCTGATCAGCTTGGTCGCGTCGGGCAGCCCTTCCCCCCCAGAGGCCGCCAGAATGGCCCGCGACCCCAGCACCTCGCGCTGCGGAGCGAGCACCAGGTTCAGCTCGCCGACGACCAGGGCACTCGGCAGCGGCTGCTGGAAGGGATGTTCGCTTCCGGGGAGCGGGTAGGCGCGACTCTCCTGGAAGAGCGCCCCGACCAGCTCGGACCAGACCCCCACGTGCTTGAGCGCAGGACGCAGCTCGGCGGCGACCGAGCGCAAGGCGCCGTCGACGATTCGCCCCCTCGTCTGGTGGCCGGGCCTGTGATTGCCGGTCGGCGCGGCTCCCGCCAGCAGAGCGACCCCCGCCGAGGCCGCAACGGTCGCAGCCGTGACGAGGAAGCACCGACGCGCCGGGACGAAGGCGCCGCCAGGCGCGCCCAGCGCCGGGCTCACCATGGCTGCAACCAGCGCGACTACGACCCACGCTCCGCCGACCTGCCCATCACGCCCTCCTCACCCACGCCACGCTGCTCGGCGCTGCGCTACTCGCCGCTGCGCTACTCGCCGCTGCGCTTGTCGGCGCCGTCGTCCTCGTCCGCGTCCCGATCTGGATCGATCCGCGCCCGCCGGCTCGGAAAGGGGTTCTCGGCAATGAAGAGCTCCGCCACCGGCAGCGCCAGCTCGGTGGCGGCACCGGGCTGTGCTGCCTGCTCGCGAAAGGCGTAGCGGCCCATGGGCAGGCCGCGATCCGCCCGCTCCTTGAAGAAGGCCTGAACCTGGCGCGCGGTCGTCCAGCCCTCGGCGCTGCCGCGGTTAAAGCCTCGCCAGAGCGCTTCGAGCAGCGCGGCGAAGGTCTCGAAGCAATCCACGGCGGCCGCCGGATCGCCCTCGGCCCGCCTCCACGCTCCAGGACCACGCAGCGGCCGGTCCGCGGGCCGCGCGGCGAACATCGCCGGCAGCGCGGCAAAGGCCCACGGGGCGAGCAGGCCTCGGGTCAGCAGCTCATGCGTCGCGGAGGGCCCGAAGGTCGCCGCCGCGCCGAAGAGCCAATCCACGTTGACGAGCACGTCCCAGTGGTTTCGATAGAGCGCCAGGTCCCGGGGATCGCCCTCGGCGGCGACGGCCCGCGCGAGCGCGAGCCGCCAGGGGCGCTCGCCCCGCTGCAGCGCCGCCTCGAGCGCCCTGCGCTCGCCCGGCGCAAAGAGCTTGCCGAGCTCGGTGGGGGCCCACTGGCCAAAGGCCAGCAGGGGCAGGCCCCCAAGCTCGGCCGCTCCGGACCGCGCCAGCCTTCCGAAGACCGCGCGCCCGGCGGGAGAGCTCGCGAGTTCCTCTCCGGTGAGCAACATGATCCGCGCCGACGCGTCGACCACCGGCTGGCCCTCCGTCCGGAGGGGATTGTCCGCGCGCGCCGGCGGGAAATCGCGCAGGCCCTCGAGCGCGTCGGCCACCACTAGCGCCCAGTTGGACGCATCGGCCGCCCCGGCCGCCCCGGGGCTGGTCGCGGCGAAGTAGTCCGTCAGCAGGCCCTTGGCGACGGGCTCGCCGTGCGGGGACTTCGCGTGAGGGCGGGCAGCGGCGCGCCTCGGCAGCAGCGCCGACGCTGCGACCGCTGCAGCCCCGACAAGGAGCCGACGACGCGCCGGATCCGCGGGGGTGTGCTTGGCTCGCTGCGCGCACGGTGAAGCGCCGAAGGCCCTCGCCCCGGTGCAGGTGATGATCGTGCCAAGGATCACCGCGCAGACAATCGTCGCGGGCCTCACCACGCCCGCGGAAAAGCGCGCCAGCCGTCCCATCTCGGCCCCCCCGACCCTATCCCGACCTTAGCTAGCGGCCTGTGCCCAGCCAACCCTATCCGCCTGCTTGCCACGAGCCCGCCTCCGGGGCAAGGCCCCCGCTGCCAGCGGGTCAGCGCAGGGGCCGCGGCTCATTGCCGCGGGGTATCCGGTAGCTCGTTGGTGTCATCGCTGCGCCGCGGGAAGTGCGCCGACAGCAGCGCGCCGAGCTGCTCGATCACGCTGACCAAGCCATCGCCTGGGCGTCCCTCGCGCACGGCCGCCACGAGCTGCGTCACCTGCTCGGCCCAGCCCTGCGCCCCGACCCGCTGATGAATCCCATCGTCGCCGAGGATCTCGACGCGCCGCTCGAGCGCGCTGATCAAGATCAGCAGGCCCGAGCGATCGCGCGTGCGGTGGACACCGTGCTCGGCGAAGGCCCGCAGCGCCCGCTCATGGACCGCCCGCGCGGCCCGGCCCGGCGGCAGCACCGTGCGCAGCAAGGGACCCCAGCCGGCGAGCCAGAAGCCCAGCGCGAGGGCTGGAAGCTGAGCCACCAGCAGCCACAGCGGCTCGACGTGCCACGGCAGATACGCCGCCGCCGCCGTAGCCGCCATGATCGTCCACAGCGCTGCGAGCAGGGCGCGCGACCCCTCGTAGCGCTCACTGCGCGCGACGACGACCACGACGATCTCACCCGCCGTCCGCGCCTCTGCCGTGGCGACCGCCTCCTCGACGCGCCGCGCCTCCTCCGCCGAGAGCAGCGCCATCGCTACCACCCTCCCGAGGCGCCGCCGCCGCCGAAGCCGCCGCCCCCGCCACTGAAGCCGCCACCGCCGCCACCGCCCCAGAGCCCGCCGCCGCGGTGGGAGCCGCGCTCGCGTGGGCCGACCCAGGGGCCGCCCAGCCCGAGCCCGAGCCCGGCCAGACCCTCGAGGCCACCGATCCCCCGCCGGCGCCCGCCACGCCCTCCCAGCAGGCGCTGCCGCCGCGCGCCCAGCGCCAGGCTGCCAACGCCCCAAGCGAGGGCGATCACCAACCAGAGCAGGGTGCCGCCCGGCGCCGGCCCTCTGCGCGCGCGCGCGGGCGCGGGCACCTCGACCTTGAGGCCACGCGCGGCGTCCATCAGCAAGGCCAGCGCGCGCTCGATACCACCGCCAAAGTCGCGGGCGCGAAAGGCAGGCGTCAGCACGTTGCGGACGATCCGCGCGGCGAGCAGATCGGGGATCGAGCCCTCGAGACCATAACCGACCTCGATGCGCATCCGCCGGTCGTTGAGCGCGATCAGCAGCAGCAGGCCGTTGTCGTGGCGAGCCTGCCCGAGCTTCCAGGCCTCGGCCACCCGCAGCGCGTAGGTCTCGACCGCCTCGCCCTGCAGCGTGTCGGTGATCAGCACCGCGAATTGGTGCGCGGTCTGCTGCTCGAAGGCGCTGAGCTGCGCCTCGAGCCGTGCGCGCGTCGCGGCCGGAAGCAGCCCGGCGCGGTCGTTGACGTGCCCCGCGAGCGCCGGCACCGGCAGCGGCGCGGCGTGCCCGAGGTTGGCCCCGCAGAGCAGCGCGAGGCCCAGGGACGCGCGCGCGAGCCCGGCGACGGGGGCCAATCGGGTCGCCGCGCTAGAGGTTGACATCGGGTGGCTGGGCGTCGGCCGCCGTACCCTCGAAGGTCGGCCGCAGGGTCTTGCCACGCAGCTTGGCGCCCAGGCTGCTGGGGAAGCGCAGCACGACCTTGTTGTACTCGGCTACCGACGCGATGAAGCGCCCACGGGCCACCGTCACGCGGTTCTCCGTGCCCTCGAGCTGCGCCTGCAGGTCGCGAAAGGCCTCCGTGGCCTTGAGCTGCGGATAGCGCTCGACGACGACCAACAAGCGCGACAGCGCGCCCGAGAGCTGGCTCTGCGCCTGCTCGAAGGCGCGCAGCTTGGCGGGGTCCTGCGCCGTGCTGGCGTCGATCTTCAGCCCCGCCACCTGCGAGCGGGCCTCGACGACCTTCTGCAGCGTCTGCTGCTCGAAGTTGGCCGCCCCCTTGACCACCTTGACCAGGTTCGGCACCAGGTCGGCCCGGCGCTTGTACTGATTCTGCACCTCGGCCCAGGCCGCCTTGACCTCTTCGTCGCGCTCGATCACGGCGTTGTAGCCGCAGCCGACCAGCAGCGAGCAGCCCAGCGCTGCGGCGATCCACCCACGTCCACACCAGCTCTTGCGCATCGTCGATGCCTCCACAACTAGCCTCGCCAGCGAAGCAAAACCTCGCCAGCGAATCAACGCCTCGCCAGCGAATCAACGCCTCGCCAGCGAATCAACGCCTCGCCAGCGAATCAGGCGAGCTCGAGATCAAGCGCCACATCGAGGCTCGCCGCGCTATGCGTCAGCCAGCCGATCGAGAGCAGGTCGACCCCGGTCGACGCGATCGCCGCCACGTTATCGGGACGAATGCCGCCCGAGGCCTCTGTTAGCACACGGCCGGCGACGATGCTCGTGGCGCGCCGCAGCGTCGCCAGGTCCATGTTGTCGAGCAGCACGGCGTCGATCCCCGCGGCCAGCGCCTCTTCGAGCTGCGCGAGGTTGTCGACCTCGACCTCGACCTTGATCATGTGCCCGACGCGGCGTCGCACGCGGGCCACCGCCTCGCCGATGCTGCCGGCGAGGACCAGGTGGTTGTCCTTGATCAGCACAGCGTCGTCGAGGCCGAAGCGGTGATTCGCGCCGCCGCCCGCGCGCACGGCGTACTTCTCGAGCACGCGCAGTCCCGGTGTCGTCTTGCGCGTGCAGACCACGCGGGCTCGCGTGCCGCTCAACGCCTCGACCACGCCGCGCGTCACCGTGGCGATCCCGCAGAGGCGGCCCAGCAGGTTGAGCGTCGTGCGCTCGGCGCCGAGCAGGGCCCGGGCGGGCCCGCGCACCAGCGCCAGGGTCTCGCCCGCGGCGACGACGGCGCCCTCGCCGACCTGCGCCTCGACGACGACCTGCGGTTCGAAGAGCAAGAGCGCGCGCGTCGCGGGCAGCAGCCCCGCCACACAGCCCGCCTGTCGGGCGACGATCCGGCCGCGCGCCTGCAACGCGGGCGGCACGATCGCCTCGCTGGTCAGGTCGCCGGCCCGGCCGAGATCCTCGAGGAGCGCGGCGCGCAAGAGCGGCTCCCAGAGCAGCGGATGCGGCGGGACGAGGGCCTCCGGATCGAGCAGGGCGGCGGGATGGTGCATCAGGCTACTCGCTGGCGCGCGGCCTCGACCGTGCGCCCGATCATCGTCGAGTGGAAGGCCGCCCCCTCGAGGTGCGCCGGGAAATCGGCGCGGAAGTGCACCCCACGGCTCTCGCGTCGGGCGAGCGCCGCGGCCGTCACGAGCTGCGCCACCTCGAGCAGGTTATGCGCCTCACCCGCGCCGGGCCCGAGGCGTCGCGCCAGCTCCACGATCGTCTGCAGCGCACGCGTCAGCCCCGCGTGGTCGCGCACCAACCCGACGTCGCGCCACATCAGCGCGCGTAGGGTGCTCACGACCTCGGCCTCCGCCCTGCTCGCCTCGGCCGCCGCTGAGCAGACACCCGCGCCGACCAGCGCCCCAGCGCTCGCTACCCCAGCGCCAGCGGCGAGCGGCGACGCGGGCACGTCGCAGCAGAGCGGCAGCTGCGTCGCCACGTCCTCGGCCACGCGGCCGGCGATCACCATGGCCTCGAGCAGCGAGTTGCTGGCCAGGCGGTTGGCGCCATGGGCTCCGGTGCAGGCGTTCTCGCCGGCGGCCCACAATCCCGGCAGCGAGCTGCGACCGCGCCCATCAACGGCGATACCGCCGATGTGATAGTGGGCGGCGGGCGTGATCGGCAGCGGCGCGATACGCGGGTCGAGCCCGTCGCGGCGACAGAGCTCGAAGACCGTCGGAAAGCGGGCGGCCAGCCGCGCCCCGAGCGCGCCGGTGGCATCGAGGAAGGCCCGTCCACCGCGCTGCTGCACGCGCCAGATCGCCCGCGCCACGACGTCGCGTGGCGCCAGCTCCGCAGCGGGATGGTGGTCGAGGAGAAAGCGTCGCCCGCGCTCGTCGATGATCAGGGCGCCTTCGCCGCGCAGCGCCTCCGTCAGCAGCGGCAGCGGGTCGCGGCCGCCGTCGAGCGCCGTGGGATGGAACTGCACGAACTCGAGGTCGGCCAAGCGCGCGCCAGCGCGCGCGGCCAGGGCCAAGCCGTCACCGGTCAGCTCGGGCGGATTGGTGGTATGCGCGAAGAGCCGACCGCAGCCGCCCGTCGCCAGGACCACGGCCGCGCAGCGCCAAAGGCAGCGCGCGCCGTCGGCGCGCCGCGCGATCAGACCCGCGACGCGCCCGCCCTCGGTGACGAGCTCGAGCGCGAAGGTGCGCTCAGCGAGCGCGACGTCACCGCGGCGCCGCAGCGCCGCCGTCAGCGCGCGCACCAGCTCGGCGCCCGTGGCGTCGCCGTGCGCGTGGAGGATTCGTCGCCGCGAGTGCCCCGCCTCGCGACCGAGCGCTAGCGTGCAGTCGGCGTCGCGGTCGAGCTCGGCGCCGAGCGCGAGCAGGAAGCGCACGCGCTCTGGGGCCTGACGCGTCAGCAGCTCGACGACCGCGGGGTCGGCCAGGCCGTCGGCCACGGCCAGCGTGTCGGCAGCGTGGTGCTCGGGGGAGTCATCGACGCCGAGGGCCGCGGCCAACCCGCCCTGGGCCCAGGCGCTAGCGCCGCCCGCGCCCAGCTCGGTCTTGGTCAAGAGCGTCACGCCGCGATCCGCCAGGCCGAGGGCTGCCGTCAGGCCGGCGAGCCCACTGCCGACGACGACGAGGCCCGTCGACATGACCGCGTCGAAGCGCTCGTTCTCGCCTGGCAGTCGCATCGTCTACCCCTCGCTCGCCGGACAGCCGGCGCTCGATTGCGCGCGCTGACCCGCGGGCGCGAAACGCGGCGCGCTGCGCCCTGCAGCCGGCGCGGTGATGGCCAGCATCCTTTCGACGGCCTTCCGCGCCCGCGCGGCGAGCGCCGGGTCGATCTCCACCCGCGGCTCCAGCCGCTCGAGCGCCGCGGCGATGTTGGCCAAGGTGATGCGCTGCATGTGCGGACAGAGCGTGCACGGCCGGATGAACTCCAGCTCGGGAAAGCTCGCCGCGACGTTGTCGCTCATCGAGCATTCAGTGATCAGCGCCACGCGCGGCGGCCGCTCGGCGCCGACGTAGCGGATCATCTCCGCGGTCGAGCCGACATAGTCGGCCGCCTCCAGCACGTCCGGCGGACACTCTGGATGCGCCAGCATCCGCAGCCCCGGATGCGACGCGCGAAAGGTTTGGAGCTGCTCGCCGCTGAAGCGCTCATGCACCTCACAATGGCCCTGCCAGAGGATCAGCTCGACCCCGCTCTGCGCCGCGACCCACTGGCCGAGGTAGGCATCAGGGAGAAAGATCACGCGCGGCACCCCGAGCGAGCGGACGACCTGCACCGCGTTGCCCGAGGTGCAGCAGATATCGGACTCGGCCTTCACCGCCGCCGAGGTATTGACGTAGGTGACCACGGGCAAGCCGGGGTGCTGCAGCCGTAGGGCCCGCACGTCTTCGGCCGTGATCGACGAGGCCAGCGAACAGCCGGCGCGCAGATCGGGGCAGAGCACGATCTTTTCCGGGCTGACGAGCTTGGCCGTCTCGGCCATGAAGTGCACGCCCGCGACGACGACGACCTCGGCGTCGGTCGCGGCTGCCTGGTAGGCCAGCGCCAGCGAGTCGCCCTGGAGGTCGGCCACGCCATGGAAGATCTCGGGCGTCATGTAGTTGTGCGCCAAGACCACGGCGTGTCGGGCACGCTTGAGCGCCTGGATCCGCACCACCCAGGGCGCATGCGCCTCACACTCGGCGCGCGTCAGCTTCGCCCCGAGGCGCTGGTGCAGCGCCGTCGCGGCCGCGGCCACGGCGGCGCTGGTGCAGGCCTCGCCGGAACCGGCACTCGTTGCTGACCGCATCGCCACCCGCGCCTCCATGTCTCCCCCTAGGGCCGCGCCCCGAGCGACGCCCGGGCGACTTCTACTCAGGATGAGTAAAATAAACTATAGT
This sequence comes from Pseudomonadota bacterium, assembly GCA_016711215.1. Classification (NCBI taxonomy): domain Bacteria; kingdom Pseudomonadati; phylum Pseudomonadota; species Pseudomonadota bacterium. The sequence goes on along the minus strand of JADJTL010000002.1, from coordinate 653,546 downwards.
CGCGACCAGCACGAGCGTCAAGGCGCAGGAACGCGCGCGCAGGCAAGCGCGCGGGCTGCGAGCGATGGCGAGGCGAGCTTGGATTACACCCCTCGCGGCAGGCCGACGCCCGGCGCGGGCCGCTCGCGCAGCACCTCACGGCGGAAGCGGTAGAGCTCCGCCGGCCGACCGACGCTACGGGTCGCCAGCACGCCCGTGCGCTCGACCAACCCGCCGCGCTCGATCAAGCGCCGAAAGTTCGGCGTGTGCAGGCGCATTCCGGCCAAGGCCTCGACGACCCGCTGCAGCCGCGAGAGCGTGAAGGCCTCGGGCAGCAGCTCGAAGACCACGGGGCGATAGGAGAGCTTGCCGCGCATGCGCCCGAGCGCCGTCGCCACCATCCGACGATGGTCGAGCGCCATCGGCTGACCCAGCAGGGCGCTGGCGCCGCCGCGCCGATCGCGCGCGCTCTCGGCGACCAGCCCGAGCTCATAGAGCAGCTCGTAGCGCTCGAGCACCCGCGTCGGATCCCAGGCCGACCCGCCGAGGCCGAAGTAGATCGCCGCGCGCGCCTGCCGCTCGCCGTCGGCGCCGGCCCAGGCGCGTAGCGCCGGTTCGATCAGCGCGGCGAGCCCCGCCGGTCGAGCCTCGCGCCAATCCTCCCAGGGGAAGAGCGCATAGCCATCGCGCCAGGCAGCCAGCTCGGCGGCCGCCGGCGGCGGCGCACCGCGCCCCTCGCCCACCAACGCGAGATACGCCACCGACAATACACGCTCGCGCGGATCGCGCCCGCGGTCGCCGAAGGTATAGAGCTGCTCGACATAGCCGAGCTCGAGGCCGGCCTGCTCGCGCACCAGCCGCCGCAGCGCCAGCTCCAGCGTGCGGTCGCTCTCGGCGTCGAGCACCCCGGCCGGCAGGGCAGCCACTGGCTCGTCACCCGCGGCGACCGTGAGCAGGAGCGGACGCTCGTCGCTGACCGCGAGAATCACCGCGTTCAACCGTACGTAGACCTGTCGCCCGCCTGCCATCACCTGCTCCGCGGCGAAGATGCCACAGGCGTCCACAGCGGCGCCAGGGGGCGAGCTTCACCCACAGGCGCAGCCGCGCAGGCAGCGCCTCGCGCTCCCCCCGGGGCTCTGCCGAGGGCGCCTCGGGATCCCCCTTATAAAGCGCGCGCGATCCGACGATGGATCCAGCGCAAGCGGGCTATCTCTGTCCCAGAGCGTGCGGATGCAGATCGAAAGCGCCATATCGCCGCCCGGACCTCGCCCGCCGCTGATGGGCTTCAACCACAACCTGCGGCATCGGAACCGCGTCTACCACGTGCAGACGGAGGACTCCGGCCTGCGCAATCCGCATGTCTACAGCCACGTCTTCTTCAAGGGCACGATCATCTGCAGCGCCAAGCTCGACTACGGCGAGCTGGCCGGCCAGCCGGCCCACGAAAAGCGCGTCGGCGAGCTGATGCGCGAGCAGCACAAGACCTTGCTCAAGCGCCTGCGCCGCGGCGAGCTCGACGAAAAGATCGCCGCGCTGCTCGGCAGCCTCGAGCCGCGCCCGGAGGAGGCGCGCGAGGAGGCGCAAGGCTCGGCGCGGGAGTTCTCGCCGCGGATCCGAACCTACCGCCATGCGATCCGCCACGCCGGCCGTCTCTACGCGATCCAAACCGACTACTACGCGGCGGTGCGGACGGACGTCTATCACGAGACGATTCTCATCGCCTCGGAGACGACGGACTGCCGCGGACGCGCGACGCCTGGGGGCGAGGTCGTGCGGGGGCTGGCCCAGCAACAACATAAGGGGGCCATCAAGGCCCTGCGCGACGGCCTCTGCGACGAAAGGATCCGCAGCCTCCTCGGCGCCCTGAGCCCGGTCGAAGACGCGGCACCAGCGCTGCTGCCGCGTCATCCAGGCGTCGCGATCGAGCGCTACCAGCACCAGTTCCAGTACGGCAAGCGCGCCTACACCGTACGGACGCTCGGCTTCGTCGATCGGTCGACCGCACGCCTCGCGACGGAGCTGCTGGAGCGACAAACGCTCCTGACCCAGCGCGTGACGACCCTGGGCGCAATCGACGGCTCACCAGGGTCGCGCGAGCGTCTGCGCGAGCGGGCGCAGGAGCAGCATAAGGAGATGCTCCGCGCGCTGCGACGCGGCGAGCTCGACGAGACGATCCAGCTCCTCGAGCAGTTGGAGGCGCTCGAGGCGGCCAGCGCCTGAGCGCGGCGCGGCACGGCGCGCTTTGCTTTCGGCAGCGCTGCTGGCAGACTGGGCCTCGGTCCTTCCAATGCTCGATCTGCTGCAAAGCATCCGTGCGCTCGTCGCCAAACCGTCGATCAGCAGCCCCGACCCGGCGCTCGATCTCGGCAATCGCGCCGTCATCGACTGCTTGGCCGAATGGCTCAGCGACGCCGGCTGGCAGGTGGCGGTGCAGGTCCTGGGGACCCATCCGGCCAAGGCCAACCTGATCGCGACGCTGGGGCGGGGTCAGGGCGGCCTGCTGCTCGCCGGCCACACCGACACCGTGACGGTCGACGGCGCGCGCTGGCAGCACGACCCCTTCGCGGGCGAGGTCGTCGGCGACCGGATCTACGGGCTGGGCACCGCCGACATGAAGGCCTTCTTCGCGCTGGCGCTCGAGGCCGCCCGCGGGCTCGACCCGGCGCGACTGAAGCAGCCGCTGCTCCTGCTCGCCACCGCCGATGAGGAGACGAGCATGGCCGGCGCGCGGGCGCTGCTCGGCACGGACTACCTGCGCTGCGCCCGCTACGCGGTGATTGGCGAGCCGACGGGCCTCAAGCCGGTGCGGCTGCATAAGGGCGTATTGATCGAGCGCATCACGATCGAGGGCCAGGCGGGCCACTCCAGCGATCCGAGCTTCGGAGCGAGCGCGCTGGAGGGGATCCACGGGGTGATGGGGGAGCTGCTGGCCTGGCGCGGCGAGCTGCAGCGGCAGCATCGCGATCAACGCTTCAGCGTCCCGGTGCCGACGCTGAATCTCGGCTGTCTGCATGGCGGGAGCAGCCCCAACCGCATCTGCGCCAGCTGCGAGCTGCAGGTGGACCTGCGCACGACCCCGGCGATGGACCTGGCGGCGCTGCGACAGACCATGCAGGAGCGCATCGCGCGCGCCACCGCGGCGGTGGATCCCCGACTTCGCGTGCGCTGTGAGCCGATCTCGACCGGCGTACCGGCCTTCGAGGCCAGCCTCGGCTCGGCGCTCATCGAGGCCGTCGAGCGGCTGACGGGCAGCTCGGCCGCCGCCGCCTCCTTCGCCACCGAGGCCCCCTTTCTCCAGCAATTGGGCCTCGAGCCCTGCGTGATCGGCCCCGGGCGCACGGAGGTGGCCCACCAGCCGGACGAGCACCTCGAGCTGGCGTCCTTCGAGCCCACCATCGCGCTGCTGCGCGGCCTGATCGACAGGTTCTGCCTGCAGCCCGAGGAGCAGCGAGCGCGACCATGGACCGAGTGATCGACTCTGCCAGCTTCGTCCGCTGGTTTCGCGATTCCACCCCCTACATCAACGCCCATCGCGAGCGCACCTTCGTCGTGCATTTCGGTGGCGAGGCGGTGCAGGACCCGGCCTTTCACAACCTGGCCCACGATCTGACGCTGCTGTGCACGCTTGGCGTGCGCCTGATCGTCGTCTTCGGCGCCGAGCCGCAGCTCCGCGCGCGCGCGCGCGGGGCGGGGCTCGCGCTCGCGGAGGGTGAACCCTTGCCGCTGATTGACGAGGCGATGCTGGCGCAGGCGAGCGAGGCCGCCAGCGCGGTGCGGCTGCAGCTCGAGGCGCAGCTCGCGCGCGGCTTGGCCAACGCGCCCCAGGCCGGTCCGCGCCTGCGGGTCGTCTCCGGAAACTTCGTCGCCGCGCGGCCGCTGGGCGTGCGCGACGGCGTCGACCTCGCCTTCAGCGGTGAGGTGCGCCGCGTCGATGCCGACGCGATGAGGGCGGCGCTCGGGGTCGGCGCGATCGTGCTGCTCGGTCCGATCGCCTACTCGCCGACGGGTGAGATCTTCTATCTCGACTCCCCCGCCGTGGCGATGAGTGCGGCCGTGGCGCTGCGCGCCGACAAGCTGCTCTTTCTGGCCGAGCAGCCCGGGCCGCGCGACCCCCGCAGTCAACCGCTGCGCCAGCTCAGCAGCGCCGAGGTCGAGCAGCGCCTCCGGGCGGAGGCGGCCGTGCTCGGCGAGGCGACGCAGTCGCTGCTGCGGCTGGCCCTGCGCGCCTGTCGTGCCGGTGTGCGCCGCGTCCATCTGTTGGAGCGCCAGCTCGACGGGGCCCTGCTCCAGGAGCTCTTCACGCGCGATGGCGTGGGGACGCTGATCAGCGACTCCTACGAGGGCATGCGGCCGGCGACGATCGATGATGCGGGCGGCATCCTCGAGTTGATCGTGCCGCTGGAGGAGCAGGGCGTCCTCGTGCGCCGCTCGCGCGAGCGGCTGGAGCACGAGATCGACCGCTTCGTGGTGATCGAGCGCGACGGCGGCATCCTCGCCTGCGCGGCGCTCTACCCCTTCGTCGCCGAGTCGGTAGCCGAGCTGGCCTGCGTCGCCACCCATCCGGCCTATCGCGGCGAGGGACGCGGCGGCGCGCTGCTCGAGTACCTCGAACAACGCGCACGCACGGCCGGCATCGACCGCCTCTTCGTGCTGACGACCCACGCCGCCCATTGGTTTCGCGAGCACGGCTTCGAACCCGCCAAGGTCGCCGACCTGCCGCTGGCCAAGCAGGCGATGTACAACTACCAGCGCAAGTCGGCCGTCTTCATCAAGCCGCTCAGCTAGCGCTGGCAGCGCGCTCGGCGGCGCGGGCAGCTCAAGGGCTCGGCTGAGACCAGCCACCAGCGATGTTGCCGCGCAGGACCTCGGCGTGGGCCTGCCACTCCTGTCGCGGAACGCGGCGGACCGCACCGTCGGGATAGGCGACCACCAGCGCGGCCGGAAAGGGTCTGGTCGCGGCCTCGACCAACCAGCGCAGCAGCTCCTGTCGCGTGCTCAAGCGGGTCACGACAGGAACGGGGAAGGTCTGGGTCAGAGTCAGGCGACCGCCCGCGCCAGAGACGCGTCTGACGATCGGGACCTGCAGGACACCCCCAAGCACGAGATCGGTCGGTCGAAGGGGCAGCGCGGGAAGACCCTGCGCCGGGAACACGTCGGTTACGAAGGCCCCGCCGTCAAAGGACGCCACGGCCAGACCAATCGCGTCGAGCCGGGCCCGGTCGAGCGCGTCGCCGGAAGAGGGCTTGAACGTGACGGAGCGTGTTTCGCCCAAGAGCTCGTTCCATACCCGGGCCGCCAGCGGCGTTTCGCCGGCCTCGAGGTAGGCCTCGAGCAGGTCGGCCGGCGTCGCCATCGGCCGGTCGTTGAGGTGGGTGATCCTGTCGCCGAGCGTCAGCCCCGCGAGGCGTTCGGGCCCCACAGTGTGGATCCGCGAGACGCGCAGCGCGCCATCGACGACAAAGCCCGGTTCGGGCAGCTCGACCTCGGCGATTCCATTGAGGCCGGCGATGCTGCCAATCCTGTGCTCACGCTGGGCGCGGGCCTGCTCGAGCATATGGTCCAGCATCGGCAAGCAGAGGGGCGTCACTGTCGCGGTCCCTACGACCAGCGGTGAGGGCTCTGCCGCCACGAGGCGTGCCGAGTAGTCCGCCATGACCCCAAGCAAGGTCTCGCCGGCGCCATCGACGACCGGCGCGGCGAGCCCCAGGCCCGCCGATGCCGCCGCGGCCGGAAGCTCCAAGGCCACCGGGCTAGAATACCAATCACTCTCGACGCCAGACGAGGCCGGGCCATGGAGGTCGAAGGCCCCGACGCCAGGCGACGCACGGTGCGCCCCGAGCAGACTCCCTCGGACGCCTTCCGCAGCGGGGCGCGGCGCCACCGGCAACGCGACGATCTCAGTGAGCCGCTCCAGCGCCTCCTTCGGGCCGTGGAGTTCGTGCAAGACGAGGTGGTGACGACGATCCCGCACCAGCGGCTCGGTCAGCAGCGGGCTCGACGGTCGCCCCGCGCCCGCTCCGCCACGTCGCAGGCCCGCGGAATCGGACGGCAGCAGCGCCAGCCTCAGGGCCTCAGCGGGCTGCCCTGGCCGCCCCGCATCGGTGAGGGCGTAGGCCCTTCCCCGATGCGAAATGATGTTGATGAAACTCGAAATCGCGGACCGGCCACCGCCGCCAGCGGAGTGGGCCTGATCACCGAAACCCGCCGTCGCAACCTCGGTCCGCGCCGGAGCGGCGAGCATCATCAGCAGCGCTGGGCTGAGCATGGTGCTGATCCGCGCCAGCCGAGGGGCCTTGCGCGGGTGGCGTCGAGGCGGCATCGGGCTGTCCTGGTGGCCTGAGCTCATGCTTCACTCCGAGAGGCTGGGGCGGCGCGCCTGAGGCTGCTCTACCGGGGAATCCGGCAAGGCCAGCGGGCTCGGCTGCGTCCGGCGCACCCGGATGTTTAGCAGCTCGACGACGAAGGAGAAGGCCATGGCGAAGTAGATATAGCCGCGCTCGACGTGGCGGCCGGTCGCCTCGGCCAGCAGCATCACCCCGATCAGCAGCAGAAAGGCCAGCGCCAGCATCTTCATCGTCGGGTGGCGCTCGACGAAGGTCGAGACGCCTTCGGCGAAGACCAGCATCACGCCGACGGCGATCACCATCGCCGCGATCATCACCGCGAGATGCTGGGCCATGCCCACCGCGGTGATCACCGAGTCGAGCGAGAAGACGAGGTCGAGCAGGGCGATCTGCAGCAGCACCAGCCCGAAGCGGGCGCGCCCGCGCGTCGCCTCGCCGCCGTCCTCGGGCGTGGGCTGGACCTCGAGCTTGTCGTGGATCTCGAAGGTGGCCTTGGCCAGCAAGAAGAGCCCGCCGGCGCCGAGGATCAGGTCGCGTCCGCTAAAGGGGTGGCCGAGCACGCGGAAGAGCTCGCGCGTCAGGCCCATCAGCCAGGTGATGGCGAAGAGCAAGAGCAGGCGCGTCGCCAACGCCAGCAAGAGCCCGAGGCGGCGCGCGCGCGCTTGTTCGGCTGCCGGCAGACGCCCGGCGAGGATCGCGAGAAAGACGATATTGTCGATGCCCAACACGATCTCCAGCGCGGAGAGCGTGAGCAGACTGACCCAGGTGGCGGGGTCGCTGAGGAGCTGAATCACGCGCCCTCCTTCGCACGACTTCCCCGGCCCTGTCGAGAGGGTAGAAAGCGGCGAGAGGGTAAGCAGCGGCGAGAGCGTGCTAGAGCGTCTCCTCGAGGGCCGCCGCGCCGAGCGCTCGCCCGGCCACGCCGGCGGTCTTCAGCACGTCGCCGAGCACACCAGCGGCGGTGACATCGGCTCCCGCGCCGGGGCCGCGAATCACCAGCGGATGCTCGCGATAACGCTCGGTCTGGAAGACGACGATGTTGTCCGGCCCCCGCAGCGAGCCAATGGGGCCGTTCGCTGGCACCTCTTGCAGCCCGACCCGCGCCCCGGCCTCGGTGATCTCGGCCACGTAGCGCAGCACCTGCCCCTTCGCCCGCGCCGCGGCCACGCGCTCGGCGAGGCGCGGGGCGAAGGCCGCGAGCGCCGGCTGCAGGCCCTGCTCGAGCGCCGGGACCACGGCCTCGAGCTGTACGTCCTCGGGCTCGAGCGCCATCCCACAGGCGCGGGCGATGATCAGCGCCTTGCGCGCGACGTCGCGACCGCTGAGATCTTCGCGCGGATCGGGCTCCGTGAAGCCGAGGCGCTCCGCCTCGGCAACCGCCTCGGCCAAGGGCATGCCCTCGTCGAGACAGCTACAGAGGAACCCGAGGGTACCCGAGAGGCAGCCGCTGATGCGCAGCGGGCGATCACCGGTGTGAATCAACTCCTGCAGCGTATGCAGCAGCGGCAGGCCCGCGCCGAAGGTCGTCTCGTAGTTGTAGCGGACGCCGGCGCCGCGGCTCGCCGCCTGCAGCCGGCGGTAGCTGCTCAGCGAGCCGCTCAGCGGCAACTTGTTGGCGGTGACGACGTGCAGGCGAGCCTCGAGCGCCGCGAGGTGCAGGGCCGTCGTGTCGGCCGCCGTCACGTCGACGAGCACGCCATCGCTGAAGCGCTGCTCGAGCAGCCGCGCGATCAGGGCCTCATCGCTCGGCCGCGCGGGAGCGCGCTCGAGCTGCTCCAGCACGCCTGCGGGCGGCAGGCCGTCGGTGTCGAAGAGCATCCGCTCGCTGGTGGCGACGGCCACCAGGCGCAGCTCGAGGTCGAGCTCGCGCTGCAGGCGCACCCGGGTCTGGTCGAGCTGCCGCAGCAGCGTCCCGCCGACCCGGCCACAGCCGATCAGCGCGACGTTGATCACCCGCGTCAGGCCGAAGGCCGTATGGCTGGCCCGCACCGCGCGCCGCGCCTCCGGCTCGCGCACGGCCGCCGAGATGCTGAGCTCCGAGCCGCCCTGGGCGATCGCCAGCACGTTGACGTGGGCGTGCCCCAGCGCGCCAAAGAAGCGCCCCGACACGCCCGCGGTCCCCGCCATCCCCTGGCCGATCACCGAGACGACGGCGATCTCGTGCTGCGCCGCCACCTGCTCGACCGCGCCGCGGGCCAGCTCGGGGGCGAAGCGCTCGTGCAGCGAGGCGATCAACCGCGTCGTATCGGCCTCGGCCACGACCAACGACACCGCCTGCTCCGACGACGACTGCGCAATCATCACGACGTTGACGCTCGCCAGCTCGGCTGCCTCGAAGATACGCCGGGCGACGCCGGGTATCCCGGCCATGCCGCGGCCCTCGATCGTGACCAGCGCCTGACCATGAATCGAGGTCACCGTCTTGACCCCGAGCGGCAGCGTCGGCGCAGTGGGCGCGATCAGCGTGCCGAGGCGCTCAGGCAAGAAGGTGCTGCGCACGCGCACGGGGATGCCGGCCTCGGCTGCGGGCGTGATCGTCCGCGGATGCAGCACGCGGGCGCCGAAATAGGCCATCTCCGCCGCCTCGCGATACGAAACCTGCGGCAAGGTGCGCGCCTCCTTGACCAGCCGCGGATCGGCGCTGAGGATGCCGTCGACGTCGGTGTAGATGTCGATCTGCTCGGCGCCGAGCGCCGCCCCGATCAGGGTCGCCGTATAGTCCGAGCCGCTGCGGCCCAGCGTGGTCGTCACGCCGGCGGGCGTCGCGGCGATATAGCCGGTGACCACTGGAATCGCCGCGGCGTTGAGCAAGGGCTGCAGCCCCGCGCGGATGCGCTCGGTCGTCGGCTCGCGCAGCACGGTGGCCCCGTCATAGCGCTCATCGCTGACGATCAGCGCTCGCGCGTCGACCGCCTCGGCCGATCGGCCGCAGGCGCGCAGCTTGCCGGCCATCAGCAGCGCCGAGAGACGCTCGCCGAAGGAGACGATCAGCGCCCTCGAGCGCGGCGTCAGCTCGCGCAGCAGGCGCACACCCTCGAGGATCGACTCCAGATCACGAATCAGCGCCTCGAGCTGCTCAGCCAGCCCCTGATCGCCGCCGGCGGCCGACAGATGCAATGAGCGCAAGCGCGCGAGCTCGACCGCACAGGCGGCCGGGTCGCCTCGCTCGGCGCAGGCCCCGGCCTCGAGCAGCCATTCGGTCGTGTCGTCCATCGCGGAGACGACGACCACCGGCTCGCGCTCCGCAGCGATCAGCCGCGCCGTCCGCTCCAGCGCCGCCCCGTCGGCCAGCGAGCTGCCTCCGAACTTCATCACCAACATCAGGCGTCCCTCCCGCTCGGCTTGGCGTTGGTGCTGCGTGATCCGGCAAGCGCGCGCGCGGGGCGCGCCGGCGCGACCTCCTCGACGGCGCGCTCGGGTGGTCGCTGCGCCACGATCAGCTGCGCCACGTAATGCGCCTTGCGCACCTCGTAGGGGAAGCGCGCCAGCTCGGCACCCGTCGCACCGATGCTGATCACCCCGTTGAGCAGCAGCACCTGATAGGTCAGCTCGTCGATCGAGTTCCAGTAGCGGATCCGCCGGTAGTCGGAGAGGTCGACCTCGAGCGTGGCCAGTCCGAGGTCGAGGTTCGGGTTCTCGCAGATGTCGGCGATCGCCGCCGTCATCTCGGGCAGGGCCAGAGCGGGCACGAAGCGCGCGGGGCTGACGCCGGCTGGCTTCGCCGCCGCGCTCGTCTTGGCACGCGGCGCCGTCGGCGCTCGCGCCGCCTCAGCCACCAGCTTCTTGTGGCGATACTCCGGGGTCGAGAGCGTGAAGAGCTCGCCGTCCATCCCCTGGAACGCCACGTGGGTGCTTTCATGCGCCTCGAGCAGGAGCAGGTTGTAGCCCTCCAGCTCGACCGGCAGGTTGCTGCCCGCCTCGAGCACCTGCCGATAGGTCGACTGCATCGCTCGATGCACCTTGGCCTTGTTGCGCTGGAAGCGCGCGTTGACCTCTTCGTCCTCCAGCAAGAACACGACGACATCGCGCGCGGCCTCGGCCGGCCCGCTGAACTCGTAGCCATCGCGTGCGAGCTGCGTCTTGATCGACCCCGTGTGGACGCGCGCCAGCCGCATCGTCTCGGCGAAGGTGCTCAGCGTCCGGTCCATCCCCTCGGCGTCGACGAAGGGATTGCCGCAGAAGGTGCTGACCAGCGGCTCGTAGATCTGATCGTAGACCGTGCGGTCGAGCGGCAGGCTGAGCCGGTCGAGGCTATGCAGCCAGAAGAGGTTGCGCAGGACGTCATAGCTGACGGCGGCGATCCGGCGCCGCTTGCCCCCGTGCTCGAACTCACGTCCACGAAAGGCCTGCCCGACCAGCTCGCGCGCCTTGTAGATGTCATCGGCGCCGTCGCGGTAGGCCAGGCAGGTCAGCGACCGACCGTCGACCTTGCGCTCTTGCCACTCCAAGAGCTCGTCGATTGCGTGGCGGAAGCGCGTCACCAACGCGGCCTGGCCGGCGAACTCGAGGCCCGCGCGCAGCGTCGGCTGGTCGCCGCTGGTGCCCTTGTTCTTGCGCAGGCCGCGCACCAGCGTGTGCTTGAGCACATGGTGCGGATCGTCGCTGAGTTCCACCGCGCCGCCGCTCACCGGCTCGTAGTTGTTGATGTAGAAGAAGCCGTTGACGCGGGTCGGCGAGAGCACCTTCTGCATGTCGCAGATGCCTGGGATTGTGACCCGGGGGTTCTTGAGGAAGTGCAGGTTGGAGAAGCTGCCGCGCCGGATCAGATCACCGAAGCGCGCCTTCCAGGTCTCGGTGATGTCCGTCAGCCGCAGGAAGTCGCCGGTCTCGGTGCCAAAGGCGTAGATCTGGTCGTCCTCGCCCCGCCAGAGCGAGAGCATGTCGCCGGCCAAGATGTCGATGCGGGAGAGCTCGGCCGCCTGGCCGACGCCGCTCGCGAGCTGCTCCATCATCGCCGTGATCGTCTCGGACTTGCCGGTGCCGCTGTCGGCCGAGAAGGCCACGGTCTTGCGCAGGCCGTTCTTGAAGGTGATCGTGATCATCGCGCCGTGCACGGGCATCCCGCCCAGCGCCTTGACCTGCTCGTTATGGAGCGTCAGCAAGGATTTCTTGAGGAAGCCGACATAGTCGGTCGCATCCTCGCGTGCGACCCAGGCGGTCGCCAGCAGCGCCCCGTCGGCCTGACGGTCGAGCACATAGCCGGTCTTGAAGCTGTCCCCCAGCGTCTTGGCGGGAATACCGAGCAGCAGCACGCCATCCCAACGCAGGCGATGGAGCGCCGGCGCGAGCTGCACCTCTTCGATCTGCGGGAAGAGCCGCAGCTCGTCGCAGATCAGGTGAAAGTCGGCGCGGTGGATCACCAGCAGCATCTTGAAGGGACCGACCTGGACCGCCTTGCAGACGTAATGCGCCAGGTTGCTCAGCTCGGCGAAGAGCGCCAGCCGGCGGTGGAAGTACTCGATCGGCGTGATCCGCCCGCCACGCTCGACCTCGCGCCGCGTGAACTGATAGCGGTGGTCGGCGACGCGCTTGACCGCGCCGGTGACATAGCTCGGCGCCGGGTTGAGCGCGACCGTCGCGCCGGCGAAGTCGCAGCCGCTGATCACGCGCTTCAGGTAGGCCGGCAGGTCGGGGTGGGGCTCGATGCCGCCCAGGGCCTCGTAGCCGATCTCGAAGGTCCCGGTGGCGCGCACCACCTCGTCGGGCTGCTCGAAGGCGAACATCAGCTCGTTGAGCAGCTGGTTGAGCTTCTCGTTGATGCCGTGCAGCGCGGCGACCTTCTCGGCGTGGCGGCGGGCGGCCAAGCGCGCGACGAGCACCTTGATCGTGCTGCTGCCATGCCAGGCGCGATACATCGCGGCGAGCACGCTGCGAAAGACAGCGTCGATCAACTGGCGGTCGAAGTAGGCGCTCTGGCAGGCCAGCGGACCATACTGATTCTCGACCTGCTCGAAGGAGAGGTCCGCAAGGGCCGGCAGCGAGCGATAGACCTGCTTGAGCAGGCGGCGATAGACGACGCGAAAGGCGTGACTGCTCAGCACCTCGGGGACGGCCTCGCAGCCGCCGTAGCCGACCGCCGCCTCCTCAGCGTCGGTAGCCGGCTGCGGCCCGCCCAGCTCGACGAAGATCTTCTCGGCGGCCGAGCGCCCCTCCTCGATGCAGTAGATGATGCCGCGCTCGCTCAGCTCGATTCGCTGTCCGCGCTGCACCTCGGCGCGTCCGGCTGGCGCCGGATGGGCCGCGACCAGGGCGCTCAGGTCCTCCCAGAGCAGCGCCAGCGCGTCATCCGAATGGCCCCCCCCGGGCGCGCCCGCGGGCCCCGCCGAGGGGCTCGTGCCGGGCACGCCCGCGGCGTCGTCTCCCGCGCGCTTGAAGATCGCCTCGAGCTGCCCCAGGTCGCGCTCACAGGCGCAGAAGCGCTGCCAGTACTTGATCAGGGCGCGCAGATAGACCTCGACCACCTGCCCCAGGCGATCGTAGCTGCGGGCATCCCCCTTCAACATGCCGCCCAGCGAGAGCCGCACGAAGCCGCGGCCCGCGTAGGTCAGATCGACCTTGCGGTGGCGCGCGAGGGCGCGCAGAAACTCGCGCACGTGCCGGTCGTCATCGGCCGCGCAGAGCCGCAGGCAGCAATAGAACGCCCCCTGCGGCTCGATCAGCTCGGGCGCCTGCGCGTCGTCGCTGAAGACCCGCAGATAGGCCAGCCGCGCCTGCTGCAGGCGCTGCTCGACATCCTCCCGCAGGCGTCGCTCGAGGCGCAGTCCCTTGATCGACCCGACCAGCTCGCTGAGGCTGGCCGAGAGGTGCGTGCGCGTGGCGTCCCGGCCCTTCAGGCGCAGCAGCTGCTCGTAGCCGCCGAGCAGACGATCGAAGGCCACGGTGGGAAAGCGCAGGTCGGCAGCCTGCTCCAGCTCGGCTTCGAGCAAGCGCTGCAAGGGCTCCCAGGGCGAGGCCGTCGGGTCGAGCATCTGCGCGGCGAGCTGCTCGAGCTGGCGCGTGTAGCGCTTGGCGGCGAGCCCAGCCTCGAGCTTGAGCTGCGTCAGGTAGAGCGACATCAGATGCGGCTCAGAGGCGTGCTCGGCGGCATAGGCCACCGCCCCGGGCAGATTCGCGTGAATCAAGCCGGTGCGATCACCCGAGCCCTGAAGCCCCTTGGTCGTCGCCCCGACCGTGATCATGCGCACCGGCCGGGAGAACTGCGCCCGGTGGCGCTCATAGAGCTGGGCAACGCAGGCGTCGCCCTCGCGGGCCTTGACCTCGCGCGTGACGATCTTGTGGTACGAGTTGTCGTCGACCACCGTCAGGCCGTACTCCGCGGCGATCTGCAGCAGCTTGAGGATGGTCTCGCGGCGGTAGACCACCCCCGTCGGGTTATGCGGCGAGTTGATCACCAGCAGCATGCTGCGGCAGAGCAGCTCGAAGAGCTCCGGGAAGCGCCGGAAGAGGTAACGCAGCTCCTCGAGGCGCGTCAGCAGCGCGTCGGCGTCGAGCTCGTGGTGCTGGTTGAGGGGCACGCGGATCGTGCTGGCGGGCGGGTAGTCCTTGGCCGGAAAGACGTCGCCGTAACTCCAGGCCATCGCCGGCAGCACCAGCGTCGGATAGAAATAACCCTGCTCGACGACGTTGAGCACGGCCTCGATCTCGCTGACCGCCACCGGATCGAGCTCGCCCTTGAGCTCGTCCATCGAGCGCTGCACCGCACGCACGACCTCCTGCACCGGCCCCAGCACATGACGCAAGCGACGGTCGGCGCGGCCGACCTGATCGCCCCAGCGTTGCTCCAGATGGCCGTGCAGCGCGCCGAAGCCGGCGTCGGAGAGGGTGCGCTTGAAGAGCGCGGCTGCCGTCCCCGTGACGTTGCCGAAGGCCGCCCGCTCGACGCCCTCGCGCGCGCGGCGCGCCAGCCGGCCGGCCGCGTCGGCCAAGCGATAGGCCATCGTCTGCGCCAGATGGTCGGGCAGCGTCGTGTCCTGCGTGCCGGGCTCCCATTGGCTGGGCGAGAGAGCGCGCAGCTGCGACTGGCGCACCCCGGCCTCGATCTCGTCGGTGCTCGAGCTGGGGATGGCGAGCTCTTGCTTCAGCTCGTCGAGACGGCGCCGACAGCCGGCGAGCTGGTCGCGGCAGAAGTGCGTCACGTGCTGACGCACCTGCTCGCGGTGGAACTCGCCGATCAGCGTCAGGGCGCCGCGACCGCCGCCAGGGACGACCGTCGCGCTATATTCGGCGGGAGGCAGACCCCGATAGAAGTAGCGCATCCAGTCGTGCGCCACCTGCTCGCGCAGCTCCCGGCCGAGCTCGGCGCGCGCGGCATCGTCGCTGCTGGCCACGCGCTCGACGAAGGCCACCAGGCGCTGCAGCTTGACCAGCGCGAGGTAGTCGAAGAGGGCGTCGCGGCGCCAGTCCTCCGCGCGCACCTGCTCCACGGTCGTCGCCAGGACCCCCTCTTCGACCAGCGCCTGCAGCCGCCCGCCGATCGCCTCGCGCATCGCGCCGAGCGCCTGCGGCGTGAAGCGCTCGAGCAAGCGACGGAGCTGGAGCTGCGTGTTCGCCGGCCGCCCCGCCAGGCTGGTCTGGATGTTGCGCAGCGTGCGCGCGACATGCGGAAAGAGCGTGTAGACAATCGTCGTATTCGACTGCCGCGCCCGCGGCGAGTCGTCGATTAGCAGCAGCCTACCGATCACGCTGCGCCAGCGCTGGTGGACGCCGTCGCCCTGCAACAAGCGGTGGGGAATCCGCGTCACCCGCGCGACGAAGACCGCGTTCGGCTCGGCATGCATGCGCTCGATTAGCTGCTCGTCGAGGCCATCGACCCCCTCGACCTGCCGCAGGGGCGGCGCCTCGCCGGGACTGAACTTATCGAAGAGGTGGCGCGCGATCAGCTCGACCACGCGGTTGGGGCTCTCCGTGATCACGACGCGGTTGAAGAGCCGACCGCCTTCGAAGTTGAGGTAGTCGCAGGCTTCCCGCAGGAAGGCCGCCTCCTCCGCCGCCGTGTTGTAGTGCAGGCTAGCGTCGACGAGCTGCTGCAACGAGCGCAGCAGCGACTCGAAGTCGGTGGGGTTCTGGACCAGCGTCTCGCCGAAGGTGAAGAGCTCGTCGGTCGGCTTGCCGAAGAGCACGCGGGCGACCAGCTCGCGCATCGCCTCGGTCACCGGTGGTGTACCGATCGACAGGCTGTAGCGCGTCAGCACGTCGTAGACGTGCGCATCGATCTCCACCTGCGTCCCGTCGTGCGCCTTGAACACCGTGCCGACCCGGCGCCTGAGCTGAGCCTTGAAGCTGTCGGCCGCGCGCACGACCTGAAAAATCTGCGACACGCCAATGCTCGGCATGAGCTGCTCGAGCAGGCGGTAGCCCATGCTGTCGAAGGTCTGTTCGTACTCGCGCACCTGGCGCGCGATTGCCTCGCGCTCACCGACGGTGGTCGGGCCGAGCTCGTCGGGCAGCGCCAGGATCTTGTCGACCTCGGGCAGTAGGCGGG
The DNA here is from genome assembly GCA_016711215.1 of Pseudomonadota bacterium. Taxonomy (NCBI): domain Bacteria; kingdom Pseudomonadati; phylum Pseudomonadota; species Pseudomonadota bacterium. The sequence goes on along the minus strand of JADJTL010000002.1, from coordinate 637,742 downwards.
TGTGGATCGCACCCTCCTGCAAGGAGAGCGCGATATCCTTGAGCGTAGTGATTCGCTCGCTGAGACTGGTGATCTGTTCCATCGAGGTCCTCGCGGGCACCACCCAGCGCGCCGCGCAGCCGCGGCTCGCCGGACCAGGCGCTGCCAGGCCGGGCTTTTAGCACAATCCACGCCCGGCGGCGCCGCATCCGGCGCGCCCGCATCCGGCGCGCCCGAGCGCTACGCCGCCGCCTGCCCGCGGGCACGGCGCCAGGCAGCGCCAGCGACGGGAATCGGTCAGGAATCGCTCAGCCACGGGAATCGCTCCAGGAAGGGCGGTCGAACGATCGCGGTCGACCCGGAGGCGTCGTCCGGAGTCACGCCGGCGAGAGGCTCAGGGGGGCGGGCGGTGGGGCTCCGGGGTGAGGTCTACTCCGCCTCGAAGCCAGCGGCCTTGTGGCTGCCGTCGCAAAAGGGCTTGTTGCCCGACTGTCCGCAGCGACAGAGCGCAGCCTTGGTGCCGGTCCACGCCATACGACCACTCCCAGCCACCAGCCGGAGATTTCCCTGAAGCAAGAGCGGCCCGTTAGCTACGCGCTTGATCTGCAGGGGTCCGCCCTCGGACGCCAGCGCCGTCCCCGCGTCACCAATCGCCCCGCGGTCACGAAACCCCGCGCCCTCGTGGCTATTGTCGCAAAAGGGCTTATTGCTCGACTCACCACAACGGCATAGCGCGGCCCGATATCGAACACCGGGCATGTCCTCCCTGGCGCCTTCGAGCTCGAGTTGGCCCGTTGCATAAAAAGGCCCGTTGTTCGCCACAGCGATCTGATTATGCGGTTGGGGCGCCTCGTCGACGGCGACACCGTCCTGCTCATACGCAAGGGCGCCCGACGGACAGCGGCCAAGCACCTCCATCAGGTCAGTCTGCTCAGCGACCGCATCGGGCTCACACCAGGGCTTGCGCCCATTGACGAAGAGTTCGCCGGTGGCACGACCACACTCACCAACGTGGATACAGAGGCGACCGTCCCAGGTGACCGTCCCGCCTTTTCCCTCATACCGAAACACTTTTTCATCGCTCATCATTTCCTCCTGCAAACTTCTTCTGCGCTGAAGAGGTGCCCGGGCTGCGCTCTTCAACCCCGCTAGCAGCCCGTTGGGGCGCCAGAGCACCTTGCCTCGGCCCCCACCTCCATGAGGCATGGTCCTTCGTCCTCAATCCCCTGGCCGAGAGCGTCCGCACAATGGCCGTCAGGGCGTGCAGCTGCGGGTCACCGGGATCGCGTTCACCCTGACCGTCGGCTGGTGCTGAGCGCCGAGGACATAAAAGTGCTTGGGGTCGATCAACTCGCTGCTGCGGCCGGTGGCGTCGAGGAGATTGGGGTGCTTCATCGTCAGGTCGTCGGCGGAGCCGGTGACCTCGAGGATCGTCGTCTCGACCTTCCACTCGAGGCCGTCGCTGGAGCTCATCAGCTCGAGCTTGTTCTTGCCGGCCGCCAGATCGGCCGACCAGTGGACCGCGACGAGGCCCCCTTCCGTGCTGCGCGCGACAGAGAACTGCGCGCTCAGCGAGGGGAGCGCGTCGACAATCGTCTTGGCGCAGCCCTTCGCGGTAAGCGAGTCATAGACTGCGCCGTCCTTGGCGCTGAAGCCGGCCGGCATCGCCCGGCCCCAGCCATTGCCGTCGGGGTCACGGGCAGCACAACAGGAAAGCCCCTCGCAATAGGCCTCGAAGAGCCCGCTCGGCTCTCGCGCCTCGTCGTCAAAGACAAGCTCGAGGCCGGCGAGGCGCGCGCGCACGACCTTCACCCCGACGCCGCCGCTGAAGTCGGGGTCGCTCGACAAGAGGTGTGCGCTGCTCCAGTCGACATAGTAAACGTAGAGGAATTCGCCCCAGGTCACGCCGAAGCCGTGCACGGTGTTACGGCCCGTGCCCGCGTTGCCTTCGACGTAGCCATCCACCGGCCAGGCGACCGGGCCGTAGTCGCGGTAGCCCGGGCTAGCCACGCCCAGACCCACGTCGCTCCATTTCCCCATCCGCACCAGGGTGACGAAGGCGCTGTAGTTTGCAGCGCAGTCGCCATGCTGATAGCGCGCCTCGCTCGCGCCGTGGGTCAGGGCGCATTCGCGCTCACGCGAAAGAGGATCGAACGCGCGCAGCCCCGGACTGTCATGCGGAAAGAGCGTCGTGTCGAAGCCGTAGACCTCAAGGTCGACGAGCTTGACCTTCGCCTGGTCGGTCGGATCGAGCCAGACCTGACCCTTGTTCTCGCCATGAGCCACCCCGAAGATCCAACCACCGGGGCTCACGTGTTGGCTCAGGTTGGCGTACCAACTGCGCCGCCAGGCCGCCTTGTACCAAGGGTCATCGGGATCGCGCAGGTCGCTGGGCTTCTTGCCCTCGAAGCCAGCGATCGACCCGAAGTCGTAGGCGTAGTTCGCGATCGCGCAACGGGGGGGCGAGGTCACGGACACCGTCAAGGGATCGCTCAGCGGATTGATGTCCGTCAGGCAGTTGGCCTGCCAGATCGTGCTCAGCGCCAGCAGCCGCTCGCCACCGCTGCCCTTCGGCACAAGATAGGGCGGCAGCTCGAAGACGAGCATGAAATCCTCTGCGAGGCTCGTCAGCTGCAGGGCCTGCTGTGGGCCGACGGCCCACCGCCCCGCCGGGAGGCAAGTCCGCGCATCCGCTGCGGCGTCGGTCGCCGAGATCACGCCGCGGTCGCGCGCGAGGCCGCCCCCATCGACGGCGCGATCGCTGGACGCAGCGCCATCGGGCCGCCCCTTCGCACCGTCGCAGGTGACCATCAGCAGAGGCCCGAGCAGGGCGAGGAGGCCGCGCCAACGCGGCTTCGGCGAAGACTTCATGGTCGGCATTCGAGCACCGCGGGAGACGCCAGGTCAAGGTCGCGAGGCAGGGCGTGCGCTTCGTGGGACTTGGATCGCCTTGGATCAGAGCTTCGGGCCGAGCTCGAGTTGGAGGATCGCAAAGGGGTCGGACCCGCTGGCCGGGTAGATCGTCACGGTGTTCTCTCCCTCTCGCAGCGGAAAGGTGCCGGGGACGGTGATCACGACGTTCATCGTGGCGACGACCGGACCGCCGTCGGGCCGTGGCAGGGGGACGACCGTCAGCGACGGATCATCCGAGTCCACCCTGCCGCGAAAGAGCAGCGACCCGTTGACGACCACACTGAACGCCGTGGCACCGGTGGGGTCGGGGCTTCTTGCGGCCGCTCCGATACCGAGTCGCAGGTACCAGACCTCGTCGAGCAGTCGGGTCGCCCACCCTCGAACGCGCAGTGGTGCAGACCAGCGGTCGTTCGTCGCGGGCAGCAGAGCGCCGTCGAGGTCGTTGACAAAGGCTCGGAAGGCTTTGCCGTCGTTGCGGAACTCGACAGGGAGCCGCTTGACCTGCTCGAGCCGCCCCTCGTACTCGGCGGCATTCCGGCTGGTGACGGCCAGCTGCGGAGGCTGCGCCCCGGGGTTCAGGACGGCAGCGACCGTCGCTTCCAGGCCCTCCTGCGTAGCCGGGGTCCGCACCTCGCCGGCGAAGTTGAAGAGCTCGAGCCCACTGGCGCCTTCGGCGAGCAGCACGCGTGCGGCGCTCGCGAGCCGGCTTCGCTCGGCGACCACCGAGGCGCCGTATCCGGCCGGGTTGGCGAAGTCCCGCGGGAAGTTCCAGCTCCTGGGCTTGCGCTGCGGCAGCCCGGCCACCAAGAGCGCTCCGCGATCCCGCCAGGCCGATAGCTCCAGTCCATCGGAGACCGTCATGACGTCGGAGACGACCAGCACATCGACGAGCTGATGGTCGAGCAGCGCCCCCACGTCGAGCCCCTGGCGCGCGCAGACGGCGGGGCCCCGCCAAGCCCAGCGCCACCGGCGCAAGCCGAGGCAGAAGCCGTGCAGAGCCACAACGCCCAAGCTGCGCGTCGCATCATCACGCTCCTATCGTGCTCCTATCGTGCTCTCATCGTGGTCCTGGGGGTTTCAGACGACCCCCGAAGGCTACGCCAGGAAGCGAAGCGGGTACGGAGACCAGCCGCGGGAAAGCGCGCCGGGGAGCACCGGGGCCCTGCGCCCGCCTGACACCACGAACCCGAAGGTAGCAGCGCGGTTCGCGCCCTCAACCGGACCTACCGTGCCCTTCACCCGCCTGGCTGCAGTTGGAGGTGCTGGGCCGCGCGGGCCGCGCTCACGGCGCGCCGATAGGCTGCGCTCTCGAGGTAGCTACGGAGAGCGTCATCGGTAGCCAGCACCTGGGTCGCACCCTCCCAGCGGCTCCAGTCCAAGGGAAGGCCCTCCTCGCCGACGACCGCGCCGCGGGCGAGGGCGTCCATGGCCTCGACGAGCGGGAGGGGCTCGAGCAGCGCCTGCAAGGCGCGAAAGCGGCCCTCTGGCCCCGGATCGAAGAAGCGCATCGCTCGCCCAAAGACGCGCGCGTTGTGGTAGTGGCGCGGACAGCTCATCAAGCCAGCGCAGCGTAGGCGCAGCGCCATTTGCCGCAGCAGCTCGAGCATCCAGGGGCCGAGGCCCAACCCCGGGAAGCGCTGGTCGGGGAGCCGCGGGCGCTCGAGCGTGAAGCCCGCGGCGGGGTTCTGCATGCAGAGCCACTCGATCGCCAGCAGGCGCAGACCGTCGGGCGCGAACGCGACCCCCGCGGGGCGGCGCAGGGCGCGATAGCGGGTCACCAGCTCGATCAGCAGGTGGTCGGGATCGGGCCAGCGATCGTGGATCCGCAGGACCTGCCGGTCGGGGTCCTCGGTGTCGATCGAGACCAGCGGTGCCGCAAAGCCGCGCTCACGCAGCAGCGCGAAGAAGCCATAGCGCTCGAGCACGGTCACCAAGCCCTCGCGCGAATAGGTCCCCAGCAGCAGCGAGGGCTCGCCGCGCTCCAGGCTCAGGAGGGCGTCGCCGTCGCTGGCCGCCAGCGCCGACGTGCCGTGCCGCAGCTCGATCGGGCCGAGCGCCGAGCGGATGCGCTCGTACTCGGCCGGCACGTTGCTCGGGCGCAGCGCCGGCGGAATCCGCGCACCCGTCAGCTCGCTGAAGATGAAGTTATAGGGCAGGGTCCAGGCGAAGGGCCCGTAGCCGCCCCCGAGGACCACGGCGAAGGGCACCTGAGCGGCTCGCAAGCAACGCGCCACGTAGAGATCCCGCTCGAGCACGCCCTCCTCCGAGAGCCGGAAGTCACCGAGCTGGTCGGCGGCGCTGACGTCCGCGCCGGCGATATAGATCGCGGCCTGCGGGCAAAAGCGGCGCAGCGTTGGCGGCAGCGTTTCGCGCAGGGCCGCCAGGTAGTCGCCATCGCCGGTGCCTGCGGGTAGCCGGAGGTCGAGGTGCGAGCGCTTGCCGGCGAGCTGCACCCACGCTTGGCCGTGCAACGAGAGGGTGAAGACCTCCTCGTCCGCGGCGTAGATCAGCGCCGTGCCGTTGCCGTGATGGTAGTCCAGGTCGACCACGAGGATGCGCCGCGCCAGCCCGAGCGCGCGCACATGCTCGATCGCTAGCGCGAGATCGTTGAGCGGGCAGAAGCCCTCGGCGCGGTCCCGCTGGGCGTGGTGAAAGCCGCCGCCGAGGTTGAAGACCGGCAGGGCGTGGCGCAGCGCGTGCTCGAGCGCGAGCATCGTGCCGCCGCTCTGCAGGAGGAAGGGCAGCAGCGGCTCCTCCTGGAGCTGGAGGGTGTGGACCGGCAGCGCCAGCAGGGCGGCCAGGCGCGCCGGTTGGCGCAGCTCGGCCAGAAACGCCGCCGGATGGACCCGCGCCAGCGCCGCAGCGCTCGGCACGCTGGGCCGCAGCAGCTGCGTGCGACTGAGCACGCCGGCGCGACGGAGGCGCTCGACGATTCGCAGCGGCCGTCGGCCGTCGAAGGCGTGGCGGCTGTCGCTCTCGGCGGTCGACCCGACGTAGTCCTCGTGAAAGACCAAGCGCGCTGGCGGACGCAGCGGAAGGCCGAGGTCGCGCGCCCAAGTCGCCGCCCGCGCGAGCCCGCGTCGACCAACGACCCACGCCTCGACCCACGCCTCGACCCACGCCTCGACCCACGCCTCGGCATCACCGCCGCGCCTACGCTCGGGGGCTGGCAGCGACACGCTCACGCGTGGGGTTCGAGGCGGTTCATCCGTGCGCGCTGCTCCCGCCCGCACTCTCGCACAGCGCCGGGCCCGCACCAACGAAGGCTCGGCCGGGATCCAAGTCGTGCCGCTGTCTCCCGTGCGGACCCGAAGCGTTGGCGAGCTTGCCGCTGAGGCGACGGCTTTCGAGCACGCTCAGCAGCGCCACGATCGCCTCCGGGGGCCGCCGGAGCACCGAGCACGGCGCGCGGGACCGCCTGCACCGGCGCGCGCTACCGGGCACTGCGCCGACCGGGGGCACGGCGCCGACCGTGTGGAGGCCACCGAACGCACCCAAGGAGCCTAAATCTTCCCAGGAGCTCGCCGATGACTCTTGGGTGGCGCGAGGGCTGCTCGGCGAACTGCGCTGCGGCGGCCACGCACCCTCATCCAGAGCGGGAGGAAGCCATGAAAGGCATCGTCTTCAACGAGTTGGAGCGGATGGTGACGGATACCGCCGGTGAAGCATTGTGGGACGAGTTGATCGAGACCACGCGCCTGCAGACACCCCATGGGATCTTCCTTGGGCCCCAAACCTATCCCGACGAGGACTTCATGGCGCTGGTGGCCGCTGCCAGCAAGGCGTTGAAGATCCCGCTACCGCAGTTGGTGCCCGCCTTCGGCCGCTACCTGCTCTCGCATCTGGTGGAGCGCTTCCCGATCTTCGTAAAGCCGGGCATGGGCGCCAAGAGCTTCCTGCTCACGGTCGAGGACACGATCCACCTCGAGGTTCAGAAGCTCTACGCCGACGCCGTGCTGCCGCGCTTCTTCTACACTGACCCAGGCCCGGACCGACTCGAGCTGACCTATGAGTCGCCGCGCAAGCTTTGCATGCTCCTGGGCGGCTTGATCGACGGCGTGGCAGCGTATTTCAAGGAGACGGTGCGTTACGAGCACGACACTTGCGTGCACCGCGGCGACCCTAGCTGCCACTTCGTGATCACCTTTGGACCGCCGGATCGCACCGACTGAGCGCGCAGCATCCCTCGCGCCAAGAGGAGTAGCGTCGTGTTGGAAGCGGCAGCCCCGTCCCTCAACCTACCCAGCATCATGGTCGTCGATGACGAGCACGAGAATCTCGCGCTGCTCGAACGCACGCTCGCCCTTCGCTATGAAGTGCAAGCCTTCTTCTCGCCGCAGCAAGCGCTCGAACGGCTCGCCCACCAGCGCGTCGACCTCATCATCTCCGACCATCGGATGCCCCACATGACCGGTGTGGAGTTCCTGAGCCGAGCCTGCCAAGCAGCGCCGGAGACCCCACGCATCCTGCTCACGGGCCATGCCGATCTCGAGACCGCGATGGAGGCGGTCAACCGCGGCCGCGTCAGCGGCTTTCTGCGCAAGCCCATCGACGCGGACCGACTGCTCGGCGAGGTCGAGCGCTGCATGGGGTACGCGCGGCTCTGCGTGGAGAATCGCCGACTGACCCACGATCTCGCGCGCACCAATCGCGAGCTCTCGGAGGCCAAGCGTCTGCTCGAGCTCGACCTGGATGCGCGGACACGTGACCTGCTCGACAGCCGGCGCAAGCTCGAGGAGATGGTCACGCGCGATGGTCTGACCGGCCTCTTCAACCATCGCTACTTCCAGGAGGCGGCCCAGAATCACGTCGCGGCCGCCGTGCGACACGGGCATCCGATCGCGCTGATCTTCTTGGATGTCGACTGGTTCAAGGTCTACAACGACACGCGCGGTCATCCGGCGGGCGACGAGTTGTTGCGCACGCTGGCCGGGCTGCTCGTCCAAGCCTCTAGCGCGATGGACGCAGTGGTCTGTCGCCTGCGCCAGGATGATGTCGTCGCGCGCTATGGCGGCGAGGAGTTCGTGCTCTTGCTGCCCCACACGAATCTGCAGGGCGCCCTGGCGGTGGCCGAACGCTTGCGCGAGGTCATCAATGCACACCCCTTCGCCGGCGGTGAAACGCAGCCCTTGGGACGCGTCACCGTCAGCATGGGGTTGGCCGAGCTCCCGACCCATGGCCGCAGCAAGCTAGATCTCGTGCATAAGGCCGATGCCGCGCTGCTTCAGGCGAAGGCGAATGGCCGTGACATGGTCCTCAGCGCATCCGAGCTCAGCGAGCTGCGCGCCCCTGCGGGTGAGTCCACGGCGGATGCCCCGCCGCCAAGCGGCCTGGCACCTGGCGAGCGCGAGCTACGTCTGGCGCGCATCGAGCGCCGATTGGCGCGCGAGAAGCTTGCCCGTGGGCAAATCGAGCATCTGCTCGAGGAGAAGTCGCGCGACCTCTACCTCGCGATGAGGCAGCTCAAAGAGCAGCAGGGCATGCTCGTGCAGACGGAGAAGCTCAGCACACTGGGCCGCATTTCCGCGGGAATCGCCCACGAGATCAACAACGCGCTGAATATTGTCTATGGCAACGCGCAGCATCTGGAGCGCTATTCGGCCGCCTATGGCACCGTCCTCGATGCCTATCGGCGCGCACTGGCCGAGCAACCGGGTCTCGCGGAGCAGCTGCGCAGCGTCGAGCGCGCGGCGCGAATCGCCTACATTGAACGAGATCTGCCGAAGCTCGTGGGCGCGATCAACACAGGGGTCGACCGCGCCGCCACGATCGTCCGCGATCTTGGGATCTTTTCTCGCCCGCAAGATGCCGATGCGCTCCATTGGACGGATCTCGGCCAGATCATGGCCACCGCCCTGACCCTGGCGTCCAATCAGCTCAAGCTGAAGCACGTTGTCTGCGAGGATGCCCCGGCCTCGCTGCTGGTCCACTGCAATGCGGGCAAGCTCAGTCAGGTCTTCTTGAACATCTTGCTCAATGCTGCCCACGCCACGCCCGATGGCGGCAGCATCGAGGTTTCCTACCAGGTGACCGGCGAGCTCGTCACCGTGCGCATCAGCGATGCCGGCTGCGGCATCGCGCCGGAGCACCAGCACCGCGTCTTCGAGCCGTTCTTTACGACGAAGGACCCGGGCACGGGTACGGGTCTGGGGCTCTTCCTTTGTCTGCAGCTCGTGCAAAGCCAAGGTGGACGGATCTGGTTCGAGTCCGTGCTGCAGCAGGGCACGAGCTTCTTCATCGAGTTCCAGCGACAGCCGGTGCCTCGCGCTGGCCAAGGGTGAGGTCATGGTCACAGTGAAGGATTGGGCCGAGGTGTCGATCCTCGTGGTCGACGACGAACCGGATAACATCGATCTGCTCGAGCGCACGCTCTGCTTCGACTATCAGGTCTTTCGGGCCAGCAGCGGCGAGGAGGCGCTGGCACTGCTGCCCACCATCCCGAACCTGGCGGTCATCATCACCGATCAACGCATGCCCGGCGTGACCGGCACCCAGCTGCTGCAGCGGGCGCGCGCCCTGCGCTCGGATGCGATACGGATTATCCTCACCGGCTACACCGATCCGGTCGACCTGATCGAGGCGATCAACTCGTCCAACGTCTACCGCTATATGACGAAGCCCTGGAGCGTCGATGAGCTCACCTCGGTGGTCAGACGCGCCGTACGGCTCTATGCAGCCGGCGGCGGGGAGCTGGTCGATGACGCAACCGGCTTGCCGAACCTCGGGCTCTTGCGGCTCGAGACGGCGCGGGAGATGGCGCGCAGCGCGCGGTCGGGGCGGGACTTCGCGGTGATCACGATCGAGGTCCGCGGCTATCGCGAGTACGTGGGGCAGGCGGGCCTGGCGGCCGCGGAGCGGCTGATGCAGCAGGTAGTGGGCAAGGTTGGCGATGTGATCCGCATGACGGATATGTTGGGCGTGGCGGGCCAAGGCAAGCTCGTGCTGATCGCCACCGAGTGCGCGGACACAGCGTCGTTCGAGCGACGCTTGGTCGCTCAGGTGACGGGGCTCGAGGCGTTCAGCCAGCCGGCCGCCTCGGGCCTTGCGCTGACGCTGGAGATGCTTGCTGTACGCTACCCGGAGTGCCAAGCCGCCTCGGCGCAGGACCTGCTCGCCCGCGCCGGCCTCCCGTAGTCAGAGCACCCGGGCGGGCGCGGGTCTTGCGGGTCGGTCGCGCGCCTCTTCGACCTGCGCGCCGCAGGCAGCGGCAGACCGAGGCCGCGTGCCCCGCCGGGTAACGCGCGACGGGAGCGATAGCTCAACGGGTTGCTAACGCTGAACGCACATCGTCCTGTCTCCTCTCACGCCCTTCGCCTGCGGGCGCGCGCAGAGGAGGAGCCAGTCCAGGGGGTCGCCGATCAGGCGCGTGGTCGCCAATCGGCAACGTCTGCGCGCCGCGGCCGATAAGCGCGGGGCGTGACGACCGACGACTAACCTGGAGGGAGCGCAATGAGCGGCAGAATCGGCGGCGAACTTGGGCAGCTGCGACCACAGACCCCCGAACGCTCATTGGCCGAGGGCGACGAGCAGCAGCTTCCCGATCAGGCCTCTGCGGGCCCGGAGGCCTATGCTCGCACGCGCGCAACGGGTGCGGAGGCAGGGGTCTCGGCGATGCGCCTCCGACTCAGACGCCTCGAAGGAACCTCCCAGCTCGATGGCTCGCTGCTATCCGCGTCGGCCAGCGTGTCGGCAGACAAGGCCGAGATCGCGGCCCACCTGGGCCGGCTGAGCGGCGCGGGACAGGTAGGCGAGTTCCGCTGGCAGAGCACCATCGAGGTTCTATCGGCCCATGCCTCGGCCGCGCTGCTCAACCCGGACGGCAGTCGCGGCCTGCACTCCAGACTGGGCGCCGCGCTGCTGGGCACGGAAACCACGGCCAGCTACGCCGGCAACAGCGTCACCCTGGGCGCTTCGCTCGGTCTCAGCGCTGGTGCCAGTGCAGGCCTGCGGGACGCGGACGGCGACGGCAGGCTCGAAGCGTGCGCTCGCGTGGAGACACCGTTGGTGACCGTGGGGCTCTGCGTGGAGAACCCGTTCTGACGACCCTGGTCGCCAGCGCTTCGCCGCCTGGCTCGCGCTGCCGCTGCCCTCGCGCTGCTGCCCTTCGCCAAACCTCTGAGCCGCGCACCCTGCGGCTCCCCTCCAGGCCCGGAGGGACGAGCGCCTTCGCCGGGGGGGCGACTAAGGACGGGCCTGGGCCGCTGATAGCGGGGTTCTTGACGGTGTGCTTGACCAGGCCAGCAGCTTCTTCCTCGCTTGTGCCACGTTGGCAACGCCTACCAAGAGGCGCGAGCGCGCCTCATCGATCGTCCACTTCCTCCCGTTGAAGCAATAGGCATAGCCGGCGAACTGAAAGGCCTCAGCACTGCCCAGGCGCCGGTAGCGGTAGAGCAGCACGACCAGCCCAGCGGCCGGATCATCCTTGACGGCAAAGAGCGCGCGGACCTTTGACTCGAACAGACCCTCAGCCTCGCGCATCGGGGGGAGGTGGGTGACGCGCCAACTCTCGGCGCTCAGGTCAGGGACTAGCACGATCCCTCGAAAATTGGTTGCGCTGCGCGAGGGGCGATAAAAGGCCACGCTCGCCTTGCCGAGCCGGCCCAGGTCGACGCGGACGATGCGGTGTTGCAGCTCCGCCAGCGGTGGCAGTGCCCGCCTGACAGCGCGCTCGCTCGACCGGCGGGCTGCCGACCGAGCCGAGTCCGCCCGCGCGATCGGAAGGAAACCCGCGACCGCACAGAAAACCAGCGGGACGAGGCCCAAGGCTTTGCGTAGCATCAAGATTGCTCCCAAGGTCATGGCGACAAGCCCCTGACGCCCTTCGGCCAGGGCACCCCCGCAGGCGTGAGAAGGCCGCTGATCGCGCCGACGACGATCCACCGCGGCGCGCCCGAGCGCGGCCGGTTCCAGCGTCGCATGAGCATAGCTGAAGGCGCCCGAACCTGTCGCTCCAGAGCTGCCACCCCGCGCGCCGCGCCGCGCCGCAGCACCTTTCCTTCGCCGCCGGCCTGGTGCTAAAAGGCGCCCATGATCAAGCCGATGGTTCTTGGAGTGCTGGCGGTCACGCTCGGCGTGGGTTGCCAGCGAGGTCAGCAAGCGACCGGGGCGGGCAGCGCCACGTCGACCACCACCAACGCGAGCGCGGAAGAGAGCGCCGGCCAGGCCAAGGCTGCGGCGCCGCCAAAGGCGGCCCAGGTCGCGCAGGCCGCGATGGCCCGGCCCGAGCCTCCCGGACCGGCGGCCCCGAGCGACGTCGCCGCGCCGCCGGCCGATGCGTCGCGCACGCCGAGCGGGTTGGCCTCGCGGGTGCTGCAGGCGGGCAAAGGGGGAGCGCGGCCCGGCGCGAGCGATATGGTCGAGGTGCACTACACCGGCTGGACCACCGACGGCCGGCGCTTCGACAGCTCGGTCGGGCGGGGTGCCCCGGCACGCTTTCCGCTGGACCGCGTGATCAAGGGTTGGACCGAGGGCGTGCAGCTGATGACGGTCGGCGAGAAGCGCCGGCTGTGGATTCCGGCGGCGCTGGCCTACGGGGAGCGACCGATGCGCCCCGGGGCACCGGCGGGCCTCTTGGTCTTCGACGTCGAGCTGCTCTCCTTCCAGCCTGCAGCGGAGCCCCCCAAGGTGCCGGCGGACGTCGCCGCGGCGCCGAAGAGCGCCAAGCGCACGGCCAGCGGGCTGGCCTATCGCGTGCTGCAGCGCGGCAAGGGGAAGCAGCATCCGCGCGCTGAGAGCACCGTCGAGGTGCACTACAGCGGCTGGACCACCGACGGAAAGATGTTCGACAGCTCGGTCGTGCGCGGCGCGCCGGCGACCTTTCCGCTCAACGGCGTGATCAAGGGCTGGACCGAGGGCGTGCAGCTGATGGTGGTCGGCGAGCGGACGCGCTTCTGGATCCCGGGCGCGCTGGCCTATGGGGATCAGCCGAGCCGCGCGGGCGCACCGAGCGGGACGCTGGTCTTCGACATCGAGCTGCTGGCGATCAAGTAGCCCCCCGCAAGTCGCGCCCGCCTCCGATCAGGCGGCAGCCGTCGCGTCCGCTGGACAAGGCCGGGTGGCTCGGGTAGATCAACGCACCCGCCGCGGGTGTCCTGCGGCGCGAAGCGTGAGGAGTGAGTCATGGCACGGATCGATTTCGGTGGCGTCGTGGAAGAGGTGGTCACGCGCGAGGAGTTCCCCGTGGCGAAGGCCCGCGAGGTGCTCAAGGACGAGGTCATCGCGGTGATCGGCTACGGCGTGCAGGGCCCTGCCCAGGCGCTCAACATGCGCGACAACGGGCTGAACGTGATCATCGGACAGGCGAAGCGCTTCGAGCGCGACTGGCAGCGCGCGATCGATGATGGCTGGGTGCCCGGCGAGACGCTCTTCGACATCGAGGAGGCCGCACGGCGCGGCACGGTCATCCAAATGCTCGTCGCCGACGCGGCCCAGAAGGCGATCTGGCCGGCGATCAAGAAGTGTCTGAACAAGGGCGACGCGCTCTATTTCTCCCACGGCTTTTCGATCGCCTACAAGGAACAGACCGGCGTCGTGCCGCCGCCCGAGGTCGACGTGATTCTCGTCGCGCCCAAGGGCTCGGGGCTCAATGTGCGCCGCAATTTCCTCTCGGGCGCCGGGATCAACTCGAGCTTCGGCGTCGCGCAAGACGCGACGGGCCGCGCCCGCGAGCGGGCGATCGCCCTCGGCATCGGCGTCGGCAGCGGCTACCTCTTTCCGACCACCTTCGAGCAGGAGGTCTACAGCGACCTGACCGGCGAGCGCGGCGTGCTGATGGGTTGCCTGGCCGGCGTGATGGAGGCGCAGTACCAGGTGCTGCGCGAGAACGGCCATAGTCCGAGCGAGTCCTTCAACGAGACGGTCGAGGAGCTGACGCAGAGCCTGATCCGCCTCGTCGATGAAAACGGCATGGACTGGATGTACGCCAATTGCTCGGCGACCGCGCAGCGCGGCGCCCTCGACTGGCGGCCGCGCTTCAAGGAGGCCACCTTGCCGGTGTTCCAGGAGCTCTACCGCCGCGTGCGCGACGGCAGCGAGACGCGCCGGGTGATCGAGGCCTGCGGCGCGGAGGGCTACCAGGAGCGGCTCGGCGCCGAGCTGGCGGAGCTGGGCAACAGCGAGATGTGGCGCGCCGGCAAGGCCACCCGCAGCCTGCGCCCGAAGGAGGCGGCCAAGGTCGTCACCGCGGGCACCAAGGGCGTCGGCGGCCGTTCCTCGAACTGAGCGTCAGCGCGCGCGGCAACCGATCGCAGCGGTCGGCCGACCTGGCGCGGAGATGAGCCTTCCCATGCGCAGCGGCATCGTGCTGGCAGGCGGCAGCGGTACGCGCCTGCACCCCCTGACGCTGGCCGTCAGCAAGCAGCTCCTGCCCGTCTACGACAAGCCGCTGATCTACTATCCGCTCAGCGTGCTGATGCTCGCCGGGATACGCCGCATTCTGGTGATCACCACGCCGCATGAGCAGCCGCTCTTTCGCCAGCTCCTGGGCGACGGCTCGCAGTGGGGCCTCGAGCTGAGCTACGCCGCGCAGCCCCAGCCGGGCGGCCTGGCCCAGGCGTTCATCATCGGGGCCGAGTTCATCGGCGACCGACCCACGACGCTGGTGCTCGGCGATAACCTCTTCTACGGTCAGGGGCTCCCCGCGCGGCTGCAGGCCACCGCGGCGCGAGAGACGGGTGCGACGGTCTTCGGCTACTACGTCAGCGATCCGACGCGCTATGGCGTGGTCTCGTTCGACGAGGCAGGCCGCGCGATCGCGATCGAGGAGAAGCCCGTCCAGCCCAAGTCGCACTACGCCGTGACGGGCCTCTACTTCTACGACGCCGAGGTGGTGGCGATCGCGCGCCAGCTCAAGCCCTCACCGCGCGGCGAGCTCGAGATCACCGACGTCAACCGGGTCTATCTCGAGCGGGGCGCGCTCGAGGTCGAGCTGCTCGGCCGCGGGATTGCCTGGCTCGACACGGGGACCCACGACGCCCTGGCCGAGGCCGGCGAGCTGGTGCGGATTATCGAGCGCCGGCAAGCGCTCAAGATCGGCTGCCCGGAAGAGGTCGCCTACCGCATGCGCTTCATCGACCGCGCGCAGCTCGCCCGCCTCGCCGATCGCCTGGCGGCCTCCGGCTACGGTGCCTATCTGCGCGAGCTGCTGGCGGAGCCGACGACCGAGCCATGAACGGGGCCCCGCAATGAAGGTGCGACCGTCGGCCATTGCGGACGTGATCATCGTCGAGCCGGACGTCTACGACGACGCGCGCGGCTTCTTCACCGAGACCTGGAACGCCGGCAGCTTCAGCGCGGCGGGGCTCGAGCTGCACTTCGTACAGTGCAACCATAGCCACTCGACCCGCGGCGTGCTGCGCGGCCTGCACTACCAAGCGCCGGCCCCGCAGGGCAAGCTGGTGCGCGCGATCACCGGCGAAATTTTCGATGTCGCGGTCGACCTGCGCCGCCCGTCGCCGACCTTCGGCCAATGGGTCGGGATGACGATCTCTGCCGCCAACAAGCACTCGGTCTGGATCCCGCCGGGCTTCGCTCACGGGTTTTACGTGCTGAGCGCGAGCGCGGATGTGGTCTACCTCTGCACCGGACCGCGGGTCGCCGCGAGCGAGCAGACCCTGCGCTGGGACGACGCCGAGCTGGCCATCGCCTGGCCGCTGCTGGCTGCGCCGATCGTCTCGGAGAAGGACGCGCGCGGCGTCAGCCTAGCGGACGCGGTCGTCTATCACGAAGCGCGGCCGGACTGAGGGCGAAGGAAGAGGATGCAGACGATGCGGGTGCTGCTGCTCGGGCCAACCGGCCAGCTAGGCGGGGTGCTGCAACGCGCGGCGCCACCGCACCATGAGCTGATCGCGGTCCCCGAGCAGGAGCTCGACCTGTGCGACGCGGCGGCGCTCCAGCGGCTGGTTGCCGCCCTGCGCCCAGCGCTGGTGATCAACGCCGCCGCCTACACGGACGTCGACGGCGCCGAGGCGCAGCCCGAGCTGGCCCACGCCATCAACGCCACGGCGGTCCACACGCTGGCTCGTGCCCTCGCCGAGGGGGAGGGTCGGCTGCTCCACGTCTCGACCGACTACGTTTTCGACGGGCTGCAGGGCCACCCCTACCCCCCCAACGCGCCGACCGCGCCACTGAATGTCTATGGGGCGAGCAAGTGCGCGGGCGAAGGCCACGCGCTGGAGCAGCTCGGCGAGCGGGCCACGATTGTCCGCACGGCCTGGCTCTACGCCGCCCGCGGGCGCAACTTCGTCACGACGATGCTGCGCCTGCTCCGCGAACGCCCGCGGGTCGAGGTGGTCGACGATCAGCTCGGCACGCCGACCTCGGCGCGCTCGCTGGCCACGACCCTCTGGCAGCTCGCCGAGCGACCGGAGCTGCACGGCCTGCAGCACTTCACCGATGCCGGCATAGCGAGCTGGTACGACCTCGCCGTCGCCGTGCGCGAGGAGGCCGAGGCGCTGGGCCTGATCGCCGCGCCAGCGCCGGTCTTTCCGATCCCCAGCAGCGCGATGCTGCGTCCGGCGCGCCGGCCAGCCTGCAGTGTCTTGGATAAACGGCCGACGTGGACGGCGCTGGACCACACGCCGGTCCATTGGCGCGAGGCTTTGCGGAAGATGCTGCGCGAGGTGCGAGATGGCGAGTAATTGGCTGGTCACAGGCGGCGCGGGATTTATCGGCGCCAACTTCGTTCACGCGCTGCGCGCGGCACGGCCGGCGGACCGGGTGGTCGTGCTCGACGCGCTGACCTACGCGGGACACCGAGGGAGCCTGCCGGCGGAGGACGAAACGGGACGGCTGCGCTTCATCCACGGCAACATCTGCGACGCCGCGCTGGTCAGGTCGCTGCTGCGCGACGAGGCGATCGACACCATCGTCCACTTCGCCGCAGAGAGCCACGTCGACCGCTCGGTGCATGACCCGGGCGCGTTCGTGCAAACCAATGTCGTTGGCACCTACACCCTGCTCGAGGCGGCCCGCGCGCAGTGGCTCGCTGGCGGCGCCGAGCCGGCGGCGAGCGGCGCGGCGCGGCGCTTCCACCAGGTCTCGACCGACGAGGTCTACGGCTCGCTCGGCGCCGACGATCCGCCCTTTCACGAGGCGACGCCCTACGCGCCCAATTCACCCTACGCCGCCAGCAAGGCCGCCGCTGATCACCTCGTGCGCGCCTACCACCGCACCTATGGCCTGCCGGTGACCATCTCCAACTGCTCCAACAACTACGGCCCCTATCAGTTCCCCGAGAAGCTGCTGCCCTTGGTGATCCTGCATGCGCTGCAGGGCAAGGCGATCCCGCTCTATGGCGATGGGCGCAACGTCCGCGATTGGATGCACGTCGAGGATCACGTGCAGGGCATCCTGGCGGTGATCGCGCGCGGTCGGCTCGGCGAGGCCTACAACCTCGGCGGCAAGAGCGAGCGCGCGAACCTCGAGCTCTTGGCGCAGCTCTGCGCGCTGATCGACCAGCGCTTCGCTGCGGAGCCCGCGCTCGCCCAGCGCTTCCCGGAGGCGCCCCCCGCACGCGGCGCAGCCTGCGCCTCGCTGATCGTGCGCGTCCAGGACCGACCAGGCCACGACCGTCGCTACGCGATCGACGCCGGCAAGGCAGCGCGCGAGCTCGAGCTGCGGCCGCAGTGGACGCTCGAGCGCGGCCTCGCGGCGACCCTCGACTGGTATCTCGAGCAGGAGCCGTGGTGGCGCTCGGTGATGGACGCGAGCTATCGCGACTGGATGCAGCAGCAGTACCGGATCTAGGCGCGGCTCGATGGCCTCCCCGCCTCGGCAGCATCCCACTTGGCTCAAAGCGCTCAAGGCGCTCAAGGCGCTCAACGGCTCGAGGCCCTGGGCCTCGCCGGCGGCGAGCGCCTTTTCGACGCTCTTGCTGCTGAGCTGGGCAGCGACCGTGGTCTGCGTCGCGCTGCGCCACGAGCCCTGGCGCGATGAGGTGCGCGCGCTCTCGCTGGCGATCGCCCCCGAGCAACTGTGGCAGCTACCGGCGGCGCTGAAGAACGAAGGGCATCCGCTGCTCTGGTTTCTGCTGCTGCGGCTGGGCTACGGCTTGACCGGCTCTTACGCCATCCTGCTCGTCGTTAGCACGCTGGTCGGCGCTTCGGCGGTGGGGCTCTTCTACTGGCGCGCACCGCTGCCCTTATAGCTCAAGGGCCTCTTCATCTTCGGCGTGCTGCCGCTCTACGAGTACACCGTGATGGCGCGCAACTACGGCATCAGCATGCTGCTGCTCTTCAGCTTCGCCGCGCTCTACCGCCAGCGCCAGCGGCGCTGGTTGGCGGCGTCGCTGACCCTCGCCGCGCTGGCGCATAGCAACGCGCACTCGATGATCTTGAGCTGCGCGCTGCTCGGGATGTGGCTGCTCGACGATCTGCCCGCGATGCCGCCCCTCCCAAGGTGCTGGCGCTGGCTGTGGCCGCGGGCGCTGGTGGTCGGGATTGTCGCCCTGGCCGTGCTCTCGGCCTATTTGACGGTCCGCCCCGACGCGCAGACGATCGTCGCCAGCCCCACGCTGCCAACGCCACGCCGCCTGATCGCCGTGGTCGGCGCGGCCTGCCTGCGCCCCGGAGCCGCCTTTGGCGCCATTCTCCCGCGGTGGCCACTGCCGCCGTGGCTGCCCGCGCTGCCCAACCTGATGCTGGGCGCGCTGCTGGTGGGTCTGCTGATTCGTCCACGCGCGGCGCTGGCGCTGGCCGGCGCCACCGTGCTGCTCGGAACCTTCTTCGTCGCGATCTTCTACGGCGCGATCCGGCATCAGGGTCTCTTGCTCGCGTTCCTGGTCGCCCTCTACTGGATCGTGCGCGATGCGGGCCCGCGCCCCCGCAGCGCACAGCTGCGCCGCAAGCTGCACGCGCTCGCGGTCTACGGCGCGCTACCGCTCCTCTTCGCGCATCACCTCGCGCTGGGCTACAGGGCCGCGCGACGCGACCTCCGGGGCGAGCTGAGCGCCAACGCGAGCCTCGGCGCCTTCATCCGCGCGCGCCCGCGGCTGCGGCAGGCGATCGTCATCGGCGAGCCCGACTTCCGCCTCGAGTCCTTGCCCTACTGGGTGCCGAACGCGATCTACGTGCCGCGCGAGGAGCGCTTCAGCCGCACGGTTTCGTTCACCACGCGCGCTCGCGTGACGCTCAGTCTCGGTCAGTTGCTGGCCAGCGCCCAGCAGCTCTGCCGGAGCCACCACCGGCCCGTGCTGATCGCGTTTGGGCACTACCCGCTGGCGGATCAGCACCCGATCGTCCTGCGCTACTCCTACAACAAGCTCTGGACCTCGACACCGAGCGAGGTCGCCGCCTTCCGCCAGGCGACCCGCCTTCTGGCGCAGTTCACCGCGGCCTTGACGGATGAGACCTACCACCTCTACGAACTACCCTGCTGAGGGCGAGCGCCGCCGGGCACCGCCGACCAGCACCTGGCCGCGCGAAGACGAGGAGCGAAGGATGATCAACCACAAGCGCATCACGGTCGTGCTGCCCGCCTACAACGCCGAGGCGACGCTGCGCCGGACCTATGACGAGGTGCCGAAGGACCTCGTCGACGACATCATTCTCGTCGACGATCACAGCGGCGACGGCACGCTCGAGCTCGCCAGCGAGCTTGGCATCTACGCGCTGCGTCATCCCCAGAACCGCGGCTACGGCGGCAATCAGAAGACCTGCTATCAGGCGGCGTTGGCGCGCGGGGCCGATATCGTCGTGATGCTCCACCCCGACTACCAGTACGCACCCACGCTGATCCGCGCGATGGCCTCGATGATCGCCGAGAGCGAGTTCGACGTGGTGTTGGGCTCGCGCATCCTCGGCGTCGGCGCGCTCGCCGGCGGCATGCCACTGTACAAGTACGTCGCCAACCGAGCGCTGACGGCGGCGCAGAACCTGCTGGTTGGCCACAAGCTCTCCGAGTACCACACCGGCTACCGCGCCTGGAGCCGCGAGGTGCTCGAGACGCTGCCGCTGCTCAGCAATTCTGACGACTTCGTCTTCGACAATCAGATGCTGGCCCAGGCGATCTACTGCGGCTTCCGGATCGGCGAGGTCTCCTGTCCTACGCGCTATTTCGAGGAGGCCTCCTCGATCAACTTCCGCCGCAGCATGGTCTACGGGCTGGGCGTCCTCGCAACCTCGGCGCGCTTTCGGCTCCAGCGCCTCGGCGCGGCGCGTTCAGCGCTCTTCGCGGCCGATGGCAGCGGCCGGATACCGGCGAAGATCACGCTGGACGAGGTGCTGGCGCAGCTCGGCGCTGAGGCGCCGCGGGGCTGACGAGCGCCGGTTGAGCCCGCTCGCGCCCGCGGCGTCGCGACGGCCAGCAGCTTCAGCCCGCGCTGGCGAGGGGGCTGCGCACGAGGGTCGCGACGCTCTCGACGTGAGCCGTCTGCGGAAAGAGGTCGACGGGCTGCACCCTCTCGACGCGATAGCCGTAGTAGGCGAGCGCGCGCAGGTCGTTGGCCAGCGCCTCAGGATTGCACGAGACGTAGACCACCCGGGGCGCGCCCAGCCGATGCACCGCCTCGACCGCCGGCACCCCCAGACCCGAGCGCGGTGGGTCGACGACCAGCAGATCGAGCGGCGGACCCGCCCCGAGTACCTGCGTGGCGACCTTGAGCGCGTCGCCGGCGTGGAAGCGGACATGGTCGAGGGCGTTGAAGGTCGCGTTGCGTTGGGCATTGGCGACCGCCTCGGCGACCAGCTCGACACCGACGACCTGCTCGCAGCGCTGCGCCAGGCAGAGGGCGATCGTCCCGGTGCCACAGTAGAGGTCGAGCGCGCGGCCCAGGCGCGCGGACCCGTCGACCGCGGCGGCGCGCAGCACCTCGGCGTAGAGCCGCTCGGCCTGCAGCGTGTTGGGCTGAAAGAAGGCGCGGGGGTGGATCTCGAAGCGTAGCGGCGCGCAGCCGGGGAGGTGCAGCTCCTCGTGCAGCACCGGGTCGCCGTAGAGCAGCTGCTCGACGAAGTGGGTCGGCTGGCCGCTGAGGGCGACCTGTCGCGTCCAGTAGACGGAGGTCAGCTCGGCGTCGAGCTGCGCGGCCAGGTCCCGCGCGGCGGCGGCGAAGTCGGCGGCAAGGGCGGCGGCCGGGCGCAAGCCGGTGGCGCTCGGCACCTCGGCGTCGTCGCTCGTCAGCAGCACGAGCATGCGGTCGCCCGTATGCTTCCCCTCGCGGATCGTCAGCGAGCGGAGGAAGCCAAGATCGCGCTGAGGCTCGTAGGCGGGCAGGCCCTGGGCCTCCGCCCAGGCCGCAAGGCGCGGCAGGAGCGCGGAGGCGCCGGGCGAGAGCAAGTCGCAGCGACTGAGCGGCAGCACGACGCCGGCCTGCCCGGGCGGATGCAACCCGAGCCGCAGCCCGCCCGCCGCGCCGGGCTGAAACGAGTACTCCATCTTGTTGCGGTAGTACCAGGGCTCGGCCTGGCCGAGCACCGGCGCCACCTGCTCCGGCGCAACGCCCGCCGGGGCGAGCAGCGCCTGCACCCGGCGGTGCTTGAAGGCGAGCTGCGCCTCGTAGGGCCAGGACTGCAGCGAGCAACCACCGCATGGAGGGGTTGGCGCGGCGGGCGCACCGAAGTGCGGACAGCGCGGCGCGATCCGCTGCGGCGCGGCCTCGAGCAACGCGACCACGTCGGCCACCAGGCCGGCTCGGCGCTGCCCCTCGATGCGCACGCGGACGCGCTCACCCGGCAAGGCCCGCCGGATGCGCAGCTCGTATTGGCGTGCGACGCGATCGGGTCCGACCTCGGCCACGACGAGGGCCTCGCCGAAGCCCTCGGCGTTGAGGCCAAGGATCGTCGTCTCCAGCTCGTCGCCGCGTCGTGGCCGATGAGGCAGCCGAGCCGGCGCGCCGCTCAAGGCGCCTGCCCAGCGGATCGGCGGCTCGCCGTCCCAGCATCGACGGGCGCGGCGGCGCCGTGGGGTGAGGCATCCCTGGCGAGCGAGGCGTCGCCGAGGGACGAGGTCGCGCCGAAGAGCAGCTCGGCCAGGCGGCATTGCGCCACGCCGCCGCGCGAGGCCGCCGCCAGGAAGGCGCGCCGCTGATGCTGGCGCTCGAGCTTGCCGAACTCGATCCACCACAGCCGCGCGCGTTTGTTGCTGACGTGCGCGACGATCCATTCGGCCACCTGGCCGGCACGCTCGCCGCGGGGGGCCGCCGGATCGACGCCGGCCCGCTCCTCGGCGTCACAGATCAGCCGCCAGGCCTGGGCCTCGCTCTGGGCCGGTGGGGCAAGGGCAGCATCCCTGGTCGCCGAGCCTGCCGCCGAGCGCTTGGCGGGGTCCGGACCGGCGGCAGCGCGCTGGCCTGAAGTCGGGGTCCGGGGCAGCCTGGGCTGGGCCGGAAAAGGTTCCAGGCAGCCGCCGAGCGCACCGAGCAGCAGCAGCACGGCCAGCGCGCGACCAAGCGCCGCAGCGGGGCCCGCCAACCTCGGGCGCGGCGACAGGTCTCGGAGCGGCGGGTCGACTTGGACAGCACCCTTTGCATGCGCGCGCATTCTGGCGTGACTCCTCAGGCTGGAACGGTCGCTGACGGGCGATCCGACTGTGCTAGAGTGCGCCATTATGCACAGCGCCTCGACGGCGGCCAGCGCCGCGATCGAGCAGCGGACGCTGGCCTGCGGTGTCGATCTGCTCAGCGAAAAGATGCCCGGCTATCACACGGCGACGCTGATCGTGCGCGTCAACGGCGGGACCGCGGCCGAACCTCCCGACCACCTCGGCCTGGCCTATGTGCTCGAGCAAGCGATCGACAAGGGCACCGCGCGGCACGGCGCACGCGCGCTGGCAGACGCCTTCGACGCGCTCGGGGCGCGCTATGCCGTCTACACGGGGCGACAGAGCTGGGTCTTCATCGTCTCCGCCTTGCCGGAGCTGCTGCCGGCCGCGACGCGACTGGTGGGCGAGCTCGTCGTCGAGCCCGTCTTCCCCGACGACGCGGTCAAGACGGCGATCTCCTTGACGCGCCAGCAGCTGAGCAGCCTCGAGGACTCGCCGCGCGCCCTCCTCCGCCGGCAGATGGCCGTGCAGGCCTTCGGTCCGGTGCTCGGACGCCACCCGCTCGGCACGGCCGAGAGCCTGGAGCGCGTCGATGCCGCGGCCGCGCGCGAGCTTTGGCGGCGCGTCTGCCGCCGCGGCGCCGTCACAGCCGCCGTGGCTGGCGCCTACGACGATGGCGCTCTTTGCGCGGCGCTCGAGGAGGGGCTCGCGGCCTTGTCGGCGCTGCCGGCCGAGGCGCTGGACGCGGGGGCGCGCTTCACCGCGGCCGTGAGTCATGTGCCGAAGGACCTGGAGCAGACGCAAATCGGCATCAGCTTCCCCGGCGTGGCCTACGACGACCCCGCGTACCCGGTGGAGCAGGTGCTGCTCGCCGTGCTCTCGGGCGGCATGAGCGCCCGCCTCTTCAGCGAGGTGCGTGAGAAGCGCGGGCTGGTCTACTGGGTCAGCGCCTGGCACGAACAGCCGCGCCACTCGGGGATGGTGCATGTCGGCGCGGCGACCACGCCGCAGCGCTGCCGTGAGACCTATGAGACCCTGCTGCGCGAGGTGGCGCGACTCGAGCATGACCTGACCGAGGAGGAGCTCGAGCGCGCCAAGACCGGGCTGATCGCCGACGACGTCACCAGCGGAGCCTCGGTGCAGCGGCGCGTCGGGGATCTGCTCGTCGATCATTTTCATCTTGGTCACGCACGGCCGGCCGCGCAACGGCTGGCGGCGGTGCGGCGCGTCACGCTCGCCGACGTCCAGGGCTACCTGCGTCGGTATCCGCGCGAGGCCCTTTCGATCGTCACCGTCGGCCGCGAGCCGATTCACCTCGGCGACTGAGCGCGACGCCGGCGTCGGAGGGGCCGCCGCGGCCCTCGCTGGCTGCGAGTGACGACCGACCGATCACGAGGAACTGTGTGTCCAGCTTTGTTACCTACACCCTGAGCAACGGTCTGCGGCTCTGCCTCGAGCCCGTGGATCACGTACCCTCGGCCGCCTGCGGCTTCCTCGTGCGCACCGGCTCGCGCGACGAGCAGCCGGCAGAGGCCGGCGTGAGCCACTTCCTCGAGCATATGTGCTTCAAGGGCACGGCGCGCACGAGCTGCGTCGAGATCAATCAGCGCTTCGATCGACTGGGCAGCAAGCACAACGCCTTCACCAGCCAGGAGAAGACGATGTACTACGGCTGGGTGCCCGCCGCTAACCTCGGTCCGCAGCTCGAGCTGTTGGCCGAGATGATGCGCAGCACGCTGCCGCAAGCCGAGTTCGAGACCGAGAAGCAGGTGATCCTCGAAGAGATCGCGATGTACCGCGACAGCCTGCAGAGCTGCATGTTCGAGCTGGCGAGCCAGGAGCTCTTTCGTGGCACGCCCCTGGCGCATAGCGTGCTGGGTACGCCGGAGACGATCGGCCCGCTGACCCGGGCTCAGATGGTCGACTATCATGCTCGGCGCTACGGGCCCGAGAACCTGATCTTCGTCGCCAGCGGGCGCCTCGAGCCGACGGCGGTGCGAGACCTCGTCGAGGCCTGCTGTGCTGACTGGCCGCGCGCGACCGGTGGGCGCACGCAGCCAGCGCCGCGACTGACCAACGGGGTAGCCAAGCAGCGGCACGAGAAGTTCAAACAGCAGGCCCTGATGCTCTGCTTCCCCGCGCCGGCTGCGGCCGAGGATGACGCGCGCGTCTCGGCGCTGGCGCGAATCCTCGGCGGCGAAAACAGCCGCATCTATTGGAACGTGATCCAGCGTGGGGTCTGCGCCAACGCCGGTGCGTTCTACATGAGCTACAGCGACATCGGTGTCTTCGTGCTCTACGCCGTCTGCGAGCCCGAGCGCGCGGGGGCGGCGCTCGACGCGCTGCGGGCCGAGGCGGCGAGGATTCAGCGCTCGGGGGCGGAGCCCGAAGAGGTGCAGCGCGTCGCCAACACCATGCGCACCAATGCTGCGCGCGACGGCGACGCCCCGATGCGACGGTTGATGCAGCTCGCCAACGACATCGACGTCTTGGGCGAACCGCGCACGATCGAGCAGCAACTGGCGCGCATCGAGGCGGTCACCGCCGCCGACCTGCGCGCGTTGCTCGCGTCTTTTCCCATCAGCGGTGAAGGAATGCTGGTCAGTGTCGGGCCCGCCGACTGGCCGCTCTGAAGGAGATACCTTGAGTCGCGTGATGCTAATCAACGGCCAGCAGCAGGAGGAGCTGCGGGTCGCCGTCGTAGCCGACGGCACGCTGGAAAGCTATCAAATCGAGATCGCCGAGGCGGGTCTCAAGCGCGGCAACATCTACCGCGGCGTCGTCGCGCGCGTCGAGCCCAGCCTCGCGGCCGCCTTCATCGATTTCGGCGACGAGAAGCACGGCTTCCTCACGGCGCACGACATCGTGCCGGCCGCCTACCACCGCTCGCCGCCCGAGGGTGGCAAGGCGCCGTCGGTCGATCAGGTGATGCAGAAGGGGCGCCCGGTCGTCGTGCAGGTGACGCGCGACGCGGTCGGCACCAAGGGTGCTGCGCTGACCACGAACCTCTCGCTGCCGGGCCGCTCCCTGGTGCTGCTGCCCTTCGACCCCTCCTGCGGTGTGTCGCGCAAGGTCGAGGATGAGGAGCAGCGCGCCCAACTCAAGGACAAGGCCAAGAGCTTGGCGCTGCCCGAGGGCTACGGCTGCATCGTGCGGACCAACGCGGCCGAAGAGACCAAGACGGCGCTGAAGGCGGACCTCGCGGTGCTGGTGCGGCAGGCCAAGCGCATCTTCTCGGAGGCCGAGCGCGGCAGCGGCGCCTGTCTGCTCTATGACGACCAAGACCTCGTGGTGCAGGCGCTGCGCGACTACCTCGACGCGGGCATCGAGGAGCTGGTGGTCGACGAGCCGGGCCTCTTTGAAAAGGCGCGCGACTACGTCACCGCGACGCTGCCTCGCAGCAAGCTGACCGTGACCTCCTACCACGGCGTCGTGCCGCTCTTCTCGCGCTACAACCTCGAAGGGCAGATCGAGTCGATCTACAAGCGCAGCGTGCCGCTGACCGGCGGGGGTTCGATCGTCATCGACCACACCGAGGCGCTGACCGCGATCGACGTCAACTCGGGAAAGAACACGCGTGGGACGACGCAGGGCGAAACCGCCTTCACGACCAACCAGGCGGCGGTAAAGGAGGTCGCGCGGCAGCTGCGACTGCGCGACATCGGCGGCCTGGTGGTCGTCGACCTGATCGACATGCGCGCGCGCAAACACGTTCAGGCGGTCGAGAAAGAGCTGCGCGACGCGCTGAAGGCGGATAAGGCCCGCTCGCACGTCGGTCGCATCAGCGACAACGGGCTGATCGAAATCAACCGCCAGCGCCTCAAACAGGCGCTCGGCCAACGCATGCACCGGCCATGTCCGACCTGCCAGGGCTCGGGGATGTTGCCCAGCCCAGAGCTGATCGGGCTGCGCTTGCTGCGGCGGATCGAGGCGCGCGCGGCGACCGGGCGGCTGCGTCGCGTGCGTGTCGGGCTGCACCCCGAGATCGCCGACGCGATCCAGAATCGCCGCCGGCGCCAGCTCGCCGCTTTGGAGCTGAAGTTCGGGATGGAGATCGAGGTCGTGGCCGCGAGCCACCTGCATCGCGCGGACGAGGAGTTGGAGTGGACTCAGCGCGATGGCCCCGCCTGGACCGGCGTGGCCGATGCGGGGGAGGGCACAGCGGAGACTGGGCCCCGGGCGCCCAGCGCAGCACCGACGCGCGCGGGCGCGGCGGCGCAGCCTGCGGCGCCGGGACGAGGCGAGCGCGGGCGGCAGGAGCAGGCCGCTGATCCTTCACGGCGCGAACGCCCAGCAGCCGGAGCTGCGGGCGCGGCGGGCAGCGTGTCGGCGAGGGATACGGCAGGCGCAGCAGCAGCGCCCGAGGTCGCCGCGGGCAGCGAGAGCGAAGACAGCGGCGCGGCGACGCGGCGGCGGCGACGGCGACGCGGCGGGCGGCGGCGGCGCGGTGGTGGCGCGGGGGTGAACGGCGAGGGGGCGGGATTGGCCGGCAGCCCGACCCAGGAGCTCGCGCTTGACGATGGTGACGACGAGGGCGGCGCGCGCCCGGAGCGCGAGGAGGCGCTGGTGCGCCCCGAGCCGCTACCAGCACCAGCAGCACCACCAGCACCACCAGCAGCGGAGCGGCAGCCGCGACGCCAGCGGCAGGCAGGGCGGAGCCAAAGCAGCGGGAACCAAGCGCCGGGAGCAGCAGCAGCGAGCGCGACCGCCGCGCCTGCTGCAGCTGCGGGGCCCGGGTCGACGGCGGTCGAGGCGGCAGGCGGGGTCGATGACGCAGGCGCAGCCGACGAGGCAGGCGCAGAGGGGGAAGGCGGCGAGGGCGCAGCGCGTCCGCGACGTCGGGGTCGTCGGCGGCCACCGCGGCGCCGCGGCGCCGCACGACCGGAAGGGACGTCGGCGACCGAAGCGGACGCGCCAGCGGTGACTGACGACGGCGAATAGGGCTCCCGCCCGGTGGATCGCTTCTTCTTCGTCGCAGGATCCCTGAGCGCCGGCATGGCCGTCGCCGCCGGCGCCTTCGGCGCGCATGCACTCAAGCGGCGGCTGGCCACCGAGCTCTTGGCGGTCTTTGAGGTCGGCGTGCGCTACCAGCTGACGCACGCGCTCGCGCTGCTGGCCGTCGCCTGGGCCTGCACCCGTTGGCCCGGCGCCGCGGCCACGGCCAGCGGCTGGTGCTTCCTGCTCGGCACCCTGATCTTCAGCGGCAGCCTCTACGCGCTCGCCCTCAGCGGCCAACGCTGGCTCGGCGCCCTGACCCCCGTCGGCGGCCTGGCCTTCCTGGCCGGCTGGCTACTCCTCGCCAGCGCCGCCTGGCGCCACGCCTAGCGACCCAGGCCGCAGCAGCGCGGCAACAGCTCAGCGCGCACCGTTCAGCGCGCGGCCTGGCCTTCCCCCGGTTCAATTGACACCCTAGTGCAACCGCTAAGCGCGAGCGCTTCCAGCCGAAGAAGGAGCTCAGAGATGATCACCGCAAGGCTTTCCAAGGACCGCGGTCACGCCGACCACGGCTGGCTGCAGACGCGCCACACCTTTTCCTTTGGCGCGTATCACGATCCCATGCACCTGGGATTTCGCGCGCTGCGCGTCATCAACGAGGACCTCGTGCAGCCAGCACGGGGCTTCAGCACGCATCCGCACCGGGATATGGAGATCCTCACCTATGTCGTGTCGGGTGCGATCGAGCACAAGGACAGCCTAGGCAACGGTTCGATCATCCGACCCGGCGAGGTGCAGCGCATGACCGCCGGCACCGGCGTGACCCACTCTGAGTTCAATCCCCTGGACGACCAGCTGCTGCACCTCCTGCAGATCTGGATCGTACCGGAGCGGCTCGGGCTGCAGCCAGGCTACGAGCAACGAGCGTTCGCGGCCGATGCTCGTGGCGACGCCTGGTGCATCGTTGCGTCGCGCGACGGTCGGGACGGCTCACTGGTCTTGCATCAGGATGTCGCACTCTATACGTCACTGCTCACGGCCGGTATGGGGCTCAGGCATGAGTTCACCACCGGTCGCCATGGCTGGCTGCAGGTCGTCGGCGGGAGCGTGGCGCTCGGAGGTGAACGCCTCGACGCGGGCGACGGCGCGGCGATCTCCGACGAAACATCGATCGAGCTCCGCGCGACCGAAGACGCCGAGCTGCTCTTCTTCGACCTCGCCTAGCATCGCCCTCCGCGCTTTGCGGACCGCGCGCCCTGAGGACGCCCGACGGACGCCCCGGTGCCGCCTGGATCGGGGCAGCGCCGCTCGACGCGGGCGCGGCCCGGCGTTGGCGCGGGCGCGGCTTTGAATTCCTCTTTGTCCGGGGTGCGACAATCACCTTCACCGGCTGCAACGTCGGGGCCGGTGCGGAAGGGCGTAGCCTGCTAGAGCAGGTCGGCGTGACCCTGCTGCGGGCACATGGTGGCACGGTCCTGGCGAACACCGGAGTCGGCGCGGCCGACATGCTCTTTTCTGGGGCCGTGTATCATCCCTTTGGGCGCTGGACGCGCGCGGTCGTGACACCTGGTGGGGGAACCGCGCTGAGCTGAGCGCCGCGTGCACGCGAGCGCTGGAGAGTTGTTGTCAATGGCCTACGTCACCTTGGGTGTGATGATCGCGCTGGCCGCCCTGGTGGTCGTCAGCTTGCGCCGATACCGTGCTCTAGCCGGCGGCACGCCGCCGCGCCGCGCCTTCGAGACCACTCTTGGTCTGGTGCTGGGGGCGCTGATCGTGGCGCCCTTCATCCTGCACTGCTGCGGCGCGGGCACCCCCGCGAGGCAAGCGCTGGAGGGCGCGCTGGCGATCGTGATCGTGGGCGCGTTCATCCGGCCCGCACGCCCACGACGCCTGCTGCTCGCGGCCACGCTGGTCGCCACGCTGCTCGCGTGCGCCGCCTTTTCCCTGGCGGCGCACGCTCCGCAGCATACCGGTGATCCCTCCTGGGCCCGCAAGACGGGCCAGGGCCAGCCGATCGCGCGCTGGCACACCGCCATCACGGGTCTATGGGACCTGCGCGGTCCTCGCTAGCGGCCTGCAAGCGGGGGCGCGCCGGCGGCCTGCCTTTACCGCCTTGGCTGGCTATGGCAAAGAGCGCGCGTGAGCATTGCCGAGCCTGAGCAGGAGCTGGGGGACGGTGCGGCGGCCGCGGCGCGCAAGCGCCTCGTGGCGCGCAGCTTTGGGGCTGCGGCCGAGACCTATGACCAGCACGCACGGGTGCAGCAGACCGTCGCCGCTGAGCTAGCGCGGCGGGCCGCGAGCCTGCCCCTGCCGGCGGCGCCCCGGGTGCTCGAGATCGGCTGCGGCACCGGCTTTCTCACGGCGCTGCTGCGGGAGCGTTGGCCCGCGGCGCGACTCATCGTGACGGACCTCGCTGCGCCGATGGTCGCGCGCTGCCGGACCAAGCTGGCCGCCACCCCTGCGGCGGCAAGCGCCGCGACCCCGCACCACGTCGTGATGGATGGCGAGTGGCCGGCGCTGGGCCGGGCCAGCCACGATCTGGTCGTCGCCAGTCTAGCGGTGCAGTGGTTTGCCGCGTTGGGGCCCGCGCTGGCCCGCTTGGCGCGCTGCCTGACCCCCGGCGGCAGCTTGCTGCTGGCCACGCTCGGCACGGACACCTTCCGCGAGTGGTGCGCGACCCACGACGCCCTCGGCCTGCGTCACGGCGTCCCGGCGCTGCCGAGCGTCAGGACGCTCGCTGACGCCTTGCCCGCGCTGGGCCCGAAACGCGCCTGCGTCCCGGGCGCCGCCGCTGCGTCCGCCGTCGTCGACGAGGCCTGGCATGCGCTGCGCTACCCGAGCGGGCGCGCCTTCCTCGAGGCCCTGCGCGCGGCCGGTGCGCAGGTTCCGGCCGCAGGCCACGTACCGCTCGCCGCGGCCGAGATGCGTCGCGTCTTGCACGCGCTCGAAGCCGGGGGCGAGGTTCAGGTGACCTACCACGTGCTCTACGCGCATTGGCTCCGGCCGGGCTCGCCCTCTGCCCCCAAAGGCCCCTGACGCAGGGCCCTTGCATGTGCTATCTGGGGCTTCGCGAGGACCATCATGACTTTGGCCACGATCTCCGACGAGCGCGCGCCCGCCGCGTGCCCACCTGAAGCTGCTGCCCTGCTCGAGCGCGTGACTACCGACGCGCTGGCTCAGCGACCGCTCGCCGAGGCCGATGCGCTGCGCCTGCTCAAGGCCTCCGAGGCTCCCCTGCTGGCGTTGGTACAGGCCGCGTTCACCGTGCGCGAGCGCCACTTTGGCCGCCGCGTGCGGATTCACGTGCTGAACAACGCGCAGAACGGAAGCTGCCCGGAGGACTGTAGCTACTGCGCGCAGGCGAAGAACAGCCGCGCGCCGATCGAGCGCTATCGCCTCAAGGACGACGAGCAGATCCTCGCTGAGGCCGGTCGGGCGCATGCCGCCGGCGCCTACCGCTACTGCGTCGTGCTCTCGGGCCGCGGGCCCTCGGCGCGGCGCGTCGAGTGGTTGGCGCAGCTCGTGCGTCGCATCAAGACGACCTATCCACCGCTCGAGGTCTGCATCTCTGCCGGTCTGCTCGACGAGGCCGGCGCCCAGGTCCTCAAGCAGGCCGGGCTCGATCGCTACAACCACAACCTCAACACCAGCGCCGAACGCTACGCGCAGATTTGCACGACGCATGGCTACAGCGACCGCGTGGCGACCCTGCAGGCGGCGCGCGGCGCCGGCATCGACGTCTGCAGCGGGTTGATCATCGGCATGGGCGAAGCACCGGCCGAGGTAGTGGAGCTGGCGCAGACGCTACGAGGCCTCGGCGCTCGCTCGATCCCGGTCAATTTCTACGTCCACGTGCCGGGCTCCGCGCTGGGCCCCGTCGACCAGCTCACGCCGGAGTACTGCCTGCGCGTGCTCTGCCTCTTTCGCCTGGCGAACCCCGACGCCGAGATCCGTGCGGCGGGCGGCCGCGAGGTGAATCTCCGCGCCCTCGAGGCGCTGGCGCTCTACCCGGCCAACTCGCTCTTCGCCGAGGGCTACCTCAATACGGGCGGCCACGGCGCTGACCGCACCATCGCCCTGATCCGCGACGCCGGCTTCGAGGTCGAGCGCGAAGGCTTCGTCGTCGACGGCGCGGGCGCCGCGGCGGCCGAGGAGCTCGCCCGCGGGCGCTGCTGGCCCAGCAACGCCGCCGCCACCTAGCAAGGAGCGATGATGGGCGCCAGAGCCTCGAGTCGAACAATCGTCGTGCTCGGCGGAGCCCTGGCCGGACCGACTGCGGCGGCCCGCGCACGCGAGCTCAACGAGGCTGCCCGTATCGTGCTGCTCGAGCGTGCCGAGCAGGTCAGCTACGCCGTCGGAGGTCTCGCCTTCCAGCTCTCCGGCGAGGTCCCGCCACTGGACGCGGCCGCGGCGGCGCAGCAGGTGGCGCTGCTACGGGACACCTACCGCATCGAGGTGCGCACGGGCGTGCAGGTCGAGGCGATCGATCCGGCGCAGCGCCGCCTCCAGCTCGCCGACGGCGAGCTGCGCTACGACACGATGATCTACGCGCTCGGTGTGCAGTCGCCAACGCCCGAGATCGCGGGGCTCTTGCCGGCCAAGAACGTCCTCGCGCTGCGCACCCCGCGCGATCTGGCGGGTCTGCAGGCGCTGATCGCGGCCGGCGCGCGCCGCGCGCTGGTGCTCGGCGGCGGCTTCTTCGGCCTCGAGGCCGCCGACGCGCTTTGCCGGCGCGGGCTGGCGGTGACGCTGGTCGAACGCGGTCCACAGCTCCTGCCGACCTTTGGCCCCGAGCCGGCCGCCGCGGCCTGCCGCGCGTTGCGCGACGCTGGGGTGACGGTACGCCTCGACACGGTAATCGAGCGCGCCGAGCGCGCCGGGCGCGCCGCGGCCAACCTGCGTGGGCTGCGGCTCGCCGACGGCACGCGCCTCGACTGCGACCTGGTGGTGATCGCGACGGGCGTTCGTCCGCGCAGCGGGCTGCTCGCCCGGGCCGGCGCCAAGGTCAGCCGTGAGCGTGCGGTCGTCGTCGACGCGCGCTGCCGCACCAGCCTGCCGCAGATCTTCGCCTGCGGCGCCTGCGTCGCGGTTCCGCCGCTGGCAGGCGACGCGCCCTACTGGAATCCGCAGGCCGCGCTCGCCGACAAGACCGCACAGGTCGCGGGTGCCAATGCCGGCGGGGGCGAGGCGCGCCTGGGCCGGCCCGCCGGAAGCGCGCTCTTGCGCGCCGGCACCCTGACGCTCGGTCGCGCCGGGCTGACGCGCCGCGAGGCTCAACGCCAGGTCGGGGGCGCGCTGGGCAGCCTGCTGGTGCATGCACCAACCCAGGATCCCTTCTATCCGGGTGCCGACACGCTGACGGTAGAGCTGCTCTACGACAGCGGACAAGGCACGCTGCTCGGCGCCGAGCTCTTCGGGCGCCAGGGCGTCGACAAGCGCCTCGATGTCGTCAGCGCTGCGCTGGCGGGTGGCCTGACGGTCGAGGCGGTCGCCGGTCTCGACCTCGCCTATGCGGCGCCCTACGCGGCGGCGCGCGATCCGCTCAACGTCGCGGGCAGCGTCGCCGGCGCCTGTCGTGTCGAGTTGGCGGTGGCCTGGTCGCCCGAGCAGCTGCAGCGACGGCGACGTAACCTCGCCGTCGTCGACGTGCGCGAGCGGCTCAGCGGGGGGACGATCGCCGGCGCCCAGCACCTTCCCCTTTCGGTCCTGCGCGAGTGCTGGGCCGGCGCGCCGGCGGGCACGCTGGTCTTCATCGACGATGATGGCCGCGCTGCGTTCCTCGCGGCGCGCATCGCCCGGCAGCGCGGCCGCGCGACGGCTGGCTTCCTCGCCGGCGGCCTGCGCTCGTGGGCCACGCTCGGCTACCCGCTCGCGAAGGCACGTCCTTCAGCGAAGACGCGCCCGCCGGCGAAGACGCGCCCGCCGGCGAAGGCGCGCCCGCCAGCGAAGGCGCGCCCGTGAGCCTGACGCCCGCGCCCCCGCGCGTGGCCTCATCCCTGCTCGGCTGGGCCGAGCCGACCCTCGCCGACAGCCAGCGTTTCGCGCCAGCCGAGGTCTTCGCCGCGGGCCTGCGCCACCACCACCTCGCCAACACGGCCTACCCGATCGCCCATGCGCAGACCTGGCGCCCCTACCGCGTGGCGCGCAGCGCGGTCGAGGCGACGACGCGCCACGCGTTTGCCGGCAGCGACGCGCTCTGTCTCTACGTCCATGTGCCCTTCTGCGTCAGGCGCTGCGCCTTCTGCGCCTACACCGTCGTCGAGCGCGAGGCCGCGACCGCTGGCGCGCTCGGCTACGCCGACGAGGTGGTGCAGGAGCTGGAGCTCTATGCCTCGCTGCTCGACATGCCCAGCCGTCGCCTGCACGGCTTCGATCTCGGTGGCGGCACGCCGACGCTGCTCGAGCCCGCAGCGATCGGCCGGCTGCTGAGCGCGGTCCACCGCCACTTTCGCTGGGCGCCCGGCGCCGACATCAGCATCGAGACCACCCCACGCCTCGCCGCGCGCGCCCCCGAGCGGCTCGTCGCGTTGCGTGCGCTCGGCATCGACCGCATCAGCATGGGAATTCAGGTCGCGCAGCCAGCTTTGCTGCGCACGCTGCGTCGTGAGGCCGGCGGCCCCGACGACCAGCGTCGCGCCGTCGAACATGTCCGCCTGGCGGGGTTCAAGCGCCTCAACGTCGATCTCATGTACGGCTTCGCTGGGCAGTCGCTCGCGAGCTGGCAGGCCACGCTCGCGCATGCGATCGCGCTCGGACCCGAGGCCATCACTCTCTATCGCATGCGCTACAAGCAGACGCGCCTGGCGGCGCAGGCTTCGCGCGTCACGCTGGGGCAGATCCAGCAGCAGCAGCAGCTCGCGACGCAGCTCTTGCTGCCGGCTGGCTATCATGCGCCGCCGGGCAAGACGACCTACTCGCGCCTGCCGGGAGAAACGGGCACTAGCGCCTATCTGACGCAGCGCGTGGTTGCGGGGATGCCCTACCTGGGTCTAGGGCTCGGCGCGCAGACGCTCTCGCCGAGCACGCTCGCCTATAACGCTGGCGCGGCCAACAAGCGCCTCGCCCCCTATCAACGCGCGCTGGCTGCCCGTCGCCTGCCGATCCAGGATCTCTACCACCTGCCGCGGCGTCAGCTGATGGCCAAGATGTGCGCGGTCAGCTTCTACTTCGGCGCGATTGATCGCGCGGCCTTCCTTTCCAAGTTCGGCGAGCCGCTGGAGCGTGTCTTCGCCGATGAGGTCGCCTTCCTCGTCGCCCGCGGCCTGATGGAGCTCAACCCGCAGGCGCTGGCCTTGACCCCGGCTGGCGTCGCTCAGCTCAATGGCGTGATCGCGCTCTTCTACGCGCCCTCGGTTCAGGCTCACCTGCTGGACTTGGACGCGGCGGTCGCCGGCAGCGCGCCCTCACAGCCCTCACAGCGGGTCGGCCGCCACGCGCGCCGGCCCGCCCTGCGCCTCGCGCGCACCGCCTCGCGCTCGCCGCCCCGCCCCTCGCCGCCTCAGCGCCTCCCTTGAGCTACGACTTCGCCAATATCCTCTTCGCGGGCCCCTGCAATCGCGCTTGCCCCTGGTGTGTCGGTCGCGCGCTGCCCGCGCCGCTCAACGAACCCAACCTCGCGCTCTACCCGCCGCGCAACCTCGACGCGCTGCTCGAGGCCATCAACGCCGCGCGCGTGCGCGACGTGGTCTTGACCGGGACGAACTCCGACCCACAGCTCTATCGCCACGAGCGCCGCTTGCTGGCGCTGCTGCGCCGCCGCTTGCACGCCGGCGCCCGCCTCGCGCTGCACACCAACGGAGCCCGGGTGCTGCGGCGCCTCACCGCCTTCAATAGCTACGATCGCGCCTGCATTTCCTTCCCCTCCTTCGATCCAGGCCGCTACCGACGCCTGATGGGCTCAGCGCAGGTCCCCGACCTGGCCGCGATCCTCGCCGCCGCGACCATCCCCGTGAAGGTCTCGGCCCTCGTCAACGCGGACAACGAGGACGACCTCGGCTGCTTTCTCGCCCGCTGCCGCGCGATCGGCGTGCGCCGGGTGGTCCTGCGCCGCCTGCTCGGCGATGCGCGCCCCTTCGCCCCTGTCGCCGGGCTGCAGACCGTCGGCAGCTTCAAGGGCAACCCGGTCTGCGACTACGAGGGCATGCAGGTCACCCTCTGGCGCTTCGACCACACCCGCGAGCTGCGCAGCCTCAACCTCTTCGCCGACGGGACGCTCACGGACCACTATCTGCTCCGCGACGCCCCGCTGCGTTCCCCCGCCGTTCGGCACGCCTGACAAGCCGGTCGAGAACCCAGCCTTGGCCCAGACGGGGCGAACGCTCTACTATCGTCGAGGTCCGTGGCGCGCAGCGCTGACCTTGCTCGCGCTCGCACGCCGACGGCGGCCGCGCGATTGCTTCCGCTTCGGAGGAAGCATGACGACGCCAGGGGAGCGGGACCTCGAGCCGGGCCACGCGCCGTCCTTGTCCCCGTCCGCCAACGGGGTTTGGGCGATGCTGGTGGGCAGTGGGCTCTCGCTGGAGCGGGGCGTGCTGGTTCGGCGCGCCGGGACCCAGGCGGTCGTGCGACACACCCTCGAGAGCATCGAGCAGGTCGAGATCCGCGGCGAGCGCAGCTCCGACGCGCTGATCTTCAAGCTCTGCAGCGCTGGTGGCGCGGTAGCGGCCAAGTGGCTGCTCCCCGGGTCGGTGCTGCCGTGGAGCGTGGCCGTCGTCTTGGCGCTGCTGGCGCTGCTCGGCCTCGCTGGCCTGCGGACCCACCACTACAGGCCCGCCGCTTCCGCCGCTTCCGCTTGGCAGGTCAGCGCGACTCACCTATGCTCCGCGCATTCCACCTATCCAGCGCGGTCCTCGGCCGGTTTGGTCGCGCAAGGAGTGACGCATGAAGAGCGGCGTGACGAAGGCGATCTTGCTATTTCTGCTGGCGATGAGCTTCGGGGTACTGCTCTTCGGCGGCTACCTGATGAACCAGCAGAAGCCGCCGATTCCCGGCGCCACGGTGGCCGCCGGCGGCGGGACGGTCTTCACGGGGGAGGATGTTCGCGGCGGTCAGAGCTACTTCTACAGCCGCGGCGGCCAGCATATGGGCAGCATCTGGGGTCACGGCGCCTACCTGGCACCCGACTGGTCTGCCGACTACCTGCACCGCATGGGGCTCTTCCTCGCCGCGCGCCATCTC
Source organism: Pseudomonadota bacterium (assembly GCA_016711215.1). Lineage (NCBI taxonomy): Bacteria > Pseudomonadati > Pseudomonadota > Pseudomonadota bacterium. The sequence continues at coordinate 601,265 of JADJTL010000002.1, read as the reverse complement.
GGACGCGGCCCCGCGGCCGCGGCGGTCTTTACCCAGGCGGACCTCAACGCGCTGGACACGGGCACGCGCGGGCGCATCAGCGCGCTCGTCGCCGAGGAGATCAAGACCAATCGCTACGACGCTGCGGCCGATCGCCTGACCTTCAGCCCCTTCCAGGCCGAGGCCCACAACAGCCTCGTGCGCTACTACACCGGGCTCTTCCAGCGCGGCCATGAGGGCATGGGCCTGCAGGCCAACATCATCGGCAATCCCGAGGACGGCCGGCGCGTGGCCAGCTTCTTCGCCTGGCTGGCCTGGGCCGCCGGCACCCAGCGCCCGGATCGGGGCCATACCTACACGAGCAATTGGCCCTACGACCCACTGGTCGGCAATCAGCCACTGCCCGGGATGGTCATCTGGTCGATCGCCAGCATCGTCTTGCTGATCTTCGGCATCGCCGCTGCGATCTTCCTCTACCGCCGGTTCATCCACGAGGAGGACTACCAGGCCGCGCCGGTCACCACCCTCGCCGAGCCCGCGCCGACCAAGAGCCAAAAGGCGACGCTCGCCTACTTCTTGATCGCGATCACGCTCTTCGTTATCCAGGCCGCGCTGGGGTCGATCACCGGCCACTTCACCGTCGAGGGGACCAGCTTCTTCGGCATTCCGCTCGGGGAGATCCTGCCCTACGCGGCCGTCCGCACCTGGCACGTGCAGCTCGCCGTCTTCTTCATCGCGACCTGCTTCCTCGCCGCGGGGCTCTTTATCGGGCCCTTCGTCGGCCGTGAGCCCGCGCATCAGGGCAAGCTGGTTTGGGCGCTGCTGGTCGCCGTGGTGCTCGTGGTGGTCGGCGCGCTCGGTGGCACCTACGCCTCGATCCGCGGCATGTTCGGCGGCGACGGCTTCATGTTCGGCCATCAGGGCTACGAGTACATCGAGCTGGGCCGCTTCTGGCAGCTCCTGCTGATCGCCGGCATGCTGGTCTGGCTGGTGCTGGTCGTGCGCGCGATTCGTCCCGCCCTCAGCCGCGAGGCCGATGCCGGCGGCATCACGCACCTGCTGCTCTACAGCGCGATCACCATTCCAGCCTTCTACATGGTCGGCCTGCTCTACGGCCAGGGTAGCCACCTGACCAACGCCGAGTACTGGCGCTGGTGGGTCGTGCACCTCTGGGTCGAGGGCTTCTTCGAGGTCTTCGCCACCGTCTTCATGGCCTTCCTGCTCGCGCGCATCGGCGTGGTCGGGCCCGTGTTGGCCCTGCGCACGGTCTACTTCAGCATCTTCCT